>NZ_JBNXUO010000040.1:0-38163 GCF_050563535.1 Falsiroseomonas sp. CW058
GGGCGCCACGGCGGATTGCGACAGCGCCGCGCCGCCGCCGAGGATGCCCAGCAGCAGGGTCGGCACGACGAGGCGAAGGGGGCGCATCCCCGATCCCTCCGACATTCCCCCATGCCCGGTCAAGCGGCCCCTACAGCGCAACGACCTGCCCCGCCCCGGCCGCGGCCAGGAAGGTGACCACGCCGGCCACCTCCACCCCTTCCGCCAGTGCCGCGGCCTCCATCCCCTCGGCCCGCAGCCCCGCCTCGCAGGCGATGCGGCGGATGCCGAGATCGGCGGCCGCGGCCAGCAGCGTGCCGATGCCCGCCACGCCGCGCGCGGCCAGCAGCGCCTCCCGCGGGTCGGCTTCCAGCGGGCGGGCAGCGTCGAACAGTCGGCAGCCGGCATTGGTGGCGAAGACCACGACGTCGCGCCCCACCGCCGCCGCGCCGGTGGCCAGCACCAGCGCGTAATGGGCGCGCTCATGCCCGCCCGACAGCAGCAGGACGCCGAGCGGCGCGCTCACACCGCGCAGGCCGCGGGCGCGGCCTCCCCATGCGCCGACAGGTCGCGGATCACCGCCGCGTCGCCGCACAGCGCGCAGGCCGGGTCGCGTTTCAGGCGCACCGTGCGGAAGCGCGCATCCAGCGCGTCCCACAGCAGCAGCCGCCCCGACAGCCCCTCCCCGATGCCGAGGATCAGCTTCAGCACCTCGGTCGCCTGCAGGGTGCCCATCACCCCCGTCACCGCGCCCAGCACGCCGGCTTCCGAACAGGTCGGCACCAGGCCTTCTGGCGGCGGTTCCGGGTGCAGGCAGCGGTGGCAGGGATGCGGCGCGCCCTCATGCCCGCGGAAGACGGAAAGCTGCCCCTCGAATCGCAGCACCGCGGCGGAGACGAGCGGGCGGCCGAGCAGGTGGCAGGCATCGCCCAGCAGGAAGCGGGTGGCGAAGTTGTCGGTGCCGTCGCAGACCAGGTCGTAGCGCGGGATCAGCTCGCGTGCCGCCGCGGCATCGATGCGGCGCGGGTGGATCTCGACGCGGACCTCCGGGTTCAGCGCGGCCAGCGTCTCCGCCGCGCTCTCGGCCTTGTTGCGGCCGATGCGGGCGGTGACATGCGCCACCTGGCGCTGCAGGTTCGACAGTTCCAGCCGGTCATGGTCCACCAGCCCGATCGTGCCGACACCCGCCGCCGCCAGGTAGAGCGCGAGCGGCGAGCCGAGCCCGCCGGCGCCGACGACCAGCACCCGCGCCGCCCGCAGCCGCGCCTGGCCGGTGGCGCCCACCTCCTCCAGCAGGATGTGGCGGGAATAGCGGCGCAGCTCGGCATCGGTGAAGTCGAGGTCCATGGCCGGCATATGGGCGCGGCGGAAGGCCCGCGGCAAGGTCAGGCGGCCGGCGCCTCGCCCGCAATGCCGGCCAGCATCTCCTCCTCCACCGTCAGGTGGAGGCGCAGCAGCGCCTCCAGCGAGAACAGTGCGCGGCGCAGCTCCGGCGCCACCTCCCGCCAGTCATCCCCCGCGGCGGCCAGGCGCAGCAGCAGGCCGATGCGCTCCGCCAGCGCCTCCATCTCGGCATGCATGCGGATCAGCGGCGCCACCGGGTCGAGCCCGCCGAGCCGGCGCGCGGCCTCGGGGTACAGCGCGCGCTCCTCCTCCCGCTGGTGGGGCAGCAGCTCGTCGCGCAGGCGCCGCTCCACACCGGCCAGGGCCGGCAGGGCGGCGGGGGTGGGGCCGATCGCCTCCGCCCCCTCCCGCAGGGCCTCGGCCAGGTGGCGCAGGCCGGCATGTTCGGCGTTGCGTTCGGCGAAGCCGGCCTCGGGGGACAGGCCGGCGGGCGCCGCCTCCTCCGCGCCCGGGCGCAGCGCGGTGAGCGCATAGAGGATGGCGAAGACGTCGATCCCCTCCTGCACCAGCGCGCCGGCCAGCGGCGTCAGCAGGCCCGCGGCGGCGAAGCCCATGGCGATGCCGGACATCCCCATCCCCAGCACGATGGCCCGCAGCGCCACCCGGCGCGACCGCCGCGCGATGGCCAGCGCCTCCGGCACGCGGTCCACGCGGTCCACCAGCAGCACCACGTCGCCCGCCTCGGCCGCCGCGGCGGTGCCGGCGGCGCCCATGGCGATGCCGACATCGGCCGCTGCCAGGGCCGGCGCGTCGTTCACGCCGTCGCCCACCATGGCGGTGGGCGCGGCGGCGGATTCGGCGCGCAGGGCCGTGATCTTGTCGGTGGGCGACTGTTCCGCCAGCACGGCGTCGAGCCGCAGCGCGCGGCCGATCGGCGCGGCGGCCGCCGCGCGGTCGCCGGTGACCAGCACGATGCGCCGGACGCCGAGCGCGCGCAGCCGCCGCACCGCGCGCGGCGCCTCCCTCCGCACGCCGTCGGCCATGACGAAGGCGGCCACCGCGCGCCCGTCCATCGCCAGCCAGGCGACCGAGCCCGCCGCCGCCGCGACCGATGCCGCGACGCCGAAGCCGTCCTCGATGCGGATGCCGGCCCCGTGCAGGAAGCCCTCGGCGCCCAGCATCAGCGCATGGCCCGACACCGTCCCGGTGACGCCGCCACCCGCGACCTCGGCGACCGAATCCGGCACCGGCAGGTCGAGCCCCCGCGCCGCCGCCGCCGCGACCAGCGCGGCGGAGACCGGGTGGGTGGAGCCCTGCGCGATGGCGGCGGCCAGCCGCAGCGCGCCGTCGCGGCCAAGCGCGGGGTCCGCATCGGTGGCGGCAAGCCGCGGGCGGCCGGGGGTCAGCGTGCCGGTCTTGTCGAACAGCACGGTGCGCACGCGGGCCAGCCGTTCCAGCGCGCCGCCGCCCTTCACCACGATGCCGCGCCGCGCCGCCCGGCCGATGCCGGCGACCAGCGCGACCGGCGCGGCGAGGATCAGCGGGCAGGGGGTCGCGACCACCAGCACCGCCAGCGCGCGCAGCGGGTCGCCGGTGGCGATCCAGGCCCCGGCCGAGAGCACGGCGGTGAAGGCCACGAACCCCACCGCCCAGCGATCCGCGAGCCGGGCGAGCGGCGCGCGCGCCGCGGCGGCTTCCTGCGTCAGCCGCAGGATGGCGGCATAGGTGCTGGCCTCGGCGTCGCGGTCGGCGCGCAGGCGGAAGGCGGGGCCGGCATTGACGCCGCCGCTGCGCAGCGCGGCGCCGCGCGCGAAGGTGGCGGGCAGCGATTCCCCCGTCAGGGCGCTTTCGTCGAGGGTGGCGGCCTCCTCCTCCAGCCGGCCGTCGGCGGGCACCGTCTCGCCCGGGCGGACCAGGAGCAGGTCGCCGGGACGGATCGCGGCGACATCGATCTCCTCGACCGATTGCCCCTCGATCCGGGCGGCGCGGCGCGGGGCGCGGGCCATCAGGTCCGTCAGGGCGCCGGTGGCGCGGCCCTCGGCCCAGGCTTCCAGGGCCTCGCCGCCCGCCACCATCAGGCCGATCACCGCCGCCGCCGCCGCCTCCCCCAGCGCGACGGCGCCGAGGATGGCGGCCAGCGCCACCGCATCCACGCCGATCCGCCCGCCCAGCAGCGACCGCAGGAGGCCGAGCGCGACATGCGCCGCCACCGGCAGCCCCGCCGCCGACCACGCCCAGCCCGCCGCCGCCGGATGGCCGAGCAGGTGCAGCGCCCCGCCCGCGACGAGACCCAGCAGCACCCAGGCGAGCAGCAGGTAGCGGCGCACGGTTCCGGACATCCCCTTCGGCGGCAGGCCCGGCCAGCCTGCCCCGGCATGAGGCGCCGCGCGTTGACGCGCCTCAAGCCCGGAACGCGGAAAGGGGGGAGGAGGCCCGCGCCCCCTCCCCCCCTCTCACGGGATGCAGTCTCATACTGACCGGCGTGAATGCTGACACATTCACGCCCCTCAGACGCCGGGCGGGCCGCATCCGCGGCCCCCGGCTTCGCCGCGGATGCGGCGGCCGCCATCCGGCGGCTCGGCGGGCTTCGCCCGCCGCCATCGGATCACCTTCAACGCCGGCCGCTATCAGGCCCGCGCGGCCGTCGCGCCGCGGCCGGCCAGGCGGGCCAGGTCGAGCGCATGGGCGCCCGCGCCGAGGCCCGCCTGCACCAGCAGCAGCAGCGTCCACATCGCCGGGAATTCCCAGCCGCCGCCGCGGGCGCTGAAGATCCAGCCATTCGGCAGGTGCTGGATCGTCGCGCCGATCATGATCGGCAGCGCCAGCAGGCTGACCGCGCGCACCCAGACGCCGCCGATCAGCGCGAGGCCGGCCGCGATCTCGGCGATGGCGACGACCGCGCCGAAGACCGGCGGGTAGCCGAGCGATCCGAAGAAACCCATCGTGCCGGCCAGCCCGAAGGTCATCACCTTCAGCAGCAGCCCATGCGCGAGGAAGGCCGCGCCGAGCGTCACGCGCAGCAGCAGCGCCGCATAGGGGGCGGTGGTCCGCTCGTCGAGCGTCATGGTCGTTCTCCTGTCCGTGCGGACGCGGCCGCCGCGTCCCGTCGCCCCCTTGTGGCGCCGATCGCCCCGGGCCTTCCAACGCGGGGACGGAACGGCCATCATCACCGCCGCGAATGACGGGCGCCCGGCCATGGCGGACATCCAGAACCTCGACCTCAACCTGCTGCGCGTCTTCGACGCGGTGGCGCGGGAGAGGCACGTCACGCGCGCGGCGGAGCGGCTGAACCTGTCCCAGCCGGCCGTGTCGAACGCCCTGGCGCGGCTGCGCGCGGCGCTCGGCGACGAGCTGTTCCTGCGCCGCCCGGGCGGGGTGGAGCCGACCGCGCTCGCCGCCTCGCTCGCCGGGCCGGTGGCGGAGATGCTGGACCGGCTGCGCCAGACGCTGGCGGTGCACGCGCCCTTCGACCCCGCGACGACCGACCGCGTCTTCACCCTCGCCCTCAGCGAATACGCCGAGAGCGTGCTGGCGCCCCCGCTGTTCGAGGTGGTGGCGCGGGAGGCGCCGCGCGCCCTGCTCGCCATCCGCCACGCCGACCGCACCAATGCGCTGGACCTGCTGGATGCGTCGCAGGCGGAGCTCGCGGTCGCGGTGCTGCCGGAGCCGCCGGCGCTCTACACCCGCGTGCGGCTGCTGCCGGAGGGGTTCCTGACGGTGATGCGCCGCGGCCATCCGCTGGCCGAGGGCCCGATGGTGCTGGAACGCTTTGCCGCCTTCCCGCACCTGCTGCATTCGGCCAACGGCTCGCGCGATGGCGCGCTGGACGGGCCGATGGCGGAGGCCGGGCACCCGCGCCGGCTCGGCGGCGTCGTCGCGCATCTGGGGGCGGTGCCGGACATCCTGGCGCGCACCGACATGGTGATGACGCTGTCGGCGCGGCTGGCGCAGCGCCTGGCGGAGACGGCGGAACTGGCGCTGCGCCCCTGCCCGGTGGAGATCCGGCACACGCGCCTGTCGCTGGTCTTCCACCGCCGCTTCGAGGGCGATGCCGGCCATGCCTGGCTGCGGCGCACGCTGCTCGCCGTCTCGCGCGGGGTGGGGCCGGTGCCGGGGGCGGCGGCATGAGCGGGCCGTCCTTCGACTACGTGGTGGTGGGCGCGGGCAGCGCGGGGTGCCTGCTGGCGGACCGGCTGTCCGCCGCCGGTGCCTCCGTCGCCGTCATCGAGGCCGGGGGGCGGGACCGCCATCCCTGGATCCACGTCCCCGCGGGCTATGCGCGGATCCTGACGCATCCGGCGCTGACCTGGGGCTACCGCACGGCGCCGGATGCCGCGACGGGGGGCCGCGCGCTCGACTACCCGCGCGGGCGGGTGCTGGGGGGGTCGTCCTCGATCAACGGGCTCGGCCATGTCTGGGGCGACCCGTCGGACTACGACCTCTGGGCGCAGAAGGGCTGCGCGGGCTGGTCCTGGTCCGACCTCGCGCCGCATTTCGCCGCTTACGAACGGGCGGAGGAGGCGGGGCCGCATCGCGGGCGCGACGGCGCGCTGCATGTGGAACATCTCGCGGAGCTGCCGCCGCTGGTCGCGCGGATGCGCGACGCGGCGGCGGCGATCGGCCTGCCGACGCCGCGCGACATGAACGGCCCCGTGCGGGAGGGATTCTCAACCTTCCAGCAGACGCGCCGCGGCCGCGCGCGCCATTCGGCGGCGCGCGCCTTCCTCGCCCCCGCCCTCGCCCGCGGCGTCGCGCTGTTCGACCGCGCGCTGGCGCTGCGCGTCGTGCTGCGGGACGGGCGTGCGGCGGGCGTCGCGATCCGCCGCGGCGGGGCGGAGCAGGTGGTGGCGGCACGGCGGGAGGTGATCCTCTCGGCCGGCGCCATCGGCAGCCCGCAGCTGCTGATGCTGTCCGGCCTCGGCCCCGCCGAGGGGCTGCGCGCGCAGGGCATCGGGGTGGCGCGCGACATCCCCGGCGTGGGGGCCAACCTGCAGGACCACTACATCGCGCGGCTGACCTTCCGCCTCGCCTCCCATGCCTGGTCGGCCAACCGCCGCATCGCCTGGCCGCGCCTCGCCCTCGAGGTCGCGCGCTGGGTCGCGCGGGGCGACGGGGTGCTGACCTGGTCGCCCGGGATGGTCGGCGTCTTCGCCCGCACCCTGCCGGGGCTGGACGCGCCGGACATCCAGCTCAACGGCGGCCCCCTGTCCTGGGCGGAAGGCCGCATCGGCGTGCCGGAGGCCGAGCCGGGCCTGACGCTCGGCGTATGGCAGACGCGGCCGCTGTCGCGCGGGAGCGTGACGCTCGCCTCGCCGCGGGCCGGGGACGCGCCGGTGATCGCGCCGCGCTTCCTGACCGCGCCGGAGGACCGCGCCGCGGTCGCGCGCGGCATCCGCCTGGCGCGGTGCTGGATGGCGGCGGAGCCGCTGCGCGGCATCGTGGTGGGGGAGGTGCGGCCGGGCCCGGCGGTGCAGAGCGACGAGGCGCTGGCCGATTTCGCGGCCGCGACCGGCGGCACGGTGTACCACCCCTGCGGCACGGTGCGTATGGGCGGGGAGGGTTCGGGCGCGCCGCTCGACCCGCGGCTGCGGCTGCGCGGGGTGGCGGGGCTGCGGGTGGTGGATGCCTCGGTCTTCCCCGACATCCCGGTCTGCAACATCAACGCGACCGTGCTGGCGGTGGCGCACCGGGCGGCCGGGCTGGTGCTGGAGGACGCGGCGCGCTGATACGACCGGGGTATGCCCGCCCTCAGGCGCCGGGCGGCCGCATCCGCGGCCTTGGCTGCGCGGCACCGGCCGCGGCGGCCATTCGGCCGCTCGGACGGCTCCGCCGTCCGCTTTGCCCGCCATCCGGCGCCGCCGCTACAGCGGCGGGACCACCGGCGCGGGGAGGATGCCGATGGCGGGGCGGGCGAACAGGAAGCCCTGCATGGCGCGCACGCCCAACTCGCGCAGGGCGCGGCATTCGCCCACCGTCTCGATCCCCTCCACCACCGGCACCAGGCCGAAGGCGGCAAGCTGCGCCAGGGTCTGGCGGACATGCTCCCGCCGGCCAGGGTCGAGGTCGAGGCCCATCACCACCTCCCGCGCGATCTTGGCGCCGTCGGGCCGCCAGACCAGCAGCAGCGGCATGCGCGCATGGCCCGTGCCGACATCGTCGAGCGCGATCCGCAGCCCCCGCCGCTGCAGCGGCACCAGATGCGCGGCCAGCGCCTGCGGATCCTCCACCGCCTCCATCTCGCTGATCTCGAAGACCAGGCGGTCGCGCGGGAAGCCGATCGCCTCGGCATGGGCGACGGTGCGTTCCAGCCCATGCTCGGGGTCGTCGGCGCTGTTGGGGAAGAAGTTCAGCGTCAGCGACGCCTCGGTCGCGGGCAGGCCGAGGCGCTGCGCCTCCGTCACCGCCGCGCGGCGGATCGCGGCATCGACGCGGTAGCGGTCGCCCGGGGCGACGGCGTCCAGCACCTTCCCCGCGCCTTCCCCGGCCGGGCCGCGCACCAGCGCCTCCTGCGCGATGGTGATGCCGGTGTCCACATCGACGATCGGCTGGAAGGCGATGCGGAAGGCGGGAAGCGGCGTCGGCGCGCGCGGGATGGCCATGGCGGGCGGCATCCTAGCGCCTGATCCGGGGCAGCGGAATCGTCCCGGCCCCGAATCCGTGGCGCGGAGGAGGATGGGGCCGCCCCGCCACGCCATGCTGCGATGCGGCAGGCGCCGTTGCGCCACGCCGGGTGAAGCCGCAAGGTCGCGCCCGCATGGCCCGCCCCCCCGACGCCACCACAAGGCTGATCCTCGTCCTCGGGCTCGGCTGCCTCGCCTCCACCCTGGCGACGCGCGCGCTCGACCCGCTGGTGGGCGTGCTGGCGCTGGAATTCGGCACCACGGCGGCGACGGTCGCGCTGCTCGGCACCGCCTTCGCGCTGCCCTATGCGCTGGTGCAGCCGGTGCTCGGCCCGGTGGGCGACGCGGTGGGGAAGCAGCGCGTCATCCGGGTCTGCCTGCTGGTGCTGGCGGCGGCGCTGCTGGCTTCCGCCCTGGTGCCGGGCCTGGCCGGGCTGGCGGGGCTGCGGATGCTGGCCGGCGCGGCGGCGGGCGGCATCTTCCCGCTCTGCATCGCCATCATCGGCGACCGCGTGCCGATGGAGCGGCGGCAGGTGGCGCTGTCGCGCCTGCTGGTCGCGGGGCTGACGGGATCGGCCGGCGGCGGCGCCATGGCGGCGCTGCTGGAACCCTTCATCGGCTGGCGCGGGGTCGTGCTGATCTGCGCCGCGGCATCGGTGGCCGGCTTCCTGGTGCTGCGCGGCGCCGAGGCCGCGCCCCATGCCGCGCCGGGCCGCCGGCTCGACATGGCGGAGGCGCTGACGCGCTACCGGCACCTGCTGGCGCTGCGGCAGGCGCGGCGGCTGTACCTGGCGGTCTTCGTCGAAGGCACGCTGGTCTTCGGCGTCTTCCCCTTCCTGGCGCCGATCCTGGCCGCGCGCAGCATCGGCGGCCCGGCCGAGGCGGGGCTTGCCATCGCGGGCTTCGCCGCGGGCGGCTTCGGCTTCGCGGCGCTGGCGCCGATGCTGCTCGGCCGACTCGGCCAGGCGCGGATGGTGGTGCTGGGCGGGGTGCTGGCCGCCTGCGGGCTGGGCGGGCTGGCGCTGGCGCCGGCGGCCTGGCTGGTGGTGGCCTGCTGCCTCACGCTCGGGCTCGGCTTCTACATGGTGCATTCCTCGATCCAGACGCGGGTGACGGAGGTGGCGCCGATGGCGCGCGGCAGCGCGGTGGCGCTGCATGCCTTCTGCTTCTTCCTCGGCCAGTCGCTCGGCCCGGTGGCGATGGGGCTCGCGCGGGCGGGGGTCGGGCAGGAATGGGCGCTGGCGCTGGCGGCGGCGGGGATGCTGGCGCTGGCCGCCTGGCTCGGACCGCAGCGCGCGGGCCGGTCGGGCATGCCGGCCGGTCGTTAAGGAAGCGTGAGGTTCGCGATTCGCCCCGGGATGGGAACGCAGAGTGAATCCCGCACCGATCCCGCGAGGCGGAAGCCTTGCCCCTTCGCGAGTCGCCCCGATTCGCCGCCTCGTCGGGCCGGGGTGGGACATCCGTTCCCCCCACACAAGACCTTGGGGTGCCCGTCCGATTCGGCCACCAGCGCGTTCCGCCCGGTCCCGCCCGAGTCGCGCCGCGCCGTCCGGGCCGGGGCTACCGCCCCTCGAAGGCGCGGGCGAGGGCGTGCCACATGGGCTTGCGGCGGCCGGCGCCGTCCAGCGGCAGGGCGCGGACCTCCGCCCCGTCCGGCCGCCGCGCGGGCGGCCAGAGGTTCAGCCAGGACCAGGGATCCGCCAGCCCCCAGGTCAGCACCGTGCGGCAGCCCTCGGCCAGCGCGGTGGAGACCACGGCATGGGCGCGGGCGGCCACCGCCGCATCGCGCGCCGGGATGTCCTCCTCCCGCAGGGGCGCCCCCGCCGGCTCGATGACGTCGAGCTCGGTCAGCAACACGTCGAGCCCCATGGCGCGCAACTGCCGCAGGAAGGCCGCGAAGGGCGACGGCGCGAAGGGCTGGTCCAGCGGCATATGCGCCTGGATGCCCACCGCCTGCACCGGCGCGCCGCGGCCCAGCATCCCGCGCAGCACCCGCAGCAGCCGCGCCCGCTTCTCATCCGCCCGCGGCCAGGATGCCTCGAGCCCGTAGTCGTTCAGTACCAGCCGCGCCGCGGGGTCGGCCGCGCGGGCGGTGCGGAAGGCGAGGTCGAGATAGCCCTCGCCCATCGCGCGCGCCCAGATCGAATCCCGCAGGTCCTGGTGCGGCAGCACGTCCGGGTCCGCGATCGGCTCGTTCACCACGTCCCAGTCGGCGATGCGCCCGCGCGTCAGCGCCAGCACGCCGGCGACATGCGCTTCGAGGATGCCGCGCAGCCGCGGCGCCGGGGCCTGCCAGACCCAGGCCGGAAGCGCGGTGTGCCAGACCAGCGTGTGGCCCCGCACCGCCTGGGCGTTGCGGTCGGCGAAGCGCAGGATCGGCTCCAGCTCCTCCAGCGTGAAGCGGCCTTCGCGCGGCTGGAGGCTGTCCCACTTCGCCTCGCCCTCCGGCACCAGCAGCGCGGCTTCCCGCGCGATGGGGGCGGCATAGGCGGCCTCGCCCAGCAGGCGGGCATGGATGGCGGTGCCGAAGCCGATGCCGCGGCGGGCCGCGATCTCCCGCAGGGGCGGCAGCTCCTGCGCGGCAGCGCGTCGCGCGGCGAGCAGTGATGCGCCGAGCACGGCGCGGCGACGGATCGGCATGGCGGCGGTCTCCACGCCACCGCAATGGCGCCTGCGCCGGGAGGTTCCGCCACCGTGCGGCGGATGGTCAGCCCGGCGGCTGGCCGAGGAAGGCGCGCGCCATGGCGCGCCACATCTGCTTGCGGTTCAACTCCCAGTCATAGGGCAGGCCGCGATGCACGTCGCCCGGCGCCAGCGCCACCGCCTGGTCGCGGTGCAGCCAGGACCAGCGGTCGCTGATGCCCCAGGTCAGCACGGTGCGCGCGCCGCCTTCGAAGGCGGAGGAGAGGAAGGCGTGGACCCGCGCAGCCACCGCGCCGTCCCGCGCGACGAAGTCGCCCTGCGGCGGGCGCGTCTCCCGCACATCCAGCTCGGTCACCAGCACGGCGAGGTCGAGTGCGCGGATCTGGCGGACGAATTCGCGGAAGACATCCGGACGGAAGGGCTCGCGCAGCTGCAGGTGACCCTGGATGCCGACGGCGTCGATCGGCACGTTGCGGCCGCGCAGGCCGCGCAGCAGCCGCAGCAGCCGCCGCCGCTTCTCCTCCGCCCAGGGGGTGTCGGCCTCCACGCCATAGTCGTTCAGCGTCAGCCGCAGCGTCGCGTCCCTCTCCCGCGCTGCCCCGAAGGCGATGGCCACGTAGTCGGGGCCGAGCGCGCGCAGCCAGGGCGTCGCCCGCAGGTCGCCGGCATTGCCTGCCGGTTCCGGCACGTCGGAGCCGGGCGGGTTCGCCACCGGTTCGTTCACCACGTCCCAGTCGCGGATGCGCTGGCGCGTGGCGGACAGCACGCGGTCCATATGCGCCTCCATCACGCCCCGCGCGCGGCGCGGCCCCTCGGCCAGCGCGGCGCGCGCCCAGTCGGGCAGGTCCTGGTGCCAGATCAGCGCATGGCCGCGCACCTGCTTGCGGAAATGCTGCGCCCAGGCGGTGACGGCATCGAGCGGCGCGAAGTCGAAGCGCCCCTCCTCCGGCTGGAGGGCGGCGAACTTGCCTTCGTATTCGGGCACGATCACCGCCGCCTCCTGCGCGACGAGCGCGGCGAAGTCCGGCTCCTCCGCGATCAGCCGGCCCGTCACCGCGCAGCCATAGGTCATCCCGCGCGACGCCGCGATCTCGGCCAGCGCGCGGTCGGGGGCGCTGGTGGGTGTGAAAAGCGACTGCGCCCGGGCGCAGCCGGGCGCGAGGGCGGCCAGCGGCAGCGCGAGCGCGCCGCGTCGGTGCAGCGTCAAGCGGCCGCCGCCCGGGGCGCGGCCGCATCCCCCGCGCCGGCCTTCGACAGGGCGGCGCGGTAGCGGTCCCGCCGCCAGGCGAGCAGCCGCCACGCCCCGCGCGCGGCGAGGCGCGACAGGCGGCCGCGCGGTTCCAGCCCGACCGACTTGAAGATCATGCCCATCCCGCGCTCGATGTGGTGGAAGCGGTAGTAGCCCATCGCGCGGCCCATATACTGCGCGATGCAGCGGTCATGCTCGTAGCGGGCGGCCTCGTCCTCGTTGCCGCAATGGAAGGCGAAGGCGAGCTCGTCGTCCTCGCTCTCCCCGATCCGGCCGGCGGCGACGCGGAGCCGCTGGGGGAAGGACAGCTTCTCCCGCGCGAGGTAGCGCTTCATGTGGTCGTAGAACAGCTTGAAGTGGCGGTATTCGTCGGCCGCGATCAGGCGGCAGACCTCCTTCAGCACCGGCTCGGCCGTCGCCTCGCCGAGGGCGGAGTAGTAGCTGCTGGTCCCCGTCTCCACCATGCAGCGGGCGATCAGTTCGCCGGTGCGGGAGCCGCGGATGGAGGCATCGGCCTTCACGTCGATCCTGTAGCCCGCGCGGTAGCGGGCGAAGGCCTGTTCGAAGTCCCAGCCCGGATCGGCGAGCATCGCCCAGCGGCCGAGCGCATCGCCGTGCTGCACCTCCTCCACCGCCCAGTGCCGGGCCGCAAGCTGGAAGTCCGGGTCGTCATGGAAGACGGAGGTCAGGTACAGCGCGTAGTCGTCGCCGTTGCGCTCCACCATGGCGGCGGCCTTGACCAGCGGGATGACGTCCCGGTCCAGCTTCGACGGATCGAAGCGGTCCCAGGCCACCTGATCGATGTGCCAGTGCTTCATGGTTCCCACCCGTCGCCGCGGCCCCTGCGGGGACATCCCCGCGCCGGCCGCCGTCGCGCCCCAAAGACGAAGCCGCCCGCAGACATGTTCTGCGGGCGGCTTCCCGTTTCAAGCATCCGGACGCATCCGCCCGGCGGTGGAAGGGTCAGGCCGCCTCGGCCGCCTGCACCATGGCGCGCGCGGAGAGCAGGCGGGCCATGGCGGCGTCGCGCTTCTCCGGCGTGTCGCCCGCGGCGGCGGCATAGGCCGCTTCCGCGTCGCGCAGCCGCTGTTCGGCGGCCGCGCGGGACAGTTGCGCGACCGGCGTCGCCTCCACCGCGAGCACGGTGCAGCGTTCCGGCGTCACCTCGGCGAAGCCGCCGGCGACGAACAGGCGTTCGGTCACCTGCCCGCCTTCGGTCACGCGGATCACGCCGCCGCCGAGGGTGACGATGACCGGCGCGTGGCCGGGCAGCACGCCCATCTCGCCTTCCGCTGCCGGCAGCACCGCCATTTCCACGGCGCGGCTCAGCAGCAGCTTCTCGGGCGAGACCAGTTCGAGTTGGAAGGTCGCCATGGTGCTACCTCGTCAGTCCCAGACCATGCGGCGGGGAGCCGCTTCACCCCCCGCCGAGGCCGCGAATGCGGCCCGCCGCCGGTGCGGCGGGCCAAGGCCGCGGATGCGGCCGCCCGGCGCCCGGGGGCAAGAAGGAAGGCCGAAGGCGAAGGCCGTCAGGCCGCGGCCTTCAGCGTCTCGGCCTTCTTCACGGCCTCCTCGATCGTGCCGACCATGTAGAAGGCGGCTTCCGGCAGGTGGTCGTACTCGCCGGCCACGATCCCCGCGAAGCTGCGGATCGTGTCCTCGAGCTTGACGAAGACGCCCGGCGTGCCGGTGAAGACCTCGGCGACGTGGAAGGGCTGGGACAGGAAGCGCTGGATCTTGCGCGCGCGCGCCACGACCAGCTTGTCCTCCTCCGACAGCTCGTCCATGCCCAGGATGGCGATGATGTCCTGCAGCGACTTGTAGGTCTGCAGGATGCGCTGCGTCTCGCGCGCCACCCGGTAGTGCTCCTCGCCCACGATCCGCGGGTCGAGGCCGCGCGACGTGCTGTCGAGCGGGTCCACCGCCGGGAAGATCGCCATCTCCGCGATGGAGCGCGACAGCACGGTGGTGGCGTCGAGGTGGGCGAAGGAGGTCGCGGGCGCCGGGTCGGTCAGGTCGTCGGCGGGCACGTAGATGGCCTGCACCGAGGTGATCGAGCCCTTCTTGGTGGAGGTGATGCGTTCCTGCAGCGCGCCCATGTCGGTGGCCAGCGTCGGCTGGTAGCCCACCGCCGAGGGGATGCGGCCGAGCAGCGCCGACACTTCCGCACCCGCCTGGGTGAAGCGGAAGATGTTGTCGATGAAGAACAGCACGTCCTGGCCCTGCTCGTCGCGGAAGTATTCCGCCATCGACAGGCCGGACAGCGCGACGCGCGCGCGCGCGCCCGGCGGCTCGTTCATCTGGCCGTAGACCAGCGCCACCTTGGAGCCGTCGGTGTTGCCCTCGTTCAGCTTGATGACGCCGGCATCCACCATCTCGTGGTAGAGGTCATTGCCCTCGCGCGTGCGCTCGCCGACGCCGGCGAAGACGGACACGCCGCCATGCGCCTTGGCGACGTTGTTGATCAGTTCCTGGATGGTGACGGTCTTGCCGACGCCCGCGCCGCCGAACAGGCCGATCTTGCCGCCCTTCAGGTAGGGGGCGAGGAGGTCGATCACCTTGATGCCGGTGACCAGGATCTCGGCCGCGGTGGCCTGCTCCTCGAAGGCCGGCGCCTCGCGGTGGATGGTGTAGGTCTTCTCGGCGGTGACCGGGCCGCGCTCGTCGATCGGCTCGCCGATGACGTTCACGATGCGGCCGAGCGTGCCGTTGCCCACGGGGACGGAGATGCCCGCGCCGGTGTCCACCACCTCCGCGCCGCGCACCAGGCCGTCGGTCGTGTCCATGGCGATGGTGCGGACCGTCCGCTCGCCGAGGTGCTGCGCCACCTCGAGGACGAGGGTGCGGTCCTCGATGCGCACGTTCAGCGCGTTGAGGATCGAGGGAAGCTCGGCGGGGAACTGCACGTCCACCACGGCGCCGAGGACCTGGGTGACCTTGCCGACGTTGTTCTTCATGTCCGGATGCTCCTCAGACCGCCTCGGCACCGGAGATGATCTCGATCAGCTCCTTGGTGATGTTGGCCTGTCGCGTGCGGTTGTAGTTGAGCGTGAGCTTGTTGATCATCTCGCCCGCGTTGCGCGTGGCGTTGTCCATGGCGGTCATCTGGCTGCCGAAGAAGCCGGCCGTGTTCTCCAGCAGCGCGCGATAGACCTGGATGGCCAGGTTCTGCGGCAGCAGGGTGGCGAGGATCTCCTCCTCGCCCGGCTCGTATTCGTAGAGCGCCTGCGGCCCGGCCGCGGCCGGGGCGGCGGCGCCGGCCTCGGGCAGCATCGCCGGGATCAGCTGCTGCGCCGTCGGCGTCTGGCTGATGACGCTGCGGAAGCGGTTGTAGACCAGGGTGCAGACGTCGAACTCGCCGCCCTCCAGCATCCCGGTCACGCGTTCCGCGATCTTCTGCGCGTCCTCGAAGCCGATGCGCTTCTGGCCCTGGAAGCTGATCTCGCCCACGAAGCGGCTGGCGAATTCCCGCTTCAGGTAGGTCGCGCCCTTGCGGCCCACCAGCAGCAGCTTCACGGTCTTGCCCGCCGCCTCCAGCTCCCGGATGCGGGTGCGGGCGAAGCGGCCGACATTGGTGTTGAAGGGCCCGGCCAGGCCGCGGTCGCCGGTGACGACGACCAGCAGGTGAACCTGGTCGCGCCCCGTGCCGATCAGCAGCCGCGGCGCGCCGGGCGAACCCGCGACCGAGGCGCCGAGCGAGGCGAGCATCCGCTCCATCCGCTCCGCATAGGGGCGGGCGGCTTCGGCCTGCGCCTGGGCGCGGCGGAGCTTCGCCGCCGCGACCATCTTCATGGCCTGGGTGATCTTCCGGGTGCTCTTCACCGAGGTGATGCGCGCCCGGAGACTCTTGAGACTAGGCATCCGCCCCTTCCCCTGCGGTCGGGCTCAGGCGAAGGACTTGGCGAAATCGTCGAGGAAGGAGACGAGCTTCGCCTCGGTCTCCTTCTTGATCTCGCGGTCGTCGCGGATGGAGGCCAGGATCTCCGGCGCGCGGGTCTTCAGCTCCGACAGGAAGCGGCGCTCGAACTCGCCGACCTGGCCCGTCGGGATGCGGTCGAGATAGCCGCGCGTGCCGGCGAAGATCGCCGCCACCTGCTCCTCGACCGGGACGGGCTTGTACTGCGGCTGCTTCAGCAGCTCCGTCAGCCGCGCCCCGCGCGCGAGCAGCGACTGCGTGGTCGCATCGAGGTCGGAGGCGAACTGCGCGAAGGCCGCCATCTCGCGGTACTGGGCGAGCTCGAGCTTGATCTTGCCCGCGACCTGCTTCATCGCCTTGATCTGCGCGGCGGAGCCGACGCGGGAGACGCTGAGGCCCACATTCACCGCCGGGCGGATGCCCTTGAAGAACAGCTCCGTCTCCAGGAAGATCTGCCCGTCGGTGATGGAGATCACGTTGGTCGGGATGTAGGCGGAGACGTCGCCCGCCTGCGTCTCGATCACCGGCAGGGCGGTCAGCGACCCGCGGCCGAAGTCGTCGTTCATCTTCGCCGCGCGTTCGAGCAGGCGCGAATGCAGGTAGAACACGTCGCCCGGATAGGCCTCGCGCCCCGGCGGGCGGCGCAGCAGCAGCGACATCTGGCGGTAGGCGACGGCCTGCTTCGACAGGTCATCGTAGAAGATGACCGCGTGCATCGCGTTGTCGCGGAAATACTCGCCCATCGTGCAGCCGGTGTAGGGCGCCAGGAACTGCATCGGCGCCGGGTCGGACGCGGTGGCCGCGACGACGATCGAGTATTCGAGCGCGCCGTTCTCCTCCAGCGTCTTCACCAGCTGCGCCACGGTGGACCGCTTCTGGCCGACCGCGACGTAGATGCAGTACAGCTTCTTGTGCTCGTCGTCGCCGGCGGCGGCGTTCGCGATCTTCTGGTTGATGATCGTGTCCAGGATCACCGCGGTCTTGCCGGTCTGGCGGTCGCCGATGATCAGCTCGCGCTGGCCGCGGCCGATCGGGATCAGGGCGTCGATCGCCTTGATGCCGGTCTGCATCGGCTCATGCACCGACTTGCGCGGGATGATGCCCGGCGCCTTCACCTCGACGCGCTTGCGCTCGGCGAACTGGATCGGGCCCTTGCCGTCGATCGGGTTGCCCAGCGCATCCACGACGCGGCCGAGCAGCCCCTTGCCGACGCCGACATCGACGATCGCGCCGGTGCGGGAGACGGTGTCGCCCTCGCGCACGTTCTTGTCGTCGCCGAAGATCACGATGCCGACATTGTCGGTCTCGAGGTTCAGCGCCATGCCCTTGAGGCCGGCGGAGGGGAACTCCACCAGCTCGCCGGCCATGACGTTCTGCAGGCCGAACACGCGCGCGATGCCGTCGCCGACGGTCAGCACGGTGCCCACCTCGGCCACATTGGCCTCGGCGTCGAAGCCGGAGATCTGAGCCTTCAGGATCTCCGAGATCTCGGCAGGACGGATCTCCATATCAGGCGGCCCCCTTCATGACGTACTGCAGGCGCTGCAGCTTGGACTTGAGTGAATTGTCGTAGAGACGCGACCCGATCCGGACGACGAGACCCCCGAGAAGCGTGGGGTCCACCGTCTCCCGCAGGGTCACGCCGGAGAAGCCCGCCTCCGTCAGCCGCGCGGTGATCTGCGCGCGCTGCGTGTCGGTGAGCGGATGGGCGGTCGAGACATGCGCGGTCTGCTGCCCGCGGCGCGCCGAGAGCAGCGCGCCGAAGGCCTGCGCCACCTCGGGCAGGCGCGACAGGCGGCGGTTGATGATCAGCACGCCGACGAGGTTGCGGACCTCCGTGCCGATGCCCGCCTTTTCGAGGATGGCGAAGGCGGCGCGCTTCTGCTCCGCCCCGTCGAGGCGCGGGTCGGCGATGAAGGCGCGGAAGCCGGCATCGCCGTTCCACAATTCGAACAGCCGCGCCAGGTCGCCCGCGATGCGGTCCGCGGCGCCCGGTTCGGACGCGCGCAGGTCGTCGGCGATGCCGAGCAGCGCATGGGCATAGCGATCGGCAAGGCCGGTCGGGTTCGGGGCCTGCGGCGAGGCCGAGGTTGCGTTCGCTGTCGCGGAGGCCACTTGGATCCCGGTCCTGTCTCTGAGCGGAGCGTCGTCTGCGCGCGCGTCACGGGGCGGCCGGCGAACCCGCCCCCCCCTTGATGGCGGCCGGCCTCTAACACGCGTGCTGCGGCGCGGCAATACGCCTTGCCCCGCCGGGGGCGCCGCGGCCCTACCGGCTGCCGGCCAGCACCAGCACCACCCCCGCCACCACGACCAGCGCGCCGGCGACATCGGCGCGCGACGCCGTCTCGCGCAGGTAGAAGCGGCTGAAGGCCAGGGTGAACAGGATCTCCACCTGTCCCACCGCCCGCACCAGCGCCACCGGGGCCAGCGCGAAGGCGCTGAACCAGCAGGCCGACCCGAAGGCGGACAGCGCGCCCACCTGCCCCGAATCCCGCCAGGTGGCGAAGACGGCGCGGAACTGGTCCGGCTCCTTCCAGGCCAGCCAGGACCCCTGCATCAGGGTCTGGAGGCTGTTGGTCAGGACCAGCAGGGCCAGCGCCTTGCACACCAGGTCCTCCCCCGGCATGTCCTGGGTCGCCCAGCGGATCAGCACGCCGGTGAAGCCGAAGCAGAACCCCGCCCCGATGCCGCAGAGCGCGGCCGGCTGGGCGATGCCCCGCAGCAGCGCCCCCGGCGTCGTCCCCCGCCCGGCCAGCGACAGGTACAGCACCCCCGCCACCCCGACCGCCAGCCCGAACCAGGCGATGCCGGACAGGTGTTCCCCCAGCAGCACCACGCCGACAATGGCGGACTGGATGGCCTCGGTCTTGGCATAGGCGGTGCCGACCGCGAAGTTGCGGTGGCCGAAGGCCATGATCAGCAGGTTGGTCCCGAGGATCTGCCCGAAGCCCGCCAGCGCCGAGAGCAGCAGCACGAAGCCAGTCAGCCCCGGCAGCGCCGCCCCGGTGGCCAACAGGTAGAGGCCGAGCAGCGCCGCCCCCACCGGCACCCCGTAGAGATATCGCACCACCCCCGCCGCATTGACCGAAAGCCGCCCCCGCAGCCGCTGCTGCATCGCCGTCCGCCAGCACTGGAACAGCGCGGCGGTGACGGTGAAGGCGATCCAGCCCGGGATCACCCGAGCCTCGGGTCCAGCCAGGGCCGGTCCATCCGCACCCAGGGGGGCGGCATCGGCCGCCGCAGCCGGATGCCGAGGCCCGGCGCCCCCGGCAGGGCGGCCGTCCCTTCCCCGAAGCGCAGCGCCTCCCCCTCCACCATGTCGAAGAACAGCTCCGTCTCGCCGAACTGCACCTCGAGGATGAGGAAGTTGGGGAGGGTGGCGCAGAGATGCACGGAATGGGCGTGGCAGACCGGCCCGGTCGGGTTGTGGGGCGCGATCTCCACCCCCGCCGTCTGCGCCAGCGCGGCGATGCGGCGGATCTCCTCGAGCCCCCCGGCATGCTTCGCATCGGGCATCAGCACGTCGTAGCAGCCGCCCTCCACCAGCGGGCGATAGGCCGCGAGGCCGGACAGCGTCTCCGCCCCGGCCAGCCGCATCCCGCGGTCATTCGCCATGCCGCGGAGCCGGCGGATCCCGGCGTGGTTCGCCTCCGCCACCGGGCATTCCAGCCAGTAGAGCCCGAAGGGCGCGAGGTCGCGCAGCAGCGCCGCCGCCCCGCCGGCGGAGAAGCGCCAATGCGCGTCCACCATCACCTCCACCCCCGGCCCGACCGCGTCGCGCACGGCCGCGATGCGGTCGATCCCGGCGGCGAGCGCGGCGCGGTTCCCGGCCGTCGCGCCGTCCTCCCACACCAGCGGCTCGAAGGGGGCGAGCTTCACGGCGCCGAAGCCTCCCGCCACGGCGCGGCGGGCGGCGGCGGCGAAGCCTTCCGGCGTGCGCGGGTTCGCGCCGCGGTTGATGTTGGCGTAGAGCCGCACGGGGTCGCGCAGCGCGCCCCCCAGCACGCGGTGCAGCGGTTCCCCTGCGCGCTGGCCGGCGAGGTCGAGCAGCGCGCATTCGAAGGCCGACAGCACGGTGGCCGCGACCAGCCCGCCCGGCGCATGCGGCAGCAGCCGCGCCAGGCGGTTGCGGTCCCGCGCATCCTCCCCCGCCACCCGCGCGGCCAGGCGCGCGGCCTCGGCCTCCAGCAGGGCTTCCTGGTTCGCCAGCGTGCATTCGCCGAGGCCCGTGAGGCCGTCCTCCGTCCGCACCTCCAGGAAGCACCAGTTGGTCTTGGGCGTGACGTTGACGCCGCGGAAGTCGATGCCGGCGATCCTCATGAGTCGATCCGGATGCCGGCGCGCGCCGCGAGGTCGCGCCACTTGGCGATGTCAGCGCGCACCCGCGCGGCCAGCACCTCCGGCCCGCTGGTCACGATCCGGCCGCCGAGCAGGCGGATGCGGTCCACCACGTCGGGCAGGGCGCCGATGCGCCGCAGTTCCGGCAGCAGGCGCTGCACCACGGCGGGCGGCAGGCCGGGCGGGCCGAACAGGCCGTTCCAGGCGATCGTCTCGAAGCCCGGCAGGCCGCTCTCATGCAGGGTCGGCACCTCCGGCGTGTCGGGCCAGCGTTCCAGGCTGGTGACGGCCAGCAGCCGCAACTCGCCGCGCCGGATGAAGGGCATCACGTTGACCATGTTGGCGATCAGGAAGGGCGCATCGCCGCTGACCGCCGCCTGCGCCATGCCCGCCGCGCCCCGGAACGGCACATGCACCAGGTCGGTGCCCGTCATCGCCTTGAACAGCTCGGCCGAGAAATGCGCCGAGGAGCCGGCACCAGCGGTGGCGTAGTTGAAATGGCCGCGCGGCTGGGCGCGGATCATCGCCAGCAGTTCCCCCACCGTCGCCACCGGGAAGACGCGCGGGTTCACCGCCAGCACGTTCGGCCCCGTGACCAGCAGCGAGATCGGCACGAAGTCGCGTTCCAGGTCATAGGGCAGGTCGCGGTAAAGCGCGGCGTTGATGCCGTTGGAACCGGCATTGCCGAGAAGCAGGGTGGTGCCGTCGGGCGGGCTGCGGAAGGCGTTCTCCACCCCGATGCGCCCGCCCGCGCCGGCGCGGTTGTCCACCGGCACGGGCTGGCCCAGCGCCTGTTCCAGGTGGTTGGCGAAGACCCGCGCGGTGGTGTCGTTGCCGCTGCCCGGCGCGTCCGGCACCACCAGCCGCACCGGGCGGGCGGGCCAGGACTGTGCATGGGCGGTCAGCGGCACGGAAGCGGCCGCCATCCCCGCGATCAGCCTGCGTCGGTCGATCATCGCACCCTCCCCGGCGGCATCGCCGTGGCGAGCATCGCGCGCCGGCGCCGGCGCGGCCAGGGGGGTTCAGCGCCGCACCTTCCCCCAGCCCGGATCCTCCACCGCCAGGTGGCGCAGCTTCGCGCGGTCCAGCATCGCATCCGTCTCGCGCCAGGCTTCCGTCGCGATCTCGGTCGCATCCAGATGCGGCGCGCTGCCGTCGCGCAGCAGCACGCGGCCGCCCACCACCACGTCCTTCACGTCATGCCCGTTGGCGAAGTAGACCACCCGCGCCACCGGCATGTTGGCCGGCACCATGTGCGGCGCGGACAGGTCCACGGTGATGACATCCGCCAGCTTCCCGGCTTCCAGGCTGCCGATCTCGTGGCCGAGGCCGAGGCCGCGGGCGGCGTCGATGGTCACCATCTCCAGCGCCTTGCCGGGGGGGATCATCGTCTCGTCGCGATAGGCGCGCTGATGGTAGCGGATGCACTGGAACATGTGGCGGAACATGTCGCCCGACCGGTCGGGCGCGGTGGCGTCGGAGCCGATCATCACGCCCACCCCCGCCTCCAGCATCTTCGGCACGGGGCAGTAGCCGCGCACCGCGGCGATGGCCGACGGGTTGTGCACCACCGACGCCCCGGTGCGGACCAGCGTGTCGATGTCGGCATCCGTCAGGTCGGTGCAGTGCGACAGGAAGGCGTCGGGGCCGAGCAGGCCGAACATCCGCTCCGCCATCTCGATGCTGCCGGAACGGTGGCCGTCCTGGTGGAACAGCGTGGCGCGCTTCCGCCCGGCGTCGCGCACCAGCCGGCCCTGGCGCTCGATCTCCCGCACCTTCGCCGGGTCGTGCCGCGCCTCGCGGTACACCGGCATGAGGGTGGAGATCATGATGCCGTCGCGGCCGTGCCAGTTGGCGATGCAGGCCTCGATCGTCTCCAGCTGCCGCTCGAAGGTGACGGGACGCTCCACCCCGTCGCTGCCGACATAGGGGCGCGGGAAGGGCGGGCGGGTCGGGCCGAGCGCCACGATGGCGCGGATCCCCACCTCCCGCACCGCCTCGCAATGGGCGTCGCAGAAGACCGGCTCGTCCACCCGCTGCACGCTGTCGCCGCCGCCGAGCAGCGAGACGCCGGTGGTGACGCCGAAGCGCAGCCGCTCGAACGCCGCGAGCTTCGCCTCCGCCCGCCAGAAGGACGGCGGGGAGGCGAGGGTGTAGATGATGCGGCAGGCTTCCGACCACGCCTCGCTGTCGTTGTTGCCGAGCGTCTTGACCAGCCCGTGCCCGGCATGGGCGTGGCCGTCGATCAGGCCGGGCAGGATCGCGCGGCCGCGCGCCTCGATCACCTGCGCGGCGCCGCCATGGGCCGCCTCCACCTCCCGCGTCGGGCCGACCGCGGCGATGCGGCCGTCGCGGATGGCGACGGCGCCGTCGGCGATGACGCGGCGGTCGGGGTCCATGGTGATGACCACGCCGCCGCGGAGGAGGAGGTCTGTCATGCTGCTGGCGGTTCCCTGCCTGTCGTCGCGCCCCGGCGCGCGCTGCCGCGCATCCTCGCCCCTTCCGTCGTCCGGGGCGAGGGGGGGACGGTCAATCCACCCGCACCAGCCACAGCCGCAGGCGGTTGTCCGGGCCCTGGCGCATGTCGATGCCGCGCCGGGCGGCCCAGGCGATGGGCTGCTGGAACAGCGGCACATGCGCGATCTCGCGCCGCTCGATCGCCAGCGCGTCGCGGATCAGGCGCCGGCGGCCGGGCTCGTCGCCGGCCTCGGCCGCCTGCGCCACCAGCGCGTCGAACTCCGCGTTGGACCAGCGGCCGTAGTTCAGCCCGCCCTGGGTCTGCGTCGCGGTGCGCAGCACCTCGTTCAGGGTCGAGTAGCTGTCGGCCAGCGGCAGCCCGGCATGGCCCAGCATGAACATCGAGAAGTCGCGGTTGGCGGTGCGGCGAGACCAGACGGCGGTCGGCTCGCTCTGCAGCTGCAGCCGCACGCCGATGCGCGCCAGCATGGCGGCGACGGCCTGGCAGGTGCGCTCGTCGTTCACGTAGCGGTCGTTGGGGCAGACGATGCCGACGCTGAAGCCGTTCGGGTAGCCGGCCTCGGCCAGCAGGCGGCGCGCGGCCTCGGGGTCGAAGGGCAGGCGCTCGTTCAGGTCCTGCGGGGCGCCGGCCAGGAAGGGGCTCACCATCATTCCCGCCGGCCAGGCCTTGCCGCGCATCACGCCACGCACCAGCGAATCCACGTCGATCGCGCGGTAGATCGCCTCCCGCACGCGGCGGTCCTTCAGCGGGTTGCGGCCCTGCACGTCGGAATACAGCAGCTGGTCGCGTTCATGGTCGAAGCCGAGATAGATGGTCCGCAGCTCCGGCCCCTCCACCACCTGCACGCGCGGGTCCTGGAGCAGGCGGGGGATGTCCTGCAGCGGCACCTCGACATTCGCGTCGATCGTGCCCGACAGCAGCGACGCGGTGCGGGTGGCGGCGCTGCGGATGGGCTGGAAGGTCACGCGGGTCAGGTTGTGCGCCGGGCGGTCCCACCAGCGGGGATGCGGCTCCATCACCGTGCGCTCGTCCGGGCGGCGTTCGGTCACGCGGAAGGGGCCGGTGCCGTTGGCCACCCGCGTCGCGCCGGATTCCACCTGGCCCGACAGGTTCGCCGCTTCCGCCGCGCCGTTCGCGCGGCTCCAGCCCTCGTCCATCATGTAGAACTGCGTGATGGCGGCGAGCAGGATGGGGAAGGGCCGGTGGGTCTCGATCTCGATCGTGTGGCTGTCGAGCTTGCGGATCTCCCTGATCTGCCCGAGCAGGTGGCGCGCCATGGAGCCGGGCGTGTTCACGCGCGCCCAGGTGAACAGCACGTCGTCGGCGTCGAAGGCCTCGCCGTTGTGGAAGGTGACGCCGCGGCGGAGGTTGAAGCGCCAGACGGTCGGGCTGGTGCGTTCCCAGCTCTCGGCCAGGGCGGGCTCGATCTCGATGCGGTCGTTGTGGCGCACCAGCGCCTCGTAGACATTGGCCAGGAAGGTGTTGGTGAAGGTGTTGTTGGAGGAGTGCGGGTCGAGCGTCAGCACATCCGCGTTGTAGGCCCAGGTGAAGTTGCGGGCCTCGGCCGGCGCGAAGCCCAGGGCGAGGCCGAGCGCGGCGGCGAGGCCTCCCATCCGCAGGGGGTGCCGTGGGGCGTGGCGCATGTCGTTCGTCTCCGGGCGTGCGGGGGCGAGCGTCGCGTCACCGCGGGGGTCGCGTCAACCGCCGCGGCGGCCGCGCCCGGCGCCGCGCGCCGCCGATTGGCCACATCCGCGCCACCCACCCGTCCGGAATGCGTGCATGATGGGCGCCCGCCGACGGAGACCGCCCGATGCGCCCCGCCCTGCTCGCCCTTGCCGCGACCCTCGCCTTCGCCCCCGCGCCCCGCGCCCAGACGCCCGCCGGGCTGGCCGAGACGGTGCTGCACATCGCCGACAGCGCCGATGTCGCCCGCACGCCGGACGAGGTGGTGGCGACGCTCCGCGCCGAGGCCCGCGCCGGCACCGCCGCGGCCGCGCAGGAAGCGGTGAACCGCGCCATCGCCGCGGCGGTGGCGCGTGCGCAGGGGGTGGCGGGGCTGCGCGTCTCCACCACCGGTTACTGGACGGCCCGCGCCGACGAGGGGCGGAGCTGGCAGGCCTCGCAGGGGCTGGTGCTGCGCGGCGGGGACGGCGCCGCGGTGCTGGAGCTGGTCGGCGCGCTGCAGGCGCAGGGGCTGGCCGTGGGCGGCCTGCAATGGACCCTCGGGCGCGAGACGGCCCGCACCGCGCGGGAGGAGGCGTCGCGCCTCGCCCTCGATGCGCTGCAGCGCCGGGCGGAAGCGGTGGCCGGCCAGCTCGGCCTGATGCTGGTCGGCCTCAGGGAGGTGCGGATCGACGCGCCCGACCACCCTGCGCCCCGCCCCGCGCCGATGGCGGCGATGGCCCGCGCCGCCGCCCCGGCGCCGCCGGTCGCGGTGGCGGAGGATGTCGTCGTCTCGGCCAGCGTGCAGGCGGTGGCGGTGCTGCGGCCGCGCTGAGGCCGGCTATTCGCCGAGATTGTGGCCCGGGCGGTTCGCCGAGGGCGGGGCCGTCAGCTCCTCCAGGCGGAAGCTCTCCCCGCGCCCCGGCGGGCCGGCCCCTTGCCCCGACGCCGCGCCGCCGCGCGGGTCGCCGGTGAGCCCCGCGCGCAACCCGGCGGCGTCGCGGCAGGCCTGGCGGTCGCCGCCCCGGCATTGCCGGTCGAGGATGACGAGGCGCGGGACGGGCGGGGCGGGGCGGGCCTGCGGCGGGGGCTGGGCCAGCACGGGGGCGGGCAGGAGTAGGGCGAGCGCGAGATGGCGCATGGCGGGACATCCTTCGGCACGGGCTCGGGTTCGGCGCACGGCTCGAAAGTGCTGCGGCAGCCTGGCGCGGGACGCTACCGGGAAGCCAAGTAGCCCGCACCGCCTTTCGTGGCGCGCCGCCGGTCAGGCCGGGCGGCCATATGCGCCGAGCCGCGCCGCCGCCTCGGCCAGTTCGGCGGGCGAGAGCGGAACGGGCGCAAGGCCCGCCGCGCGCAGGTCCAGATACTGCCCGGCCAGGTTCTCCGCCTCCCGCGCCAGGGCCACCGCGCCGGCCAGCGTGGCGCCGAGCGCGACGACGCCGTGGTTGGCCAGCAGCACCGCCCGCAGCGAGGTGCCGAGCGCGGCGAGGGCCGACTGCGCCAGTTCCTCGGTCCCGAAGGCGGCATGGGCCGCGCAGGGGATGCCCTGCCGCCCGCCATCCCCGGCCAGGGTGATCATGTAGTGGATCGGCGGGATGCCCTGCCGCGCGCAGGCCAGCGCGGTGGCGCGCGGGGAATGGGTGTGGACGACCGCCATCGCATCGGGCCGCGCGCGGAGGATCGCCGCATGCAGCCGCCATTCCGAGGATGGGCGGTGCGGGGCGCCCGGCCGCGGCGCGCCCGCCGCGTCGCATTCCACCAGGTCCCCGGCCTGCATCCGCGCATAGGGCAGACCGGAGGGCGTCACGACGAAGCCCTCCGCGGTCCGCAGCGACAGGTTGCCCGATTTCTGCGGCATGAACCCCGCCGCATCCAGCGCGCGGGCGGCTTCCACCAGCGCCGCGCGCGCTTCCGACCCGTCGCTCATGCCGGCCGTCCCGTCCATGGCGCGATGATCGGCGGCGGCCACCGCGGCGGCAAGGCCGGGGCGGTTCAGCTCGGCTCGATCCCCGCGGCGCGGATCAGCCGCTGCCACTTGGCGGAATCGGCGGCGATCTGGCGGGCGAAGGCCTCCTCCGTCGTCGGCCAGGGCTCGAGGCCGCGGCGGCGGAACTCCGTCACCACCGAGGGGTCGGCCAGCGCGCCGCGCACCACGGTGCCGAGCCGCCCGCGCACCGCCTCCGGCGTGGCGCGGGGGACGATGATGCCGTCCCAGTTCAGCACCTCGAAATCGGGCAGCCCCGCCTCGATCATCGTGGGCACGTCGGGCAGTTCGCGCGCGCGCGTCCGGGTGGCGACGCCGAGCGCGCGGATGGTGCCGGCCTGCACATGCGTCAGCACCGTGCCCATGGGGGAGAAGCCGAAGTCGTGCTCGCCGGCGACGAGGGCGAGCATCTGCGGCCCGCCGCCGCGATAGGGCACGGCCACCGTCCGCGTGCCCGTGATGCTGTCGAACAGGATGCCGCAGAGATGCCCGGGCGAGCCGACGCCGCCGGTGCCGTAGCTCACCTGTTCCGGCCGCGCCTTCGCCGCCGCGACGATGTCCGCCACCGACCGGAAGGGCCGGTCGGCCGGGCAGACCAGCACGTTCACCGCGTTGAACAGCATCGACACGGGGGCGAAGTCGGCGGCGGTGTCGAAGGGCATGTTGCGCAGCAGCGCCGGGTTGACCGCCAGCGTGCCGATATTGGCCGAGCCGAGGGTGTGGCCATCCGGCGCGGCGCGGGCCACCGCCTCGGCGCCGAGGTTGCCGCCCGCGCCCGCGCGGTTGTCCACCACCACGGACTGGCCGAGGGCTGCCTGCATCACGGGCGCGATGATGCGGACGGCGGCATCCGATGCCCCGCCCGGCGGGAAGCCGAGCACGAGGCGGATGGGGCGGCTGGGCGCCCAGCCCTGCGCGAGGGCGGGGCGAGCGAGCGGGGCGGCGGCGAGGCCGGCCAGGACGGTGCGGCGGTGCATGGCCGCCAGCCTAGCAACGGACGTGCCGGTCCTGCGAAGAAAAGCGGCGCGGCGGGATCATTCGGCCCGCGCGCTCGCCTCCGACCGCGTGGTGCCGACGCGCAGCGCGAGCGCGGCCGCCATGAACTCGTCGAGCTCGCCGTCGAGCACGGCGGCCGGGTTGCCCTTCTCCACGCTGGTCCGCAGGTCCTTGACCATCTGGTAGGGTTGCAGGACGTAGCTGCGGATCTGGTGGCCCCAGCCGATATCGGTCTTGCCGGCCTCGGTCGCGGCGTTGATCGCCTCGCGCTTGCTCAGCTCCAGCTCGTAGAGGCGCGCGCGCAGCATCTCCATCGCGATGGCGCGGTTGCGGTGCTGGCTGCGGTCCTGGGTGGAGGCGACCACGATCCCGGTCGGGATGTGGGTGAAGCGCACGCCGGATTCGGTCTTGTTGACGTGCTGGCCGCCGGCGCCGGAGGCGCGGAAGGTGTCGGTCTTGAGGTCGGCGGGGTTGATCTCGACCTGGATGCGGTCGTCGATCACCGGATAAACATAGACGCTGGCGAAGCTGGTCTGGCGCCGCGCCGCGGCATCGAAGGGGCTGATGCGGACCAGGCGGTGCACGCCGCTCTCGGTCTTGAGCCAGCCATAGGCGTTCGGCCCGGTCACCTGGATGGTGGCGGATTTCACGCCCGCCTGCTCGCCTTCCGACTGTTCGGTCAGCGTCACCTTGTAGCCGCGCTTCTCGGCCCAGCGCATGTACATCCGCAGCAGCATCTCGGCCCAGTCCTGGGCCTCCGTGCCGCCCGCGCCGGCATTCACCTCCAGATAGGCGTCGTTGGAATCGGCCTCGCCCGACAGCAGGCTCTCGATCTCGCGGCGCTTGGCCTCCTCGGCCAGGCGCCGGAGGTCGTCCACGGCGGCATCCGCCGTGCCGGCATCGCCCTCGGCCTCGGCCATCTCGATCAGTTCGAGCGAGTCGGACACCTCGCGCTCCAGCCGCTGCACGCCCTCCACCTGGTCGGCGATGCGGTTGCGCTCGCGCATCACCGCCTGCGCCTCCTCGGCCTTGTTCCAGAGGTCCGGGTCCTCGGCGCGCGCGTTCAGCTCCTGGAGCCGCACGACGGCGGCGTCCCAGTCGAGGTGGCGGCGGAGGAGCGCCACGCTCTCGGCGATCCGGGTCTTCAGGTTTTCGGCGTCTGCGCGCATGGGACCGGGGGCTTAGCGCAACGCGGCCCCCGGCGGAAGGCGCGGCGGGCTACAGGACGCGCACCACGGTCTTCTGGCCGTTCAGGATGTGCTGGGACCAGATCTGCCAGGCGTTGTTGATCCGCGTGCCGAAGATGTTCATGAACTGGTCGTTCTGCGTCCGCACGGGATAGCCGACGTTGAGCGGCGCGGCGAGGTTCGACCAGCCCGCGCCATAGACCCGGAAGTTGCCGGCGGCCGAGCCCGAGAAGTTGCCCGCGACCACGCCCGGCACCTGCCCGGCCAGCTGCCGCGCCAGCCCCGTCCCGCCGCCCGACACCACGCCGCCATTGCCGTCGTCCGGCATGATGTGGGCCGCGAGCAGCCGCCCCGCGCCCAGCGTCTCCTGCTTGAAGCAGAAGGCGCAGCCGGAGAACATGGTGGAGATCATCACCGGCGCGTCGTTCACGCCCGTGCCCAGCACCGTCGGCGCGATGGCGGCGAAGCTGCCATTGGCGGGGTTGTTGGTGCGGCCGGGCACGTTCAGCCAGAACACCCCCGGCACCGCCGCCGCCTGGAAATGGTAGGCGCCGAGGAACTGCGCCGGGCGCGTCATGTCGATCTTGTACTGGTCCTTGTTGTATTCGTAGAAGAAGTAGTTGGCGGCCCCCGCGCCGATCGCGCCCGACAGCAGGCGGTTGTTGCGCAGGAAATGTTCGGGCTGCTGCTTCAGCTCCACCAGGAACTTGTCGCGCACCAGCTCGCCATTGCCCTTGTCCTGGTTGGCCTGGATCGTCAGCTTCGCGACCAGCGGCCCGATGCGGGCATCAAGGGCGCCGGCCGGCAGGTTGCCCACTGCCGCCTTGGCCGCCACCAGGTTGGAGCCGGCCTTGATGCCCTCCAGGAAGACCAGGACGCGGCGCTTCATGCGCGTCGCCTCGTCGCCGGCATTGGCGACGTCGGTCATCGTCAGCACGTCGGAAAGCTGCTTCTTCACCGCGTCGTTGCCAAGATGCGAGGCGGTCCAGTAGTCGTTGATCCAGGTCGTCATGTTGGCGCGATAGGGGGGCGCGGTGCGTGCCACGATCGCGTCGCGCACGTCGTTGAGGCGCGACTGCGCACCCTTGAACATGATGGCCATCGCCGCCGCCTCCGCATGCCCACCCGCGCCGTGCGGGTCGGAGGCGGCAGCCTAGAGCAACCCAGGGTGGCAATACCACCGGTCTTTGCGGCGCCTCAGTAGAGGCCGCCCAGCCCGCCATCCAGGCCCGCCGCCGCCGTGCCCGGAGTGCTGCCGCCGGCCAGCGGGTCCGAAGGCGGCCGCGCGCTGTTCTCGGTGCCCGGGCGGAACGCCTCGAGGATGGTCTGCCCGTTCTCCACCTGCACCCGCACCAGCGCCACGCCCGGCGGCGCGCGGAAGGGGATGGCGGGGCTGTTGCCCGCCGCGGCGGCGATCACGTCGCGGAAGATCGGCGCGGCGTTGGTGCCGCCCGTCTCCCCGGTGCCGAGGCTGCGGGGTTCGTCGAAGCCGACCCAGACCGCGACCACCAGGTCCGGGGTGAAGCCCACGAACCAGTTGTCCTTGTAGTCGTCGGTGGTGCCGGTCTTGCCCGCCACCGGGCGGTTCAGCCCGGCGCCCGCGCGGGTGCCGGTGCCGCGCTGCACCACGCCCTGCAGCAGGCTGACCATCTGGAAGGCGGCGACCGGGTCCGTCACCTGCCGCCGCTCATCCACCAGCCGCGGCGGCCCGCCGGAGGGGTCGGGCGCGGCGCAGCCGTCGCAGCGGCGCGCATCGGTGCGCCAGACCAGCCGCCCCTGGCGGTCCTGCACGGTGTCGATCACCGTCGGCACCACCTGCCGCCCGCCATTGACGAAGCTGGCATAGGCGGCGGCCTGGCGCAGCACCGTCGTCTCCCCCGCGCCGAGCGACATGGCCAGGAAGCGCGGCATGTTGGGGATGACGCCGAAGCGGCTGGCGGTGTCCGCCACCGCGCCGATGCCGACCTGCTGGGCAAGCCGCACCGTCACCAGGTTCAGCGACTGCTCCATCGCGCCGCGCATGGTCACCCAGCCACGGGGGTTGCCGCTGTAGTTGCCCGGCCGCCACAGGCCCTGCGGCGTCATCACCTCGACCGGTGCGTCGAGGAGGAGCTGGTTCGGCGGGATCCCCGCCTCCAGCGCCGGCAGGTAGACGAAGGGCTTGAAGGACGACCCCGGCTGGCGCTGCGCCTGCGCCGCGCGGTTGAACCACGACCTCTCGAAGGACCAGCCGCCGGCCATGGCCAGCACGCGGCCGGTATGGGGGTCGAGCGCGACGACCGCGCCCTCCACCTCGGGAAGCTGGCGCAGCGCCAGGCGTTCCGGGCGCGCGGGGGTGCGGCCCTGGGCCGGGGTGGCGGGCAGCGTCTCCACCAGCACCACGTCGCCGGGCAGGATCACCTCCTGCAGGCGGCGCGGCGCGGCGCCCATGCGGCCGTCGCGCACCGGGCGGGCCCAGCCCGCGACCTCGTCGAGGAACAGCGTCCCGGTGCGCGGCTGCGGCGCGGTGCGGGCGTCGGGGCGCTCCAGCCAGGCCAGTCGCGCCTCCCGGTCGCGGACCTCGAGCGCGACGGCAAGCCGCCATTCCGGCAGGGCGCCGGGCGGGCGCTGCACGGCCTGGAGCTGCGGGAGCCATTCGGTCGCGCTGGCGGAGACGCGCGCCACCGGCCCGCGCCAGCCGCCGCGGCGGCGGTCGTAGTCCAGCAGGCCGCGACGCAGCGCGCGTTCCGCCTCCGCCTGCAGCACGGGGTCGAGCGAGGTGCGCACCACCAGCCCGCCCATGGTGGTCTGGTCCGCGCCGAAGCGGGCCACCAGCTCGCGCCGCACCTCCTCGGTGAAGTGCTGGCCGACCGCCACCATGTCCGGCCGGCGGGTCGGGCGGGGGATGATGGGCTCCGCCTTGGCGCGGGCCGCATCCTCCCGCGTGATGTGGCCGTCCTCGGCCATGCGGTCGATCACCCAGTCGCGCCGGGCCTTGGCGGCCTCGGGGAAGCGGACGGGGTTGTAGTTGTTCGGCGCCTTCGGCAGCGCGGCGAGGAAGGCGATCTCCGCCAGCGACAGCTCGTCGAGCGACTTGTTGAAGTAGTTCTGGGCGGCGGCGGCCACGCCATAGGCCTGGGCGCCCAGGAAGATCTCGTTCAGGTAGATCTCGAGGATGCGGGACTTCGGCATCGCCTGCTCGATCCGCAGCGCGAGGATGGCTTCCCGCACCTTGCGCATCAGCGTCCGGTCGGCGCCGACCAGCATGTTCTTCGCGACCTGCTGGGTGATGGTGGAGGCCCCGCCCATCCGCCGCCCGCTGCCGAGCTGTTCGAGGTTGGTCATCGCGGTCCGCGCGATGCCGATGGGATCGACGCCGTGATGCGACCAGAAGCGCTGGTCCTCCGCCGCGACGAAGGCCTGCTGGAGGCGCTGGGGAATCGCCTCGATCGGGATGAAGACGCGCCGTTCCTGCGCCAGCTCGGCCATCAGGCGACTGTCGGCGGCGTAGATGCGCGACATCTGCGGCGGCTGGTAGTCGGCCAGCCAGGAATAGTCCGGCAGGTCCGCCGAGGCGTTGCGGTACAGCGCCCAGCCCGCCGCGGCGCCGACCAGCCCGACCGCGACGACCAGCGCGAGCGTCGCCTTGAACAGGAAGCCGAGCGTGCCCACGAACCAACGCCGCCGGCGGCGGGGTGGCGTGGACGGCGGAGGGGCGCCGCCCGCCGGCGGTTCGCCCACCATGCGGCCTTCGGCGCGGAGCTCAGGGGTATCCATGCGGCGCTCCATACACCTTTCCCGGCGACGGGGCACGCGCAGACCCTGGCCGCCCGTCTCCCATCCGGAACGCACCGGGGCCGCGCCGGTGCCCGCCCGCGGTGACGCGTCGTCTCAGCGCCGGGCCATCACCTCCGCGGCATGAAGCAGCGGCGCCGCCCCGGCCGAGACGCTGCCCCGGTAGGGCTGGTCCATGATGAACACGAAAGCCAGCAGCGCCCCCATCACGGCCGCCTGCACCCCCACCAATGCCAGGTTGTGCCGTCGCGGCGGGAACAGCGCGCCGCAGGCGAACAGCGCCGCGGTCAGCAGCAGCACCAGCATCCAGAACTCAGCCGGCACGCCGCCTTCCGACTGGCGCAGCCGCGTGTCGCGCAGGTCCGACACGTCGTCGACCTGGCGCAGCAGGTCGGCCGCCTGGCCGGGGCCGAGGCGGGCCGCCGCCTGCCGCGTCACCGTCTCGAGCGCCGCCATCGCCTCCGCGGTGGCGGCCGAGGCCTCGCCGCGCCGCATCGCCGGAAATTCCTCGGTGGCGGCGGTGCGGGCGTAGCGGATGGCGACCTCCCGCAGCGGGGCGGGTTCCGCCAGGGCGAAGCTGCCGGCGCGCAGCAGCGACTCCAGCGCCTGCGCCTCCCGGTTCACGGTGGCGCGCGCCTCCTGCAGTTGTACCCGCGCCTCGGCGGCGCTGAAGGCGAGGACGAGGGTGAGCACGCCGCTGACGATGCCCGTGGCGCGCAGGGCGACGTCCAGTTGCTCCTTGGTGTCCGGCGCCGGCCGGACCAGGCGCGCGAGCAGCGGGACCGCCAGGGCGGAGGCCACCGCGAGGCCGGAGAAGGACAGGAAGATCGCCCAGGAGGGCGCGGCGTAGAGCAGGTCGAGCATCGCGTGCGTGAGGGTCCGGAAGGTGCGCTCCCGCGCCGTCCGGCGGTCCGCATCCGGCCGGGCCGCACCGGGCGCGCAGCCCGCGAGGGTTACATGTCCGGCACTACGATGCGCGCCCTAGGCGAGTGGGTGGGGCGCGGATATACGACCCGCCTCTCCAGGGGAAGTGCCGCCTTGCATTCCATCCGACCCATCCGACCGGCGCCCCGCAGCGGCATCGTCCAGGCGCTGAAGCGCGCCGCGATGCACCGCCACACGATCGCGCTCGTCAACGTCCTGATCCTGCTCGTGCTCGTCCCCGCGCTGGTCCGGTTCCTGCTGGGCCTGTCGGCGGGAGACGATGCGCACGACCTCGCCAAGCTGCTCGACGACGTCGCGACGGTCCTGGTCGGCTACGGCGTCGTGGTGGAGGAACGCCACTTCCTGATGACCAAGCTCGGCCTCTACCCGGACATGGAGACGCCGGAGCAGACGGCGACGGACGAGATCTGCCATTCGGTGGGCTTCGCCGCCCTCGCTCTCGGGCTGATGTCGGAACTGCTGGTGAAGCTCGTGGAGCTGCCGAATTCGGTGGTGAACACCGAAGGCTTCGACCTCGCGCTGCTGTGCCTGACCGCCGCGCTGATCGCCACCACCTCGGCGCTGCTGGTCTGGCACGCGCTGCGCCTGGTCGCGGGCCCGAAGCCGCGCTGAGGAGGCCGCCGCGCCCGCCGTCACCCCGGCGCGGCGGCCAGCGCCTCCGGCCGGTCGGCGCGGGCCAGCCAGCCATTGATCGCGCGGCCGAGCGCGCGGGCGACCTTCGCCCGGTGTTCCGGGCGGCGCAGCGCCGCCTCGTCCAGGGGGTGGGACAGGAAGCCCATCTCCACCAGGACGGACGGGATCTCGGGCGCCTTCAGCACCACGAAGCCGGCATTGCGGTGGGTGTTGGGCAGCAGGGGCACGTCTTCGCCCAGTTCCTCCACCACCAGCCGCGCCATGCGCGCGCTGCCCGCCCGCGTCTCCGCCCGCATCAGCGACAGCAGGATGGCCTGCACCTCCGCCGGCACCGAGGGCAGGCGCAGCCCGCCCGCGCGGTCGGCCAGGTTCTCCCGCCGGGCCAGCGCTGTGGCCAGCGCGTCCGACCCCTCGCCCAGAGTATAGACGGAAGCGCCGCGCGCGCCCGGCGCGCTGTCGGCATGGAGCGAGACGAACAGCGCGGCGTCCCGGCGACGGGCGAATTCCACGCGCTGCCCGAGCGGGACGAAGCGGTCGCCGCTGCGGGTCATCGCCACACGGCAGCGGCCGCCGGCTTCCAGCACGCGCTTCAGTTCCTGCGCGGCCGCCAGCACGATGCCCTTCTCCTGCGTGCCGCCGCGGCCGATCGTGCCGGGGTCGCGCCCGCCATGGCCGGGATCGAGCACCACCAGCGGCAGGCTCGCGGCGGGGCGCCCGCCTTCGGCCAGGGTGCGGTCGGCAAGGCGGGCGAAGGCGGCGGCGGTGCCGGGCGCGATGTCGATCACCAGCCGCCCGCCCGTCTCGGATGCACGCCGGATGGTGACCGGCACGGCGAGGTCGAGCAGCAGGCGCCCGCCTTCCACCCGCCCGCCGCGCACCGGGCCGGCGGCGGGCAGGCGCTGCGGGCCGCGCCAGGCGGAGCCCGGCGTCTCCACCACCAGGCGGCGCGGGCGCGCCGTGGCGGTGACGCGCCAGCGCGCGCCGGCGGGCAGCGTCAGCACCAGCCGCGCGTCCCCCTCCTCGGCCGCAAGCGTCGCGGCGGTGACGGCGGCCCCGGCCTGGCGGGGCGGCAGCGCGGCGAAGGCGAGCAGCAGGCCCGCCAGCGCCCGGCGTCGCAGCATGGATCCCCGGTCCCCTGTTCCGGCACCCCCCGGTGCCGCAGCCCGCAGACCATGCCACATCCGCCCGCGGTTTCGCCACAACGGGGCGCGACCATTGCCGATCCCGCACCGGGCCCGCCCCGGCGCGCGCCGTCGGGAAGGGGCGGGCACGATACTTGTGGCGCCGGACGCACCCGCCTATGGTGACCCGCCCCGGTGGCGACGCTGCCGGCGGGTCTTTGGAGTCGCGTGGCCACCCGGCCCCGCATCCCACCGCGTTCCGCGGGGGGCGGTCGCCGGGATCATGGCCTGAGTCCTGGCATGGGGGCGGACCGCAGGTCCAATCCCCTCGCTTCGCCAGGTGCCGCGCCGAAACCCCGCCGGCGCGGAGCGCGCCCGCGATCCTCCCGATCGCCCGCAAGGTTGATGGCCTGGCAAAGGCCGACGACCCGCAGGATGACGGGAGGGGCCGTGCGCCCGCCGCCTGCCCGTTCGCGCCTGCGACCGGCCCCGCCGCGCTGACACCAGCGTTCCGCGGTGCGCCGACCGAAGGGCCCCGGGGGCATCGCGAGGCGCATTCCGCCGGGTGCTGCGGGGACCCTCCCCGCTCGACACCCACCGAAAGCCACCTGGGCCGCGCCACCGCGCCGGCCCACCGGGACGAGGATCGGGTCGCCGCCGCATGGACTGCTTCCAGCCGCGCCGCCCCCTCATGCCGGGCCCCGCCACCCCCCTCCGCCGTCGCCGGCCCCGTGCATGGCGCGGCGCGGAGTTCCCCGTTTCATGACAAAGCGCATGCTGATCGACGCATCCCACCCGGAGGAGACCCGGGTGGTGGTGCTGGACGGCAACCGTCTCGAAGCCTTCGACATCGAATCCGCCAACCGCCTGCCGCTGAAGGGCAACATCTACCTGGCCCGCGTGGTGCGGGTGGAACCCAGCCTGCAGGCCGCCTTCGTGGAATATGGCGGCAACCGCCACGGCTTCCTCGCCTTCGGCGAGATCCACCCGGACTACTACCAGCTGCCCGTCGCCGACCGGCAGCGCCTGATCGAGATGCAGCAGGCCGAGGCGCGCGAGGAGCGCGAGCGCGAGGAGGCGGAGGACGCCGCCCGCGCGGTCGAGCCCGGGCTGCAGGGCGCGCTCGAGGCCGCTGCCGAGGCGGGTGAGACGGTGGCCGCCGAGCCGGGCGAGGAGCTGGTGCTGCCCGCCGCCGCCGCGGCCGAGCCCTCGGCGGCCGACCGCGCCACGATGGACGCCGCCGGGGACGCGGCGCCGGAGGGCCTGCCGCCCGCCGAAGCGGCGGCCGATGCGGCCGGCGCCGAGGTCGGGACCCCCTTCCCCGCGCCCGAGCCGATCCTGCCGATCGCCGAAGCCGAGCCCGCGATGGACGGCGAGGACCACATCGCCGGCGAGGAGCACGAGGCCCGCGCCGAGGACGCCGAGGGCGGCGATCACGACGAGGAGGGCGCCGAGGCCCCGCCGCCCGAGATGGTCGGCGGCACCACCGAGGACGACGCGCGCGAACGCCGCATCCCGCCGCGCTTCCTGCGCCACTACAAGATCCAGGAGGTCATCAAGCGCCGGCAGATCATGCTGGTGCAGGTGGTGAAGGAGGAGCGCGGCACGAAGGGCGCGGCGCTGACCACCTACATCTCGCTCGCCGGCCGCTTCAGCGTGCTGATGCCGAATTCGCCGCGCGGTGGCGGCGTGTCGCGCAAGATCACCTCCGCCACCGACCGCAAGCGCCTGCGCGAGGCGATCGACGAGCTCGGCCTGCCCGAGGGGATGTCGCTGATCGTGCGCACCGCCGGCGCGCAGCGGCCGAAGCCCGAGATCAAGAAGGACTGCGAATACCTGCTGCGGCTGTGGGACGGCATCCGGGAGCGCACCTTCGCCTCCACCGCGCCCGCGCTGATCTACGAGGAGGCCGACCTCATCAAGCGGTCGATCCGCGACACCTACGGCAAGGATGTCGAGGAGGTGATCGTCGACGGCGAGGAGGCGTACCAGGACGCGCGCGAGTTCATGCGCATGCTGATGCCGGCCCATGCCGGCAAGGTGCGCCCGGTGCGGGACGGCGTGCCGCTGTTCGCGCGCCACGGCGTGGACGCGCAGCTCGACGCGATGCATTCGCCGACGGTGCAGCTGAAGTCGGGCGGCTACATCGTCATCAACCAGACCGAGGCGCTGGTCGCCATCGACGTGAACTCGGGCCGCGCCACGCGCGACCGCCACATCGAGGACACGGCGCTGCGCACCAACCTCGAGGCGGCGGACGAGGTGGCGCGCCAGCTGCGGCTGCGCGACCTCGCGGGCCTCATCGTCATCGACTTCATCGACATGGAGTCGAACAAGCACGACGCGATGGTGGAGCGCCGCCTGAAGGAGGCGCTGAAGCAGGACCGCGCGCGCATCCAGGTGGGGCGCATCAGCCATTTCGGCCTGCTCGAGATGTCGCGCCAGCGGCTGCGCCCCTCGATCGTCGAGCACGCCTATGTCGCCTGCCCGCACTGCCAGGGCCGCGGCCAGGTCCGCAGCGTCGAGAGCAGCGGCCTGCAGGTGCTGCGCGCGGTGGAGGAGGAGGGCGCCAAGCGCCGCGCCGCCGAGATCGTGGTGCATGCGGCGACGCCGGTCGCGCTCTGGCTGCTGAACCGCAAGCGGGAACGCCTGGCGCAGATCGAGGAACGCTACGGCATGTCGGTGCTGGTGCAGCCCGACGACACGCTGATCCCCCCCGCGCTGCGAATCGAGCGCACGCGGGCGCAGAACCCCGACGCCGTGGCCGAACGCCCGAGCGCGCTGCGCATGGACTACGCGCCCGAGCCTGACGAGCCCGTCGAGGCCGAGCCGGAGGCGGAGGAGGCCCCCGTCCCCCGCCCGCGCCGCGAAGGCCGGGGTGAGGGTCGCGGGGAAGGCCGCGGGGAGAACCGCGAAGGTCGCGAAGCCCGCGGCGAGAGCCGCGAATCCCGCGCCGAGAACCGCGAGGCCCGTGCCGAGGCGCGGCCCGACGCGACCGGCGAAGCCCGGCCCGAGGGCGAGGCGCGCGCCGAGGGCGAGGCCGATGTCCGCCGCCGCCGCCGCCGCCGCCGTCGCGGCCGCCGCGACGAGATGGAGCCGCGCGGCGCCGGCCAGCCCGCCGACGGGACTGAGGGCGAGGAGGCCGAGGGCGGGCCGGAGGAGATGGAGCAGGCCGCCGAGGCCGCCCCGACCGAGGCCGTCGAGCCGTCGGCCGAAGCGCCTGCAGCCGCCCCCGATGCCGCTCCCGACGCCGCCGAGGAGACCGAGGACGAGGCCGGCCGCCGCCGCCGTCG
>NZ_JBNXUO010000041.1:0-37810 GCF_050563535.1 Falsiroseomonas sp. CW058
GGCGCAGCGCCGCCTGGCGGAGGCCGAGGCCGCGCGCCGCGCCGAACAGGCCCGCATCGCGGAGGCGGCCGCACGGGCCGAGGAGGTCCGGCGGGCCGAGGCGCTGCTGCCGCCGGTGCCGGCCCAGCCCCTGGTGGTGCTGCTGCCCGGCCTCGACGCGCCGGCGCGGGTGATCCAGGGAGCGGCGGCGCCGCAGCCGCTCGGCCTGCAGGCGGTGGATTACGACGATGCCGGGACCATCCGCTTCGCCGGCACCGCCGCGCCGGGCGCCACCGTCCGCGTCTATGTGAATGACCGCCATGCCGGCGATGCGCAGGCCGATGCCGCGGGGCGCTGGGCACTGGTGCCGGAGGAGCCGCCGGCGATCGGCCGGCACCGGCTGCGGGTGGACCAGGTGGCGGCGGCGGGGGCGGTGGCGGCGCGCATCGAGGTGCCGTTCCAGCGCGACGAGATCCCCGAGGGGTCGGTCGCCGAGGGCCGGGTCGTGGTGCAGCCGGGCAACAACCTGTGGCGGCTGGCGCGCGCGGCCTATGGCCGGGGCGTGCGCTACACCGTGATCTACGAGGCCAACCGGGAGCAGATCCGCAACCCGAACCTGATCTTCCCCGGCCAGGTCTTCGCCGTGCCGCCGACCGGGCCGGCTCAGCCCGCCGCGACGCCGGCGAGTTCCAGCCGGTCGAGATAGGGGTCGAGCGTCAGCGCGAAGCCCACCATCGCGCCGATCAGCGCGGTGGCGGTGGTCAGGCCCGGCATCTCCATCGCCGCTTCCAGCCGCAGCCGGTGGTCCGGCAGCACGCGCAGCCGCCAGCCCTGCGGCAGGTCCCCCGGCAGGCGCCCGACCTCCGCGATCGCCGCGGCGCGGCCGGGCGCGCCTTCGACCGTGTAGGGCAGGGCGCCGGCCTGGGCGGTCAGCCGCATCCGCCCGCCCTCGACCCGCGCCTCCACCCCATGCCCGCGCCAGGCGAAGCGGAGCGCGGGCGGGCGCAGGGCGGCAAGCCGGCCATCGGGCTCGACGAGGAACGGACCATGGGACAGCGGCTCCATGCGCACCATGTTGTCCGGGAATGGTGAAGGGACCATAAGCGCCGCCATGAGCCTTGCTTCAACGATCCAGATGGTCCTTGCCAAGCCGCATCCGGTGGGCAAGCCCTTCATCTATGGCGGCGCCGCGGTGGCCGTCCTCGGCTGGCTGCTGGTCGGCCCCTGGCTGTTCTGGCTGGGCGCCGCCTTCACCGCCTTCTGCCTCTACTTCTTCCGCGACCCGGAACGCGTGCCCCCGCCGCGGCCGAATGCGGTGGTGGCGCCGGCCGATGGCCGGGTGGTGCTGGTCGGCCCCGCCGTGCCGCCCGCCGAGCTCGGCCTCGGCGACGCGCCGCGCTGGCGGGTGGCGATCTTCCTGTCGGTGCTCGACGTGCATGTGAACCGCGCGCCGATCGAGGGGCGGGTGACGCGCATCGCCTATCGCCACGGCGCCTTCGTGAACGCCGCGCTCGACAAGGCGAGCGACGACAACGAGCGCAACGCGTTGGCGCTCCGCACCCCCGATGGGCGCGACCTCGCGGTGGTGCAGATCGCTGGGCTGATCGCCCGGCGCATCGTCTGCACCGTGAAGGAGGGCGACATGGTCGGCACCGGTGAGCGGTTCGGGATCATCCGCTTCGGCAGCCGCACCGACCTCTACCTCCCGGAAGGCGTGCGGCCGCTGGTCGCGGTCGGGCAGCTGATGATCGGCGGCGAGACGGTGATCGCGGAACTGCCGCCGGTGGTGCGCTGAGATGTCCGACGCCCCGAAGCGCCCGCAGCCCCTGCACCGGCTCCGCCGGCGCTTCCGGCCCCGCACGCGGCCCCGCTTCGAGGGGCTGTCCTTCAACCGGCTGATCCCGAACATCATGACCATGCTCGGCCTCTGCGCCGGGCTGGTGGCGATCCGCTTCGCGATCGACGGGCGCTGGGCGCCGGCGGCGGTGATGATCGTGGTGGCCGGGGTGATCGACGGGCTGGACGGGCGGCTGGCGCGGCTGCTGAAGGCCACCAGCCGGTTCGGCGCGGAGTTCGACAGCCTGGCGGATTTCCTCAGCTTCGGCGTCGCGCCGGCGCTGGTGCTCTACCTGTGGTCGATGCAGACCGTGGGGCCGCTGGGCTTCGTGCCCTGCCTCCTGTTCGCCGTCTGCTCCTCGCTCCGCCTCGCGCGGTTCAACGCCGCGCTTGACATCGGGCTGGAGAAGCCGAAGCCGGCCTATGCCTACAACTTCTTCACCGGCGTCCCCGCGCCGGCCGGGGCGGGCTGCGCGCTGTTCCCGCTCTTCGCCGGCCTCGCGCTCGGCGAATGGGGGTGGGAGGGGTTCGCGGGCGCTGTCCGTCACCCCGTCCTGGTCGGCACGGTGCTGGTCGTCGTCGGCGGGCTGATGGTGAGCACGCTGCCCACCTGGTCCTTCAAGAACTTCAAGGTGCCGCGCAACGCGGTGCTGCCGCTGCTGCTCGGCGTCGGCTGCTATGTCGCGCTGCTGGTGGCGGAACCCTGGGCGGCGCTGGCCGCGGCCGGGATCATCTATCTCGGCATGCTGCCCTTCTCGACCCGCTCCTACCTTACTCTCAAGCGGGAGGCGGAGGCGCTGATCGAGCAGGTGGCGGAACCGGTGGCGCCCGCCCGCGCCCCCTGACCGCCGCGGCCGCGTGGCTTGACGCCGCCGCCCGCCGCGCCACCTGCGACGGCGGGCGGAAGGAACGGGGGGCGGCGATGCCGCGCGCAATCTGGAACGGCTGGGTGATCGCGGAGGGCGATCGCTTCGAAATGGTCGAGGGCAATGTCTACTTCCCGCCCGGGGCGGTGAAGGCGGAGTTCCTGCGCCCGTCGGCCCGCACCACCGTCTGCGGCTGGAAGGGCACCGCGCGCTACCACGACGTGGTCGTGGACGGCCAGGTCAATGCCGGCGCCGCCTGGTACTACCCAGACCCGAAATCCGCCGCCGCCAACATCAAGGACCACATCGCCTTCTGGCAGGGCGTGACGGTGGAGCGTTAGGGCGTGGCGCGCGTGCCGGCGGCATGAGGGTGCGCGGAACCCTGCCCCTGCGGGTCGGCGGCCGCGCCGTCACCGTCACTGGTGGCCCCTTCGACGCCATCCCCGACGGCGCCTTCGGCGTCTGCCTCGAGGAACGGGCGGAGAAGGCCTGGCTGGCCGACCTGCTGCTGCCCGTGCCGGATTTCGGCGTGCCGGACCCGGATGCGCTGCGCGCGGCCGTGGCCGCCGTGCTCCGCCAGCTGGAGGCCGAGCCGGGCCGGCCGGTGCATGTCGGCTGCCGGGCCGGCATCGGCCGCACCGGCCTGTTCCTCGCCTGCCTCGCCCGCGCCGCTGGGGTGGAGGGCGACGCGCTCGACCATGTCCGCGCCCACTACCTGCCCGATGCGGCGGAGACCGAGGCGCAGCAGGCCATGGCGCGCGGCTTCCGCTGGCCCTGACGGGCCGGGCGGTCAGGCGCCCGGGCGCTTCGCGAGCGCGAGGCCGAGGCCGAGCGCCACCATCGCGGCGCCCGACGCCTCCCGCAGGCGGCGGATCAGCGCCGGGCGCGCCGCGGCGCCGTCGCGGATGCGGCTCGCGCCCATGGCGACGACGACATCGGCCAGGGTGTTGAGCGCGACCGACACGAAGCCGAGCACCACGAACTGCAGCGCGACACCGCCCGCGGCCGGGTCGACGAATTGCGGGACGAAGGCCAGGAAGAAGGCGGCCGTCTTCGGGTTCAGCGCCTCCACCAGGATGCCTTCGCGGAACGCCCGCCAAGGCCCGATCGCGAGCGCCGCTCCGTCCCGCAGCTCCGCCGCGGCATCCTGGCGCGCCGCGCGGATGGTGCGGAGCCCGAGCCAGACCAGGTAGCCGGCCCCGACCAGCTTCAGCGCCGTGAACATCTCCGCGCTGGCGAGCACGATGGCGGAGACGCCGAGGCCGCCGGCGAGGACATGGACCATGCCGCCCAGCCCGGTGCCGAAGCTGGAGGCGACACCTTCCGCCCGGCCGCCCGCGAGCGTGCGCGCGGCGACGTAGAAGATGCCCGGTCCGGGCGTGACCGCGAGCACGAGGGCCGCGGCGACGTAGAGGGCGAGCTGGGTCAGGTCCGGCATGGCAGCGACACCTTCAGGATACGGGGACCAGCATCCGGGGCATCGCGGCATGGCCCGGCTTCCCGGCTCATGCCGCAATCCCCGTCCCCCCGGCCGGACCGCCGCCGCGGGGCGATCCGGACCTCATGGGCGCGGGGTGCTCAGGAAAGGCCGAACTTCGCCGATGCCGCCTTGTGCAGCGCGACTCCGGCGGCGGTCTGCTGGCGGATCGCCGCGGCCGGGGCCGAGAGGTCCGCGAGCAGCTGGTACAGCCGCCGCTCGGTCGGCTTCCCGCGGGAGATGGAGGGGCGCACGTAGAACGGACTCTCCTCCGTCACCTGCGCGATCTCCGCGGCCGAGAGGGATGCGTCCTGCGGCGCGCGCTTCACGTACCACTGCCGCAGCAGCACCGGCCGGCCTTCCAGCGTCGCCAGCGCGCCCTGGCTGTTGTGGTCGAGCCGCCAGCGCAGGTTGTCGGTCACCACCTCGATCGAGATGTCGACCTCGATCCCGCTGACCCGCGCGCCCCACAGGATGTGGCCGGACTTCCCTTCCGCCTCGGGCCGCAGGCGCGGCTTGTCGCGCGCGGCCATCTTCACCTCCTCGAAGGCGGCCGCCCAGGTGGCGAGAAGCTCGCGCACGCGTTCCGGCCGTTCGATCGCCGCGAGGGCGGCGGGCGGGGGAGTGCCGCTCATCGGCGTGTCTCCACCACCACGCCGGCCGCCTTGAGGTCTGCCACTTCTGTCTCCGTGAAGCCGTGCGCGGCGAGGATGTCGTCGCCATGCTGGTTGAAGGTGGGCGGCGCGGCGCGCGTGCCGCCCGGGGTGCGGCTCATCTTGATGGGGGTGCCTAGGCCGCGGTACCAGCCGAGCTCCGTCACCATCTGCCGGTGCGCGGTATGGGGCGCGGCCATCGTCTCGTCCACATGCAGCACCGGGCCCGCGGGCACGCCGCTGCGCAGCAGGCGGTCGGTCAGCGCGTGGCCGTCCTCCTCCGCGAGCCGCGCATCGAGGATGGCGTCCAGCTCCGCCCGGTTCGTCACCCGCAGCGCGTTGGTCAGGAAGCGCGGGTCCTTCGGCAGATCCCCGAGGCCGAGGAAGTCGCAGAAGCGCCGGAAGGTCGGGTCGTTGCCGACCGCGACGAAGATCTCGCAGGTCCGCGTCCGGTATTTCGAATAGGGGCTGATGTTCGGGTGCGGATTGCCCGTGGCCTTCGGGCGGCGGTCGTTCAGGAAGAAGTTCGCCGCCTGCGGATGCAGCAGCGCCATGCCGCAGTCGTGCAGGCTCATGTCCAGGAACTGGCCCTGGCCGCTGCGCTGGCGTTCCTGCAGCGCCATCAGGATCGCGATGGCGGAGTAGAGCCCGGTGGCGAGGTCGACGATCGGCGTGCCCATCCGCGTAGGCCCGCTCGCGGCGTCGCCGTTGATCGACATCAGCCCGACCATCGCCTGGATCACCGCGTCATAGCCCGGCAGGCCACCGAGCGGCCCGTCCGCGCCGAATCCGGACACGCGGCAATGCACCAGCGCGGGGAAGCGCTTCGACAGCACCTCCTCGTAGCCGATGCCCCATTTCTCCATGCTGCCGGGCTTGTAGTTCTCGATCAGCACGTCCGCGCCTTCCAGCAGCCGCAGCAGCACCGCGCGGCCCTCCGGCCGGCCGAGGTCGAGCGCGAGGCTCCGCTTGTTGCGGTTCACGCCGATGAAGTAGCTGGCTTCCTGCCCGTGGAAGGGCGGGCCCCAGTCGCGCACCTCGTCGCCCTGCGGCGGCTCGATCTTGATGACCTCCGCGCCGTGGTCCGACAGGATCATGGTGCAGTAGGGCCCGCCGAGCACGCGGGTGAGGTCGATGACCTTCAGCCCGGCCAGCGCACCGGCGGAGCGCGCGAGGCCCTTGCCCTCGCTGGTGGGGATCGCGTCGTTCATGGGGCGGTCTTCCTGCGGATGTTGGTCACCGGTCGAGACCTCCGGCGCCCGCAGCCCGCGGCGGCTCCGCGCGCCGGTCACCGGGTGACCGGGCGAACACCCGCGCGCAGAACTCCGGATAGGTCTCCAGCATCTCGTCGCAGACGGGGCCTCGCAGCAGCGCCAGCTCCTCCGCGGTCGGGGCCGGCGTCTCCGGCACCGCGTCCGCCACGTCGAAGTCGAAGCCGGTCGCCGCGCGCACGGACTGCACGCTCTCGCCCGGATGCAGGCTGTCGAGCGTGAAGCGCGCGCGGCCGGGATGGAAGCGGAAGACGCATCTGCCGGTCACCAGCGCCTGCGCGGTGCCGCGGCGGAACACGCCGGGCGGCGAGACGCCGGGGGCGGAGACGTTGTCGACGCGCGGCACCAGCACGCGGGGCGAATGCTCCTCGCGGAACAGGATGGTGCGGGGCGTCATCATGTACATGAAGGCGCTGCCGAAGCTGCCGGGGAAGCGCACGCCGGTGCCCGGCCAGCCGCCGGTGCCGACCAGGTTGAGGTTCGCCTGCCCGTCGATCTGCCCGCCGCCCAGGAAGAACAGGTCGATGCGGCCCTGGCCCGTCAGGTCGAACAACTCGCGCGAGCCTTCGGTGAAGGGGTTGCCGCTGCGCCTGTGCAGCAGCGACAGGCGCACCGGGTGCCCCTGCCGGCGCACCAGCCAGCAGGCCGCCGCCGGGATGGGGGATGCCGCGCCCACCGCGATGTGCCGCGCGGGCGGCGCCGCGGGGTCCAGGATCAGGCGCGCCAGCGTCGTGGCCAGCAGTTCCTCCGGCCTGAACATCAGGCGGCCGCCTGCGCGACGGGGTCGAGGACGTGGCGTTCGCAATACTCGCGGAACCCCGCCTCGGTCTTCGCCAGCCGCGCATATTCCGCGACATGCGCGGCGTCGAAGCCGTATTCGTCGAGCAGCGCGACCGGCCAGGCGCCGCGCGCCGCCACGGCCACCGCCTCGATGTAGGTGGCCGAGATGCAGCCGGGCGCGAGGCGCTCATCCTCCAGCATGTTGCCGGGCACCAGGCGCTCCACGGTGGCGAGCACGCGGCGCGAGGCATGGGCCAGCGTCGCGAGTTCCCGCCTGCGGCCGACCCAGACATTGCCTTCCTCATCCGCCATCGCGCCGTGGATGGCGGCGATGTCGGGCTGCTTCGCCGGCAGCAGCACGATGGGATCGCCGCCCGGCGCCAGCGGGTTGTCGATCACCACCCAGTCGGGACGGTTGGCCAGGATGTCGCTGCCGATCAGCCCGCGCAGGGGCATGAAGGGCACGCCCTTCTCGGCCGCCTGCAGCATCGTGTGGATGGCTGGGCAGGTGGCGTCGCGCACGGTGATGGCGCCGGCCTTCAGCGCCGCCGTGAAGCGCGGCGCGAAGCCGGCCTCGCCTAGGGAGACGGCGCTGGTCTCCACCTCCGCCACGCAGCCCGCGCCGATCAGCAGGTCGGTCGCGAAGCCGGAGACGGGCACGCCGAGCAGCCGCAATCCCCTTGCGCCGCGCCGCACCAGGGCGCGCGCCAGCGCCACGGAGGGCAGGGAATTGTCGGGCGGCAGGGCCAGCAGGGCGCCGTCCGGCACGGTGGCGGCCAGCGCATCGACGGTCGGCGGGGTCATGGGCGGCTCCTCACGGCGCCTGATTAGTCCCTGCCGGCGGTGCCGCGAAGGGGGGCATCGGGCGACTCGCGCCCGGCGTGTGGCGTGCTAGCCTTCCACCCGCAACACCACCCGCGGGGGAGGGAGAAGCGCGCATGTCCGGCCATCCCGTCACGGTCGAGGGCCTGGCCGCCGAGGTCAGGGCCCTGCGCGCCCGCGTCGCCGAGCTGGAGGGGAGGCTGCTGCGCGCCTCCGCCATGCTGTCGGGCGGCGGGGCGCAGCAGCAACAGCAGCAGCAGCAGCCGGAACGTCCGCCCTGGCAGCAGCAGCAGCAGCGGATCGAGCCGGCCGAGTCCTGGTCCCTGCGCCCACCGGGGGATGTGCGGTGACGGCGCGCGGGCCGAAGGGCGGCAGGCCCGCCCCGCCACCGGCCGCGCGGCCGCCCGGCCGCCCGAAGCGCCGAGGCGGGGCTGGCGGGTTGTCGCCCGGCGTCACCATCATCGAACCGCCGGAGGGCTGGGCGCTCGGCCCCCCGGGCATCCCGCCGACCCCGGGTGGCGGGCCGAAGGGAGGGCGCGGTCCACGGGTGACGCCGCAGGCCGGGATACGGGTCGAGCCGGCGGGCGGCCGGCCGCCACGCCCGCCGCGCCCCCGGAAGGACCCGCCATGAGGCGGGGCCTTCTGCTGTTGTCCTGCCTGGCCGCGCTGGCGGGCGATGCCGGCGCGCAGGCGCCGCGCAACCGCTTCTGGCTGGAGAACCACAGCGGGGAGCCGATCCTGCGGGTCCTCCTCGCCCCCGCCGACGACCTGGCGCAGCGGGAGGAGGTGCTGGCGGAGCCATTGCCGCCGCGCGGCCGGCGCTGGATCGTGCCCCGCTCCCCGGCCTGCCACCTGGCGCTCCGGGTGGAGCCGGAATCGGGTCCCGCCATCGCGCTGATGACCTTCGATGCCTGCCGCCTGGCGCGCATCGAGGTGCCGCCCCTGTCCGCGGCGCCCCCGCCTTCCGCCGCGCCGGCCGATCCCGCGCAGCCCCGGCGCGGCCCGCGGCTGACGCTGCCGGAGCCCTGGAGCATCAGCCCGCCCGAGCCCTGGGACATCATCCCCCCCAACAGGGGACCCCGCCGATGAGCCATCCCTGGCCCGATTCCGACATCGCGCTGCTGAAGGAGGTGTACGAGCTGCAATGCACCTCCCGCATGAACGCGATCTACTACGGGCGCCGGCTGGAGGCGCTGCAGAAGGAAGCCTTCATCATGGAGGTGACCACCGCCATCACCGCCAGCGGGTCGGGCGTCGCGGCGCTGGCGCTGTGGAACCAGGGTGCGGGACAGGCGGCGTGGCAGGCGCTGGCGCTGGTCGCGGCGATCGTCGCGGTGGTGAAGCCGCTGCGCGCGCCGGGCAAGCGGATCGAGGTCTTCACCCGCCAGCAGCAGGGCTACCACGCCAACTACTTCGCCATGAAGAAGCTCGCCTTCTCGATCCGGCAGGCAGGGCTGGTGACGGACGACCACCGCAAGCGCTTCGACACCGTCTATGACCGCCACGTCCAGCTGAACACCGAGGACGAGAACAGCCCCGACGAGGAGATCCGGAAATCCGCCCAGGAGGCCGTGCGGAAGGAACTTCCCCCTGCCGAGTTCTGGTGGCCGCCCGACCCGCCCGCGCCAGCCCCCCCGGACCCGCCGCTGCCCGCCCTGACCGATGCGCGCGGCAGCGTGCCGGCCGGCCAGCCGGAACAGGCGGGCGCGCAGGCGTGACGGCGCCCGTCACGCTGCACGGGCCGCGCGTGACGCTGCGGCCCTGGCGCCTGCCGGACGACCTGGCACCGGTCTTCGCCATCAACGGCGATGCCGAGGCGATGCGCTGGTTCCCGAATGTCCATGACCGGGCGGAGAGCGACGCCTGGGGCCGGCGCATCGCCGCGAATTTCGGCGACCGCGGACATGGCTTCTGGGTGGTGGACCTGCCCGGCGAGGGAGTGGCCGGCGTGGTCGGCATCCAGCCCGTCGCCTTCCCTGCGGGTTTCAGCCCGCCAGGCCGGCCTGCCACCGAGATCGGCTGGCGCATCGCAACCCGCCTGCGCCGCCGCGGCCTGGCGGAGGAGGCCGCGCGGATCGCGCTCGCGCACGGCTTCGGCCCGGCGGGGCTCGACCGCATCGTCGCCTTCACCCCTCCGGGCAACGAGCCGTCCTGGCGGTTGATGGAGAAGCTCGGGATGCGCCGGCAGGAGGTGTTCGACCACCCCCGCCTGCCCGAGGGGCACGCGCTGCGCCCGCACCTGCTCTACGTGCTCGACCGCGCGGACTGGATCGCCGACCGGCTGGGCGGCTGACGGCGTGCCGAACCCGCGGACGGTGGAGGGTCGATAACCCGCTTGTAACCCGGCCCGGAATTGCGCACATAGCTGCCATGCGCCGCCAGGCCCTCGCGCTTGCCACCGCCGCCGCCGCGCCCCTGCTCGGGGCCGCCGTCTCGCCCGGCCGCACGCCGGGCGACGTGGAGGCGCTCGGCTGGCGCAAGATGGAATGGAACGGCATCCGCCCCGCCGACTTCAGCGCGACGCCGACGGGCGGCGTGCGGGTGCAGGGGCAGGGGCAGGGCGCCTTCGTGACCCGCCCGTTGCAGGGCGCGCCGGCCTGCCTGGCCTGGCGCTGGCGCGTCGATGCCGGCCCGCCGGCGACGGACCTGACGCGCCGCGGCGGCGATGACCGCGCCATCGCGGTCTCCATCGGCTTCTCCGCCTTCGGACCCGCGGTGGGGTTCGCCACCCGCACGCAGCACGCCGTGGCGCAGGCCTCGGCCGGCAGCCACGCCCTGCCGCGCAGCGTGCTGAGCTATGTCTGGGGCGGGTCGGGGCGGGAAGGGCCGGGCTTCTTCGCCAGCCCCTGGACCGGCGCCATCACGAAGCTGCGCGTGCTGCGCCCTGCGGATGCCCCCCGCGGGCAGTGGGTGGAGGAACGCGTGGACCTCGGCGCCGACTGGCGCGCCGCCTTCGGTGCGGGCGAGGTGCCGACGATGATGGAACTGGTCGTCTCCTCCGACGCCGAGGACACCCATGCGCGCGTCGACGCCCAGGTCGAGAACATCCGCCTCGTGCCCTGCCGGTAACGCCCGCTGGCGCCAGCCCGGCCGCTGGCACGCGGCCAGGGAACGCAGCCCGCACAGGCCTGTTCGCATCTCCGTCAGGGAGGTGCGGCAATGCGCGACGCGGCGGGCAATGGCGGGCGGGAAGCCCCTTCCTTCCTGACGGATGTGCCGGCCAGGCTGGACCGCCTGCCCTGGGACCGGTTCCACACGCTGGTCTGCATCGCGCTCGGCGTCACCTGGATCCTGGACGGGCTGGAGGTGACGCTGGTCGGCAGCCTGGCGCCGGCGATCGCGGCCAGCCCTTCCCTGCAACTGACCGAGACGCAGGTGGGGCTGACGGCATCGGCCTACCTGGTCGGCGCGGTGCTCGGCGCGCTCGGCTTCGGATGGCTGACGGACCGGCTGGGGCGGAAGAAGCTGTTCACGCTGACGGTGCTGGTCTACCTGCTGGCGACCATCGCCACCGGCTTCTCCTGGGATGTCTGGTCGCTGGCCTTCTTCCGCTTCCTGACCGGCGCGGGGATCGGCGGCGAATACGCGGCGGTGAACAGCGCCATCCAGGAACTGATCCCGGCGCGGCGGCGCGGGCAGACCGACATCGTCATCAACGGCACCTTCTGGGCGGGCGGCGCGATGGGGGCGGTGATCTCCCTCGTCGTGCTGAACCCGGCGGTGGTGGACCCCGAGATCGGCTGGCGAGCCGCCTTCATCGTGGGCGGCGCGCTGTCCTTCGTCATCCTGCTGCTGCGGCGATGGATCCCCGAGAGCCCGCGCTGGCTGATGACGCATGGGCGGCCGGAGGAGGCGGAGCGCATCGTGGCCGGGATCGAGCGCGGGGTGCAGGCGCGCCACGGCACGCTGCCGCCCTTGCAGCACGGCCCGATCCGGCTGCACCGGCGCGACCACATCACCATCGCCGAGGTGGTCGGGCTGATGTTCCGCCGCCACCGCGACCGCAGCATCCTGGCGCTGACGCTGATGGCCTGCCAGGCCTTCTGCTACAACGCGATCTTCTTCACCTACGCCCTGGTGCTGACGCGCTTCTACGACGTGCCGGCGGCGCATGTCGGCTGGTACATCCTGCCCTTCGCGCTGGGCAACCTGGCCGGGCCGCTTCTGCTGGGGCGGCTGTTCGACACGGTCGGGCGGCGGGTGATGATCACGCTGACCTATGCGCTGGCCGGCATCCTCATGGCCATCACCGGCTACGGCTTCGCGCAGGGCTGGCTGGACGCCACGACGCAGACCGCGGCCTGGACCGTGATATTCTTCTTCGCCTCCGCCGCCGCCTCCGCCGCCTACCTGACGGTGGGGGAGAGCTTCCCGCTGGAGATGCGCGCGATGGGCATCGCGGTCTTCTACGCCTTCGGCACCGGCATCGGCGGCGTCGTCGGCCCCGCCCTGTTCGGCTGGCTGATCGAGGGCGGGGAACGGGTGGACATCATGTGGGGCTACCTGTTCGGCGCGGCGTTGATGCTGGCGGCCGCGGCCACCGAATGGGTGCTCGGCTTCGCCGCCGAGGGACGCCCGCTGGAGGAGGTGGCGGAGCCGGTTTCGGCGCGGCCGCGCTGAGTGGTTCTTTTCAGTCCCGGCAACCGGCCCCATGTTGCGGGAGGAGCCCCCCGAAGCAGGTCCAGATGCCCGTCAGCAATGCCGAGTTCCGCGATGCCATGGCCCGGCTGGGCGCCGCGGTGAACGTGGTGACGACCGACGGCGCGGCGGGGCGTGCGGGCCTGACCGTCAGCGCCGTGTGCAGCGTCACCGACGACCCGCCCACCCTGCTCGTCTGCCTGAACCGCGCCAGCCGCTCGAACGCCGCCTTCAAGGCGAATGGCGTGCTCTGCGTCAACACGCTGGCGGCGGATTGCCGCGCGCTGTCGGACGCCTTCGCCGGCAAGGGCGCGTTGTCGAGCGAGGATCGCTTCGCGATGGGCCGATGGACGACGCTGGCCACCGGCGCGCCGGTGCTGGCCGACGCCTCCGTCGTGTCCTTCGACTGCCGCGTCGCGGAGGTGCTGGAGAAGGGCACGCACAGCGTCTTCTTCGCGGAGATCCAGGCGATCCGCCAGGGCGGGCCCGGCGGGGCGCTGATCTGGTACGGGCGCGGCTACCACCCGGTCGGGCATGGGGCCGACGCGGCGTAGCCGCCGCTACCACTCGCCGTAGAACACGCCGGCCGCCTTGTGGCGGTCGGTGCGCAGCTCCGCCTCGGCCCAGGTCAGCGTCGTGCGGCGCTTGAGCCCGGTGAACCAGCCGAGCAGCGCCTCCCTCATCGCCCCGCGCACCGCCTCATGCGCGGGATCGGCGCCGATGTCGTGGAACTCCTCCGGATCGGCCGCGAGGTCGAAGAGCTGCGGGCGGTGGCCGCTGGTCCAGTGGACGTATTTCCACCGCGCGTCGCGGATCATCCAGGCATGGTGCTGCCCGGTGGGGTGGCCGAGCCGGCGGCGGGCGCCGCGGAAGGTCCAGTCCAGCTCGCTGACCACATGCCCGCGCCAGGGCGGCGCTTCGCCGCGCGTCAGCGCCAGCAGCGACCGCCCCTCCACCAGGTGCTCCGCGGGGTCGAGCGCGAGCGCATCGAGGATGGTGGGCACCACGTCGATCGCCTCGACGAAGCGGGCATCCTCCGTCCCGCGCGTCGCCTCCGCGGCGGGCGAGGGGTCGTACAGCAGGAAGGGCACGCGCTGCACGCAGTCGTGGAACAGCTCCTTCTCCCCCATCCAGTGGTCACCGAGGTAGTCGCCATGGTCCGAGCAGAAGACGACCAGCGTGTCGCGCCAGCGCCCCAGCCGCTCCATCGCGTCCCAAACGCGGCCGAGATGGTGGTCGAGCTGCGAGAGCAGCCCCTGATAGGCGGGCCGCACGGTCGCGATGCAGTCGTCGTTCCGGAAGTTCCGCGACACCTCCTCGTTCTGCCATTCGCGGAACATCGGATGCGCGGAGGGGCCGCGTTCGGCGTCGTGGCGCGACACCGGCAGGCATTGGTCGGGCGAGTACATCGCGTGGTAGGGCGCGGGCGCCACATAGGGCCAGTGCGGCTTCACGTAGGAAAGGTGCAGCACCCAGGGCGCATCGCCCTGCGCCGCCATGAAGTCGATCGCCTGGTCGGTGGTGTAGGCGGTCTCGCTGTGCTCCTCCCGCACGCGGGCGGGAAGGCGGGCGTTGCGCATCTTCCAGCCGCTCAGCACGCGGCCCTGCGCGTCCTCCACGGCGATGACGTAGTCGGTCCAGGGGTCCTTGCTGTCGTAGCCCTGCCGGCGCAGCCAATGGGCATAGGCGCTGTCGGGTTCGGCGTGGTGGCCATCGTGGCGGTCGACCAGGGTGAACCAGCCTTCCTTCAGCAGCGCCGCCAGGTCGTGCTGGCCGTCGAGCTGCAGGCGCTTCATCCCGCGCGCATCCGGCAGCACATGCGTCTTGCCGGCCAGCGCCAGGGTGCGGCCGGCCTCCCGCAGGTGCCAGCCCAGCGTCACCTCGCCGACGGACAGCGGGACCCGGTTATGCGTCGCGCCGTGGGAGGAGACGTAGCGGCCGGTGTAGTAGGACATGCGCGACGGCCCGCAGATTCCGGACTGCACATAGGCCTGGGTGAAGCGCACCCCGCGCGCGGCCAGCGCATCGATGTTGGGCGTCCGCAGGAAGGGATGCCCGGCGCAGCCCATGTGGTCCCAGCGCAACTGGTCGCACATGATGAAGAGCACGTTGCGGATGGCGGTCATTCGGGTGCACATCTCCCTGCGCGTCGGCCGGAGTTTGCCCCCAGCCCCACCCTTCCCCGCAAGCCGGGGGGGAGGCGTCGCGGCAGGGAACGGCGTGACGGCGGCAGGGGGAGGACAGGCATGATCACGCGCCGGGACATGGCCATCCTCGCCGCGGGCGCCCCCCTGGCGGGGCGCGCGGCCGCGCAGGGCGAGCCCATCCGCCTGGTCGTCAACTTCCCGCCGGGCGGCGCGCTCGACGGCTCCGCGCGGCTGCTGGCCGACCATGCGGCGCGGGAGGGGCGCGGGACCGTGGTGGTGGAGAACCGGGTGGGCGCGGGCGGCAACCTTGGCGCCGCCGCGGTGGCCCGCGCGCGGCCGGACGGGCGCACGCTGCTCGCCACCATCGACACCACGCTGACCGTCAACCCGCATCTGTACCGGGAGATGGGGTTCGACCCGCTCGGCGACCTCGTGCCGGTGGCGGGGCTCGGCGCCTTCCAGCTGGTGCTGCTGGTGCATCCGTCCCACCCGGCGGCGACGCTGGCGGAATTCCTCGCCCGCGCGCGGCAGGCGCCGCTGTTCTATTCCTCGGCCGGCGTCGGCTCGCCCGGGCATCTGGCGATGGAGCACCTGCGCCAGGTCGCCGGCCTGCCTGCCGGCGCGCTGGAGAACGTGTCCCAGCGCGGCAATGCGGAGGCGCTGACGGCGCTCGTCTCCGGCACCGTGCCGGCGGGCTTCCTGGCGATCGGCGGCGGGCCGGACCTGGTGCGGTCGGGGCGGCTGCGCGCGCTCGCCGTCTCCGGCCCGCGCCGCGCGGGCGTGCTGCCGGAGGTGCCGACGGTGGCGGAATCCGGCTTCCCCGGCTTCGATGTCCGCATCGCCAACCTGCTGCTCGCGCCTCGCGGCACGCCGGAGGGCGTGGTGGCCGACTGGGCCGGGCTGGCGCGCGCCGCGCTGGCCACCGAGGCGGCGCGTGCGCGGCTTGCCGCCTGGGGGATCGACCCTGCGGAGGGCGATCCCGCCGCCTTCGTCGCGGCGGCGCATGGGCGCTGGGCGCGCGTGGTGCGCGACGCCGGGATGCGCCTGGAATAAGGCAGGCCGCCCCGGCCGCATTTCGTCCCGCTTTCGCCCCGCCTTCGGGACTTCGGCCGTCCTGCCCTGCTCCGCTGCCTGCCTCACCAGCGGGGCGCGGCGACGATGCGACACCTTCTCGGCCTCCTGCTCCTGCCGCTCCTCGCGGTCCCGGCCGCGGGGCGGGAGCGGCCCGCGATGCTGGTCCGGCTGCCGGAGCCCGCCGGCCTCGGGCGGCTGCTGCTGCCGCCCGAGGGCCGCACCGGCCCGCTGGCCGTGCTGCTGCCCGACGCGCTCGGCGATGACGGCCGCGCCGAGCCCTATGCCGAGGCGCTGTCGGCGCGGGGGATCGCGAGCCTGACGCTCGGCCTCGCGGGGGATGCGGATGGCCCGGGCGTCGCCGGCATGGACCCGGCCGCGGCCCCCGCCGCGGTGCCGGTCGCCCTTGCCTGGGCCGAGGCGGCGGGCTTCGACCCCGGGCGGATCGCGCTGGTCGGCTTCGGCGCGGGGGGGCGCGCCGTGCTGGCCGCCGCGGCGGGACGGCCGGGCGTGGCGCTCTACCCCGGCTGCCGCGGGCTTCCGCGACCCGCCGCGCCCGCCTGGCTGCTGGTGGGGGAGGATGCGCCGGACGCGGCCGCCTGCGCCGGGTTCGACGCGCCGCCGGGCGTCGCGCTGCGGCTGCTGCCCGGCCTCGGCCATGGCTGGGACGTACCGGCCGCCGGGGAGGTGCTGCTGCTGCCCGACCCCGCCGGCGACACCCGCCTCCGCGCGCAGGTGGACCTGCCCGGGGCGATCGCGGTCGCCGACCTCGTCGCCGCCACCATCGAGGGCGCCTTCGGCGCGCGCCAGGCGGTGGCGCGGTGATCCCCGCATCCGATCGCGGCCGGGCCCCCGCGCGTCAGCGCGCGAAGCTCCGGCACGCCGCGGCGCGCGGCGATGCGGCGGCGGCGGAAGCGGCGGCGCGCGCCCTCGCGCTCGGCCTGCTGCGGCAGGCGCTGGGGCCCGTGCTGGCGCCGCTGCGGCGGGAGGTGTCGCTGCTCGCGCTGCTCGCCGCGCTGCTGCTGGGCGAGGCGGCGGGCCTGACGCCGCGCGTCCTGCCGGTCGCGCGGGCCGGGGCGACGGGGGCGCTGGCGGGGTTGCTGGCGCCATGACCGTGCGCCTCGGCGAAGCGGCCCTGCATGCCCGCGCCCGCGACCTGCGCGAGGAGACGTCGCCCCCCCTGTCGCCGCGCGGGATCTTCCCCGGCTGGTATGTCGTGGCCGGGGCCTTCCTCGTGCTGATGGTGGGGTTCGGCGCGATCTATTCCTACGCCGCCTTCGCGGAGGGGATCGCGGCCGAGTTCGGCTCCTCCCGCGGGTCGGTCACGCTGGTCTATGCGCTGAGCGGGGCGAGCTGCTTCTTCGTCTCGGCGCTGACCGGGCCGCTGGCGGACCGGATCGGCGCGCGGGTGCTGGCGGGCGCGGGGATGCTGCTGGTCGGGCTCGGGCTGATGGTGGCGGCCACCGCCCGCACGCTGGTCGAGGTCTATGTCGGCTACGGCGTGCTGACCGGACTCGGCACCGGCTTCGCCTACGTCCCCGCGATGGCGGCGGTGCAGCGCTGGTTCGTGGCGCATCGCGGGCTTGCCTCGGGCCTCGCGGTCAGCGGCATCGGCATCGGCACCGCGCTGGTGCCGCCGGCGACCGACGCGCTGTCGGTCCTTGGCGACTGGCGCGTGGCCTTCGTCGCCTCCGGCGCGCTGGCGGCGCTGGTGGGGCTCGGCGGGGCGGCGCTGCTGCGGCCGGTGCCCGGGCGGGCGCCGGAGTGTCCGGCGCGGCCGACGCCGCCGCCCGTGGTCGGCGGCCGCGACTTCGCCTTCGCCTATGCCGGCACGCTCCTCGTCTCGCTGCCCGCGACGCTGCCGCATGCGCTGCTGGTGGCGACGGCGCGGGACCTCGGCATCGGCTGGCACGAGGCGGTGGCGCTGCTGGGGCTGATCGGGCTCGGCACCATCGCGGGGCGCTGCGCGATCGCGGTGCTGGCGGATGCGGTGGGGCGGCGCGGGGTGTTCCTGGCCTGCTGCGCGGGGATGGCGATGTCCATGCTGGTCTGGGCGCTGGCGGCGGATGAGGCGGTGCTGCAGGCCTTCGCGCTGGGCTTCGGCGCGCTGCAGGGCGGCTTCGTCGCGCTGCTGCCGGCCTTCGTGGCGGACAGCTTCGGTGCGCGGTCGGTGGGGGGCGTGCTGGGCGTGCTCTACACCAGCCGCGGCGTCGCGCTGCTGGCGGCACCGCCGGCCCTGGCCTTCGGCATCGCGCTGCTGGCCGGGCATGCGCTGCCGCTGGTGGCGATCGCGGCGCTGGGCATGGCGGGGACGCTGCTGCTGGCGCGCGTGCGCCGCGGCGCGGTCAGCGCGGCAGCGCCGCCAGCCGATCGCCGATGACCTCGCCGAGGCAGCGCGCCACCTCGGCCGCGATGCCTTCCGCCGCGCAGGCCTCCCGCTCCCGCTCGTAGCCGGCATGGGCGGCAAGCAGCGCGTCCCGCGCCGCTTCGCCGGCGGCCAGGCGGTTGGTGCGCGCGACCAGTTCGGCTTCGCGCGCGCGCAGCGCCGCATCCGCGCAGAGCGCGGCGCCGACCAGGTCCCGCCCCGCCGCGCCGCAGCCGCGCGGCCGCGCGGGGCCGGGCGCCGGGGCAGGCGCGGCGGCGGCCGGGGCGGGCTTGTCGGCCGGTGCCGCATCCAGCGCCTGCGCGCGCTGCGTCATCTGGCGCAGCAGGCAGGCTTCCGGCTTCTCCGTCCCGGTGTTGCAGGCGCGGCGGTCGCGCAGCCAGGCGCGCTGGTCGGCCAGCATCGCCTGGCGCCGGGCGTCGTCGATGCCGTCGGTGCGGGCCCGCCAGGCGGCGGCGATGCGGCGGTCGAGCGCGGCGAGCGCGGGGTCGGCGCAGATCGCGCGTTCGTCCCACGCGGTCGCGCGGGCGCAGTCGAAGGAGGGCTGCGCCCGCGCGGGCAGCGCGGCGGCCACCAGGAACAGGGCGACCGCCGCGGCGCGCACGTCACATCTCCGCGTAGCTGCCGTTGCGCCACACGTAGAAGACGTAGTCGGGGACGGTGACGTCGCCCTTCTCGGTGAAGGAGATGTCGCCCAGCACGCTCTGCCACGGGCCGCCCGACTTCAGCAGCGCCGCGATGCGGCGGGGGTCCACCCCGTTGCTGCGCGCCGCCGCCGCCGCCCAGATCTGGATCGCGGCGTAGGTGTAGAGCACGTAGCCCTCGGGGTCGACGTTGCGGGCGCGGAAGCGCTGCACCACCTGCGCGGCGGTCGGGCGCTTCCGGGGGTCGGAGCTGAAGGTCATCATCGTGCCCTCGCCCGCCGCGCCGGTGATCTGCCAGAACTCGTTGGTCACCAGCGCATCGCCGCCGATCAGCGTGATGTTCATGCCCCTTTCCTTCGCCTGGCGCAGGATGAGGCCGCTTTCCGTGTGGTAGCCGCCGACATAGACGACCTGGACGTTCGCCTGCTGGAGGCGGGAGACGATGGCGGAGTAGTCGCGCTCGCCCGGGGTGTAGGCGCTGAACAGCGCCTCCTGCATCCCCGCGCCGTTCAGCGCCTTCTTCGTCTCCTCCGCCAGGCCGCGGCCATAGGCGGAGTTGTCGTGCAGGATGGCCACGCGCCGGTCGCGCATGGTCTGCGCGATGTGGCGGCCCGCCACCTGGCCCTGCTGGTCGTCGCGGCCGCAGACGCGGAAGGTGTTCCACTTCCCCTCGTCCGTGAAGCGCGGGTTGGTGGAGGCGGGGCTGATCTGCAGCACCCCTTCCTCGGCGTAGACGTCGCGCGCGGGGATGGAGGAGCCGGAGCAGAAATGCCCCGCAACCAGCGCCACGCGCCGCCCGGCGAGCTGGTTCGCCACGCTGACCGCCTGGCGCGGGTCGCAGGCGTCGTCGCCGATCTCGAGGGCGAGCTGCCGGCCGAGCACGCCGCCCGCGCCGTTGATGTCGGTGACCGCCTGTTCGGCGCCGGCGCGCATCTGCCCGCCGAAGGCCGCGTACTGCCCGGTCATCGGGCCGGCCGTCGCGATGCGGATCGGGCCCGCCGCGCCCTGCGCGAAGGCGCCGCGCGCCCCGAGAACCGCCGGCGCGGCCAGGCCGCCCAGCATCACCGTCCTGCGCTTCATCATGCCCGTTCTCCCTGTCGTTCGGTGGCGCCGGCGGCGCCCCATGCCGGAAGGCTAGGCGATGCGCGGGGGGCGTGGCCAGCCTCCAGCGCAGGGAACGGGGGGCGCCGGTTCGCGTTGCGCATCCGAACCGGAGGGTTGGGATGGCGCCACCGCCCGAGATCGCCCGGATGGAGCGGGACCTGCCCTTCCAGCGCCGCACCTGGCGCGCGCAGCGCGTGGGCTGGGCGGCGATGGCCATGCTGGTGGCCGCGGCGCTGGCCGGGCTGTTCGGCGGCGGCGGCTGGCTGGCCGCGGGAGAGGCGGAAGACGGCGGGCTGCGGGCCGAATGGCCGCGCATCCAGCGCCTCGGCCTGGCGGAGCCGCTGCGCATGGTTCTGCCGGCCGCGGATGGCCTGGCGGAGCTGCGGCTCGACGCCGGGGCGGCGGCGCGCTGGCGGTTGCGCGATGCGACACCGCCGCCGCTGGACGCCGCGGCGGGCCCGGGCGGGCTGGTGCTGCGCATCGGCCGCGACGGCGCCGGGCCAGCCGCCATCGTGCTGCATCTCGAGCCCATTGGCGCGCCGGGGCCGCGGCGGCTGCGGGTCGAATCGGGCGGCCGCGCGCTCGACCTTCCCATCTTCGTGTGGCCCTGAGCGATGGAAAGCGTGCTCCGCGCCGGCGCGCTCTACCTCGTGCTGCTGGTGCTGTTCCGCATCACCGGCCGGCGCAGCCTGCGGGAGACGACGCCCTTCGACCTGGTGCTGCTGCTGGTGGTGGGGGAGGCGACGCAGCAGGCGCTGCTGGGCGAGGACTTCTCGATGGCCAACGCCGTGGTCGTCATCGTCACGCTGCTGCTGATCGACATCGGCCTGTCGCTTCTGAAGCAGCGATCCGCCACTGCAGAGCGCGTGCTGGACGGCGTGCCGACCATCCTGGTCCATGACGGCCGCCCGATCGAGGACCACCTGCGGCGGTCGCGCATCGACGTGAACGACGTGCTGGAGGCCGCGCGCGAACGCCAGGGCCTGACCCGGCTGGAGGAGATCCGCTACGCCGTGCTGGAGACCGACGGGACGATCACCATCGTCCCGGTCGATAGGTGATGCCGACCGGCGCTGATGGTCATGCGATGACGGCGTGCGAAGCCCGCCGAGCGGCCGGATGGCCGCCGCGCCGGGTGGCGCGCAGCCGAGCGGCCAGAGGCCGCGCCCGGCGCCTGAGGGTCCGACAAGGTCATGCGACCGGTCGAAGCATTCGGCCGATCGCATGACTAGGCCAGCGCGTCGATCGCCCGGGCCAGCGCCACGTCCCGCTCGCTCAGCCCGCCCGCGTCATGCGTCGTCAGCTCGATCTCGACGCGGTTCCAGGCATTCGACCATTCCGGGTGGTGGTCGTGCTTCTCCGCCAGCAGCGCCACGCGCGACATGAAGCCCCAGGCGGCGCTGAAGTCGGCGAAGCGGAAGCTGCGGCGGATGGCGTCGCGCGTGGCCGACATGCGCCAGCCCGGAAGGGTGGCGGGCAGGGCCGCGCGGGCTTCGGGGGAGAGTTTCTCGACCATGGCGGGCGGCTCCTGCTTGACGGGGCGGGCGAAGGGACGATGGATGCGCCGATGACGCGATTCCACCACCCCCCCACCCTCGAGGACATCGTGGAGATGGCCGAGCAGGCCTTCTCCGCCATCCCGCAGGACCTGCGCGAACTGGTCCGCGGCGCCGCCATCGTGGTGGAGGAGGTGGCCGACGACGAGACCGCGGCCGAGGTCGGGCTGGAAAGCCCCTGGGCGCTCACCGGCCTCTATCGCGGGCGGCCGCTGACGCAGCGCAGCGTGCTGGATGCGCCGATGGAGCCCGACACGATCACGCTGTACCGCGAGCCCATCCTGCTGGAATGGGTAGAGACGGGGGAGGACCTGTTCCGCCTCGTCCGCAACGTGCTGATCCACGAGATCGCGCACCATTTCGGCTTCTCGGACGACGACATCGACCGGCTGGAGAACGAGTAGCCGCTACTCCACCGCCGCCACCGCCGCGGCCGGCGCGGCGTGGCCCAGCGCGATGTCGGCATCCACCGCCGCCTGCACGCCGATCACCGCCCAGCGCCCGTCCGGGCCGCGCGCCAGCAGGGGCGCGCCGCTCGACCCGCGCGTGCCGGCGCAGTCATGCACCAGCGTGCGCACATCCCCGGCATGGCGTTGCAGGCCGAGCAGCCGGCAGTCCGAATCCGCCGTCAGCACCTCCGGCCGGTCCTGCTGGTAGCCGCCGAGCATGACGGGCGTGCGCGGCGGCGGCGCGTCGCGCAGCAGGGGCAGGATGCGGTCGGGCGGCGCGATCGCGGCATCCAGCGTCAGCAGCGCCCAGTCGGCGCCCGCCGGGCCGCGCCCCGGCACGTAGCCCGGCGCGGCGACGAAGGACGCGACCCGCGCGCGGGCGACCCATTCGCCCCGGTCGTAGCCCAGCAGCACATGCACCGAGCGCGGCTGGACGTAGCGGCCGGACCGCGGCGCCACGAGGCAATGCGCGGCGGTCAGCACGCGCGCCGGCCCCACCATCACGCCGGTGCAGCGCCCGCCGAGTTCGGTCTGCACGCGCGCCAGCGCGCGCCAGGGCAACGCGTCGCGGTCCACCGGCTGGCGCGGGTCGGCCGCGCCAACCCCCGGAAGCAGCACGCCGCGCTGGTGCTGGCGCGTCTCCTGCGCCGCCGCGGCACCGCCCCACAGGAGGAACAGGAGCAGCAGGCGGGTCATGCGCCGCGCAGCAGGTCCCGCACGAAGCGCGGCACCACCTCCGTCGCCGGGCCATGGATCGCCTCGTCGAAGCGGGACCGGCTTTCGCTCGGCTCCAGGTTCAGCTCCACGGTGCGGGCGCGGCCGCGGACCTCGGCCACGAAACCGGCGGCGGGATGGACCTGCCCGCTGGTGCCGATCGACAGGAACAGGCCGCAGCGGTCGAGCGCGGCGCCGATGCGGTCCATCCCGAGCGGCACCTCGCCGAACCAGACGACATGCGGGCGCATCCCGCCGGCACGGCCGCAGGCGGGGCAGGGCGTCCCGGTCGAGAGGTCGTCGGTCCAGGGATGCACCGCCTCGCAGCGGGCGCAGCGGGCCTTCATCAGCTCGCCATGCATGTGCAGCAGCTTCCGCGACCCGGCGCGGCCGTGCAGGTCGTCCACGTTCTGGGTGACCAGCAGCACCTCGCCCGGCCAGCGGCGCTCCAGCTCGGCCAGCGCCAGGTGGGCGGCGTTGGGCTGCACCGCAGGGTCGCGCAGCTGCGCGCGCCGCGCGTTGTAGAAGGCGTGGACATGCGCCGGGTCGCGCGCGAAGGCCTCGGGCGTCGCGACATCCTCGATGCGGATGCGGGCCCAGATGCCGTCCGCGTCGCGGAAGGTGGCGAGGCCGGATTCGCGGCTGATGCCGGCGCCGGTCAGGATGACGATGGAAGGGGCGGTCATGCGGCCATCCTTCCCCCTTTCACCGGCAGGCGCCACAGCAGCACCGCGAGCAGCAGGGCGAGCCCGGCCAGGATCGGCGGCACCGCGCCCGCGCCGAGCAGGTCCGCCGCGCCGCCCATCAGCGCGGGCAATACCGCCACGCCGGTCATCGCGGCCGCGACCTGGAAGCCCACCGCATGCACCGCCGCCGCGGCGCCGAGCCGCGCGGGGGTGCGCGCCATCAGCGTCGGGTAGACGGGGGCGAGGGCGAAGGCGAGCAGGGCGAGCGCCGGCGCGCCGAGGCCGAGCGCGAACAGCCCCGCCCCCGCCGCCGCGGCCGGGCCCGACAGGCGCAGCATCCGGTCCGCGCCGACCCGGTCGATCACGAAGCCCAGCGCGATGCGCCCGAAGGCGAGCCCCGCCCAGAACAGCGTCGCCGCGGCGGCGCCCTCGGCCGGGCTCGCGCCGCGCGCGGCCAGCACCGTCGCGGCCCATTGCCCGGCCCCGGCCTCCAGGCCCGTGTAGACGAAGAACAGCAGCATCTGCAGCCGCGCGACCGGGTTGCGCAGCACCGACAGCGCGGTGACGCGCGCCGCGGGCGGCAGCGGCGCGGCGGCGTCCCAGCGGCGGCGGGTCAGCAGGAATGCGGCGGTGAGCGTGGCGAGGATGGCGGCGATCGTCGCGTAGCCCGCCTGCCAGCCGAATCCCCCCGCCAGCAGCGCCGCCGCCAGCGCGGGGCCGAGCGTGGCGCCGATGCCCCAGCAACCATGCATCCAGTTCAGGTGCCGCGGCGCGAAGCGGGCGGCGGCGAAGGCGTTCAGCGCCGCATCCACCGCCCCCCCGCCCAGCCCCGCGAGGACCGAGAGCGCGACGAAGACCGCCCAGGGCGGCGCCAGGGCCTGCCCCCCTGCCGCCAGCGCGGTGGCCGCGACGCTCGCCGCCAGCACCCCGCCGATGCCGAGTGCGGCGATCAGCCGCCCCGCCAGCAGCCCCGCCACGACATAGCCCGCCGCCACCCCCGCCAGCACCAGGCCGAGCGCGGCGTTGGGCAGGCCATAGGCCGGCGCGATCGCCGGCCATAACGTCCCCGGCATCGGGTCCGGCAGGCCGAGGCCAATGAAGGCGAGATAGGCGAGGGCGAGGAGGAACACGCGCCGCGCTACCCGGCCGCCCCTGCCGGTCCCAGGCTCAGTGCCCGTGCCCGCCGCCCGAAGGGCCCCGCGCGCCGGCGGATTCGACGGAAAGCTGGATCTCCACCTCGCCCGCGCGCTCGAACACCAGCGTCACCGGCACGCGCTCGCCCTGGCGCAGCGGCGCGGTGAGGCCGAGCAGCATGAGGTGGAGGCCGCCCGGCTGGAAGCGCAGCTCCTGCCCCGGGGGCAGGTCCACCGCCGGCACGGGGCGCATGCGCATCACCTCGCCGTCGCGGATATGGGTGTGCAACTCGACCGTGCGGGCGATCGCGGCGCGGGCGGCCACCAGGCGGTCCGGCGCGGCGCCGGTGTTGCGCAGGGTCAGGTAGCCGGCGCCCGTGCCGTTGGCCCCCGCCGCGCGGGTCCAGGGGCGGGAGATGCGGATGGGGCCGGCCGCGGCGTCCTGCGCGCGGGCGGGCGCGGCGAGGGCGGCACCGAGGGCCGCGCCGAGGGCTGCGCGGCGGGAGAGCGTTGGCATGATCGGGAAGGTCCTGGCAGGCAGCGGGAAACCCCCTCCCCCGACGGGGGAGGGGGTGTGATCGGCGGATGGCGGTCGCGCGGGTGGCGTGCCGCCCTGGCGGCTCCGCCCCGGGTCGGCTCGGTGCTAGGCCAGCGCGTCCAGGCCGGTCGGCGCAAGGCCGGCGCGGCCCTCGATCCGGCCGGCGATCCGCGCGAGGTTGGCGGCGATGCGGGCACCCGCGACGGGGTCGCCGGTGGTGCAAGTGGTGTTGGCGATGGTCAGCGCGCGCTGCATCGCCATCCGCTCCTCCGGCGTCGCATGGGCCAGCGCGGCTTCCAGCGCGGCCCGAGCCGGGGCGAGGGCGCCGTCGCAGACGGCGGTGAGATGCGCGTCCATCGCATCCGGGTCGCAGGCCGCGGCCGGGCGGGGCGCGAGGGTGGCCGCGGAGGCGGCGAGCGCGGCGAGCGGCAGCAGGCGGCGGGTCTGGTCCATGGGGTCGGTCCTTCTCAGCGGGCCATCAGCCGCACGGCGGGGGCGGGGGTGCGATAGTCGGAAACGCGGCGGCCCGGCTCCGGGATCTCCACCCAGGCCGCGCTGCGGCCGCCCTCGCAGTCCTGGACGACGGGGATGTAGAAAAGTTCGCCGGGGCGGTCCGGCAAGCGCAGGCGGAGGACGAATTCGTCGTAATGCGCGTCGTCGAGCCGCCCGCCTTCCCACACCACCTCGGCCAGTTCGGGCACGGCGCCATGGGCCGCCGGGGCGGCCGCGTCCTCGCGCGGGACGAGGCGGAGCGTCCAGCCCGGCTTCGGCATGGGGCGGACCTGGGTCGCGCCCTCCGGCAGGCGGACGGTCAGCCGCGTCATGGCGGCGCCGTCGCAGCCATGCGGGATGCGGAAGGCGGCGCGGATCGTGCTGCCGGGCTGGGCCTGGCCGGGTTCGATGGTGACATGGGCGGCGGCTGGAAGTGCGGCGGCCAGCCCCAGGGCCGCGGCAGCGGCCAGGTGCAGACGGGTCATGCGGAGGGAGGTCCTGATGGCATGGCGGGACCGGCGGGGCCGGCGCGGCGGGCACGGGATCAGGAGGTGGGTGGCGCCCTCGGCTGGCACGAAGGGGATGGCAGGGGCCGCGGCGCGGGTGCAGGCGCGGGCGGCGGATCGGCGGCCTGCGCCAGTTGCAGAGGCGGGGCGAGGGCTGCCTCCGGCGGGGGCAGGACCAGCGCAGCGGGGCCGAGGCAGGCCGGGCAAAGCGGGGCGGGCAGCACCGCGGGGTCGGGCACCTCCGCCGGCTGCCCGTCGGCGCCAAGCGCGACGGTGCGGATGCCCTCCGGCGTGCAGAGCTCGGCATGCAGCAGTTCGGCCGGGGCGGAAAGCCGCAGGCAATGCGCGAAGGCGGTTCCCCACTGCAGCAGCAGCAGGGCGGCCAGCAGGCGGGTCAGGGCGGGGCGCAGGCGCACGGGCCGACCTCTACCATTGCGGGCGCGGCGGGTGGAGGGGGCCGCTCACGCCAGTTCGTACTCCACTTCCGGCACGTAATGCGCCGCCTCCTTGCCCAGCAGCGATGAATAGAGGGTGAAGTGCTCCACCATCACCGGTGGCGGGCGGAACAGGCTGTGGGCCTGGACGAAGGCGACCAGCTTGTGGGTCTCCGCCCGGTCGGTGCGGGCAAGGGTGACATGCGGGGCGAAGCGGCGGCGCTCCGGCTCCAGCCCCACGCGCTGCAATGCGGTCTCCACCTTGGCCTGCAGGCGGGACAGCGCCTCGGACCGTTCGGCCGCGACATGGAGCGACTGGATGCGCCCGCCCTTCTCGAAGGTGCCGACGCCGGCCAGCGCCAGTTCGAACCGCGGTGCGCGGATGGTGGCGAGGGCGGCGTCCACCTCCTCCGCGCGCCAGGGCTCGATCTCGCCGATGAAGCGCAGCGTCAGGTGGTAGTTCTCGGGCGGGACCCATTTCGCGCCCGGGATGCCGCCGGACAGGGCGGCGAGCTGCGCCTTGACCTCGGCGGGCAGGGGGAGGGCGACGAAAAGTCGCAGCATGTTCGGGCCCTCCGCATCGCGATCGCGCCGCCGTGCCATCCCCCGGGGAAGGTTCCGGGGCATGGCCCGGCCGGCGCCGGTGTCTCAGCCTGCGGCGGAAACGCGCACGCGGTCCAGGAGGGTTTCGATGAAAGGCAGCATCCTTCGCGCGATGATGTCCGCGCCCTGCGCCGTGGGGTGGATGCGGTCGGGCTGGTTCAGCGCCGGGTCGCCCGCCACGCCTTCGAGCAGGAAGGGATAATGGACGACCTCCGGCCTCTCGCGCGCCAGGGTATCGAACACCGCCGCGAAGTCCCGCCCGTACTCGGCGCCGAGATTGGGCGGGGCGATCATGCCGGCGAGCAGGGTGGGGATGCTGCGCCGCGCCAGCGCATCCAGGATGGCGGCCAGGTTGGCGCGCATCTGCGCCGGCGTCAGCCCGCGCAGCCCGTCATTGCCGCCGAGCGCCACGATGGCCGCGTGCGGACGGTCCGCCAGCGCCCAGTCGATGCGCGCCCGCCCGCCCGCCGTGGTGTCGCCCGAGACCCCGGCATCGATCACCCGGACATTGCGCCCGCGTTCGCGCAGCAGGGCCTGGATGCGCGCGGGTGGCCCCTCGGCGCGGGCCAGCCCATAGCCGGCGGTGATGGAATCGCCCAGCATCAGCAGCCGGATCTCGCCCCCCGGCGCGACCTGCCCGCGGGCGCCGGTCGTTCCGGCAAGAAACACTCCGAAACCGGCCGCCGCCTTTTGCAGCGCAGCGCGACGCCCATATCCCGGCGAACCGCCGATGGACGAAGCCCCCGTGACACCGAAGCTGATCGAGGCCCGCGGCCTCGTCTTCACCGCCGCTGCCGCCTCGGGTCCCGTGCAGGTGCTGCGCGGCGTGGACCTGGATGTCGAGCCGGGGGAGGCGGTCGGCATCGTGGGGCCTTCGGGTTCGGGCAAGACGTCGCTCCTGATGCTGCTGGCGGGGCTGGAACGCCCGACCGGCGGGAATCTCATTGTGGCGGGCCGCGCGCTCGGCACCCTCGACGAGGATGCGCTGGCGCGCTTCCGGCGGGATGAAGTTGGGATCGTCTTCCAGGCCTTCCACCTCATCCCCACCATGACGGCGCTGGAGAATGTGGCCGTGCCGCTGGAATTCGCCGGCCGGCGGGACGCCTTCGGCCGGGCGGCGGCGGCGCTGGCGGAGGTCGGGCTCGGCCACCGGCTGGAACACTATCCCGGCCAGCTTTCGGGCGGCGAGCAGCAGCGCGTGGCGCTGGCCCGCGCGGTGGTGGCGGAGCCGCGGCTGATCCTGGCCGACGAGCCGACCGGCAACCTGGACCGCGCGACCGGCGCGGTGGTGATGGACCTGCTGTTCGGCCTGCGCGCGCGCATGGGCACGACGCTTCTGCTGATCACCCATGACCCGGCGCTGGCCGAACGCTGCGGGCGGCAGGTGCGGATCGAGGACGGGCGGATCGTGAGCGACACGCCGAACCTGCGGCTGGCCGCCGAATGACGTCCCACCTCCTCCAGGGCTGGCGGCTCGCGCGGCGGGAATTGCGGGGCGGGCTGAGGTCGCTGCGGATCGTGCTCGGCTGCCTCGCCCTCGGCGTCGCGGCCATTGCGGCCGTCGGCACGCTGCGCAGTGCGACGGATGCGGGGCTGGCGGCCGATGGCGCGCGGCTGCTCGGCGGCGATGTCGAGATCCGCACCTCGCAGCGGCCCATGTCGCAGGCCGCGAAGGACTGGGCGACCGCCCGCGGGGCGGCGCTGTCGGAGGTGGTGGAGATGCGGGCGATGCTGGTCGCCCCCTCGGGCGAGCGGTCGCTGGTCGAGCTGAAGGCGGTGGACGGGGCCTATCCCCTGTATGGCGAGCTGGTCCTCGCGCCGGAGGGCGCGCGGCTCTCGCCCGGTTCCGTCGCGCTGGAGGCGTCGGTGGCGGAGCGGCTGGGCCTGCGCCCGGGGGACGCGGTGCGGATCGGCGAGGCGACGCTGGCCGTCGCCGGGATCATCGCGACCGAGCCCGACCGCATCGCGAGCCCCGCCGTGCTCGGCCCCCGCGCGCTGATCCTGGCCGCGGCCCTGCCGGGGACGGGACTGATCCAGCCCGGATCGCTGGTGAACTACGACACCCGCGCCCGGCTTCCCGCCGGCACCGCATCCCGCCCCTTCGCCGAGGCCTGGCGCGCCGCGCAGGGCGATGGCGGCTGGCGGGTGCGCCATGCCGACCAGGCGGAGCCGGGGGTGAACCGCTTCCTCGACCGCGCGGCGTCCTTCCTGACCCTGGCGGGGCTGACGGCTTTGCTGGTGGGCGGCATCGGGGTGGCGACGGGCGTGCGCGCCTGGCTGGAGGCGCGGGGCCGCACCATCGCCACGCTGCGCTGCCTCGGCGCGCCGGCGGGCACGATCCTGGCCACCTACCTGATCCAGGTGCTGGTGCTGGCGGCGGTGGGCATCGCGGTCGGGTTGGTGGCAGGCTTCGGGCTCACCTGGCTGGCGGCGCAGGCGTTGGCGGGCGCGCTGCCGGTGCCCCCGCGGCTCGGCTTCTACCCCGCCCCGCTGGCGCTGGCGGCGCTGTACGGGCTGCTGACGGCGCTGACCTTCGCGCTCTGGCCGCTCGGCCGGGCGCAGCGCATCCCGGGCGCGGCGCTGTTCCGCGACACGGTGACGGCGGCGCCGGGCTGGCCGGCGCGCGGCATCATCCTGGCCAATGCGCTGGCCGCGCTGGTGCTGGCGGCGCTGGTGGTCGGCACGGCCGAACAGCCGCGCTTCGCGCTCGGCTTCGTCGCCGGCGCGGCGGCCACGCTGCTGCTGTTCCGGCTGGGGGCCGGCCTGCTGATGCGCGCGGCACGCGCCGTGCGGCATGTGCGGCGGCCGGCGCTGCGGCTGGGCCTGGCGAACCTGCACCGCCCCGGCGCGCCGACGCCGACCATGCTGGTCGCGCTCGGCATCGGGCTGACCACGCTGGCCACCATCGCGACGATCGAGGGCAACCTGCGCCGCCAACTGGCGGAGCAGTTGCCGCAGGCCGCGCCGTCCTTCTTCTTCATCGACATCCAGAACGACCAGGCGCGCGACTTCGACCGCATCGCGCTGGCCCAGCCGGGGGTGGACGACGTGCGGCGCGCGCCGAGCCTGCGCGCCCGCATCGTCTCGGTGGACGGCATCCCGGCCGACCAGGTGAACGCGACGGAGGAGACGCGCTGGGCGCTGCGCGGCGACCGCGGCCTGACCTATGCCGCGACCCCGCCCGAGGGCACGCGGCTGGTGGAGGGGCGGTGGTGGCCGGCCGACTACGACGGGCCGCCCCTGGTTTCCTTCGACGCCGCGCTGGCCAAGGGGTGGGGCATCGGGATCGGGTCGGTCATCACCGTCAACGTGCTCGGCCGCGACATCGACCTGCGGATCGCCTCCCTGCGGGAGATCCAGTGGCGGGGGCTCGGCATCAACTACGCCATGGTGGCCTCGCCCGGGATGCTGGAGGCGGCGCCGCACACCCACATCGCCACCGTCCGCAGCACCGCGGCGGCCGAGACGGGCGTGCTGCGGGCGCTGACGGATGCCTTCCCGAACGTGTCGGGCATCCGCGTGCGCGACGCGCTGGAAGCGGTGGCAGGCCTGCTGTCGCGCGTCGGCGTGGCGCTGCAGGCGACCTCCTCCGTCACGCTGCTGGCGGGGATGCTGGTGCTGGCGGGCGCGGTCGCGGCCGGGCAGCGGCGGCGGGTGCGGGATGCGGTGGTGCTGAAGACGGTGGGCGCCACGCGGTCGCAGATCCGCGCCGCCTGGCTGGTGGAATTCGGGCTGCTCGGCCTGGTGGCGGGGCTGCTGGCGGCGGCGGCGGGGTCGGCCGCGTCCTGGGCGGTGGTGCGTTTCGTGATGCGGGGCGACTGGGTGTTCCTGCCGGGCACGCTGGCCGTCACCGTCGCGGGCTGCGTGCTGCTGACCCTGGCGCTGGGCTACATCGGCACCGCGCTGGCGCTGCGCGCCCGGCCGGCGCCGCTGTTGCGCAACGAATAGGCTGCGCTACTGATCGGCGCATGACCGACCTGCCCGGACCCGACGCCGCCCGCCTTCGCCGCGCCTTCGCCCTGGCCGGGGTGGCCCGCGCCCGGGGGGATCGCCCCTTCGCCGCCCTGGTGGTGGCCGAGGACGGCACCACCCTGGCCGAGGGGCTGTCCACCCAGGGGGCGGGCGGCGGGGGCACGCTGGCCCATTCCGAGATGAACGCCTGTTCAGCCCTGGTCGCCGCCGCCATCCCGCGCGCGCGGCTGCGGCGGGCGACCATCTATTCCTCGGGCGAGCCCTGCGCGATGTGCGCGGCGGCAATCTTCTACACCGGCATCGGACGGGTGGTGTACGGCCTGTCCGCCGCGGCCATCCTGCACCTGCGCAATGCGCAGCCCCACACGGCGGGGCTTTCGCTGTCCTGCCGGGCGGTGCTGGACAGCGCGGCGGAACGGGTGGAGGTGGTGGGTCCCTGCCTGGAGGCCGAGGGGGCGGAGCCGCATCGCGGCTACTGGGTGGCCGGGGCTCCGTGATGTCGTGACATTTCGCAACCGCGAATAGCGCACGGCCCCCGTTGATCCGGATTACCAAAACTCCATATGATAGGCAACGCCGGGACGCCCCCTCCACCCCGTCCCGCCGGGAGGATGATCTCACCATGGCTTTCGGTCCCGACAACCGCTTCCAGACGGGCGGCTCGGCCTGGACCCAGCCCTTCGGGCGGTCCGCGGCCGTTGATGCCGCCCAACTCGACGCCGGGCTGCGGGCGTACATGCTGCGCGTCTACAACTGGATGGCCTCCGGCCTCCTGCTGACCGGCATCGTCGCCTACCTGATCGCGCACAACCCGGATGTCGCGAGCATGTTCTACCAGGTGGTCCGCACGCCGCGCGGCAACGCGACGGTGCCGACCATCCTCGGCTGGGTCGCGATGTTCGCCCCGCTCGCCTTCATCCTGGTGCTGAGCTTCGGCATCAACCGGATGAGCAAGACGACGGCGCAGGCGCTGTTCTGGGTGTTCTGCGCGGTGATGGGCGCGTCGTTGTCCAACATCTTCGCGATCTACACCTCGGCCTCCATCGCCTCGACCTTCTTCATCACGGCGGCGATGTTCGCGGGCGTCAGCCTCTACGGCTACACCACGAAGGCCGACCTGACGCGGATGGGCGCCTTCATGATGATGGGCCTGATCGGCATCATCCTGGCGGGCCTGGTGAACCTGTTCCTGCAGAGCTCCGCCCTGCAGTTCGCGATCAGCGTGATCGGCGTGGTGGTCTTCGTCGGCCTCACCGCCTACGACACGCAGCGGATCAAGGCGGACTACCTGGAATACGCCTATGCCGAGGGGACGGAGGAAGCCGGCAAGCGCAGCGTGTTCGACGCGCTCGGCCTCTACCTGAACTTCGTCAACCTGTTCCAGCTGCTGCTGCAGTTCATGGGCGTCCGCCAGAACGACTGACGCCGCCCGCGAATCGCGCCGGGCCCGATGGACCCCCGGGAGGCACCCGCCTCCCGGGGGTTTTCCGTGTCCGCGGGCCATCCTGCCGCGGCTCCGCCGGCAAGACCACCGCAGCATTCTTGCGCTTCAGTGCCGGGGCCGCGCGGCCCGTGCCGCACGGCCGGATGGAGACCGCCGCCTGTTCCCGACGGCGGCAAGGAAGGCGAAGCGAGATGCGTGACAACGGCCCGGTGACGGATCGCGAAATCCTGGTGCCGCCGGGGGAGATGCTCGTCTCTCGGACCGATGCCGGCGGGCGGATCACCTTCTGCAACGGCGCCTTCATCACGGTCAGCGGCTTCGACGTGGCGGAACTGACCGGCGCGCCGCACAACATCGTCCGCCACCGCGACATGCCGAAGGCCGCCTTCCGTGACCTGTGGGAGACGATCGGCCAGGGGCGCGTGTGGGAAGGCCTGGTCAAGAACCGCACCAAGGCGGGCGACTTCTACTGGGTCCGCGCGAATGTCACGCCGGTGATGAAGGGCGGCAAGCTGGACGGCTACATCTCCATCCGCGTCCGGCCGGGGCGGGAGGAGGTGGCGGCCGCCGCGGCCGCCTATGACCGCATCCAGGCCGGCGACGGCAAGGGCATCGGCCTGCGGAACGGCGCCGTGGTCGCCACGGGGCTCGGCGCGCGGCTTGGCCGTGCATGGCGCAGCGTGACCGGGCGGATCGGCCTCGCCGCGGCGGGCGTGGTCGCGATGGCCGCGGCGGATCTCGGCCTCGGCGCCTCCGGGGCCGGTGTGGGTGCGGAGATGGCGGCGACGGCGCTCGGCCTCGGCTTCGCCGGGGCAATGGCGGTCTCCGCCCTTGCGCTGCTGCGTGCCTCGCTCGCCGACATGCAGGCGCGCTTCGACCAGATCGCGACGGGCGACTTCCACTCCCTTCTCCCGGACTCGCCGGCGGCGGAGTTCGGCGGCGTCCTCATGCGCCTGCGCGGCATGCGCGCGCAGCTTGGCTACGCCGAACAGGAGCGCGCCGAGGGCGACCGCCGCGCGGCCGAGGCGCGGACCGGCGCCATCCAGGAGATGGCCGGCCGGATCGAGGAGGCCGTGCGCGGCAGCGTCGACGAGATCCGCACCCACACCGCCACCATGGCGCGGGAGGCTGACGGCATGGCGGAGGCGTCGGGCCTGGTGCGCGCCGGCGCCGACGGCGCCTCGGCCGGGGCGGGACTGGCGTTCGAGAATGTGCAGGCCGTCGCCGCCGCGACCGAACAGCTTGCCGCCTCGGTGCGCGAGATCACCGAGCAGGCGACCCGCGCCGGCGGCGCCACGCAACGTGCGGTGGAGCAGAGCCGCCACACCGAGGAGACCATCCGCTCGCTCGCGACCTCGCTCGGCAGCGTGGAGCAGGTGGTGACGCTGATCCGCCGCATCGCGGAACAGACCAACCTGCTGGCGCTCAACGCCACCATCGAGGCGGCGCGCGCGGGCGATGCCGGCAAGGGCTTCGCCGTCGTCGCGGGCGAGGTGAAGACGCTGGCCACCCAGACCGCCCGCTCCACCGAGGAGATCACCCGCCACATCGCGGAGATCCTGGCGGTCAGCCGCCAGGCGGTGAGCGCGGCGGAAGGGATCGGGCAGGCGATCTCGGAGGTGTGCAGCGTCTCCGGCTCCATCGCCGCCGCGATGGAGCAGCAGGCCGCGGCCACGCAGGAGATCGCGCGGAACGTCAATGGCAGCAGCGACGCGGTCCGGCTGGTGAGCGAACGCGCGGGCGAGGTGCGCCAGGTCGCCGACAACGCCGGCGACCTGGCCGAAGGCGTGCGCCGCGGCGCCGCGGGGGTGGACCGCAGCATCGGCGGCATGCGCGAGGCGCTGGTGCGCCTGGTCCGCACCTCCATGGCCGAGGCGGAGCGGCGCGGCGAAAGGCGCCACGAGGTCGAGGAGCGCTGCCTGGTCCAGGGTGGCGGGGTGAGGGCCGAGGCCACGATGCGCGACGTGTCCCGCCACGGCTGCCGCATCGGCGGGCTGGCCGGCATCGCGCCCGGCGCGACCGTCGAGGTGAGCGTCCCGGGCTGGGGGCTGTCGGCGCGGTTCCGCGTCATCGACGTGTCGGAGCGCGGCCACCACCTCGACCTGGTCGATGATGGCGGCGAGGCATGGATGATGGCGGTGGAGCGCCGGTTCGCCGGCGGGGCGGAGACGAGGCGGGCCGCGTGAGCGCGGCCCGGCCGGGTCAGAAATAGCCTTCCTTCTTCTTCCGCTCCATCGAGGCGTCCTGGTCGTGGTCGATCAGGCGCCCCGCGCGTTCGCTGACGCGGCTCTCGCGCAGTTCCTGGATGACCTGCCCGATCGTCTCGGCGCGGCTTTCATGGGCGGCGGTCAGCGGCCAGTCGCCCATGGTGCGGAAGCGCACCCACAGCGTCTCCACCTCCTCGCCGGGCTCCAGCGGCATGCGGTCGTCGTCGCGCATGATGAGCATGCCGGACCGCCGAACGACCGGGCGCGGCGCCGCGTAGTAGAGCGGGACGATCGGGATGTCCTCGGCCGCGATGTAGTCCCACACGTCGAACTCGGTCCAGTTGGACAGCGGGAAGACCCGCATCCCCTCGCCCGGGTTCATGCGCGTGTTGTAGAGCCCCCAGAGCTCCGGGCGCTGGCCGCGCGGGTCCCAGGTATGGCCGGGGGCGCGGAAGCTGAAGACGCGTTCCTTGGCGCGCGCCTTCTCCTCGTCGCGCCGCGCGCCGCCGATGGCGGCATCGAAGCCGTGCGCGTCGAGCGCCTGCTTCAGCGCCTCGGTTCCCATGACGCTCATGTGCAGCTGCGAGCCGTGGGTGATCGGCCCGATCCCGCGCGCGAGCCCGTCCGGATTGGTGTGGACGAGGAGCTGGAGGCCGAGTTCCGCCGTCCGCCGGTCGCGGAAGTCCAGCATCGCCCGGAAGTCCCAGCCAGTGGCGATGTGCAGCAGCGGGAACGGGGGCTTGCCGGGGGCGAAGGCCTTCATCGCCATGTGCAGGACGACGGAACTGTCCTTGCCGATGGAGTAGAGCAGCACCGGGTTGCGGAAGCTGGCGGCGACCTCGCGGATGATCCCGATGCCCTCGGCCTCGAGCCGGCGGAGATGAGGGGTCAGCCGGGAGGTGGTGGCCGCACGCATCGGCAGGGGAACTCCGGAAGGATCGGTGCAGGGCGCGAGATCGCACGCGCCGGGGGGCGGGGGAAGCCCCCGGCCCCCGCCAGCCTGCCGGAAGGTCAGGCGGCCTTGAGGAAGGTCTGTAGCTTCTCGGCCGCAGCGGCCTTGTCCGTCCGGTCGATCGCCGCGAGTTCCGCCGCGAGGCGGTCGAGCGCCTGTTCGTAGATCTGCCGTTCGGAGAAGGACTGGTCCGGCTGGCCGGCATTGCGGTGGAGGTCGCGCACCACCTCCGCGATCGCCAGGGGGTCGCCGGAATTGATCTTCGCCTCGTATTCCTGCGCGCGGCGCGACCACATGGTGCGCTTGATGCGTGCGCGGCCGCGCAGCACCTCCAGCGCCTCCTGCATCGCCTCGGCGGAGGCGAGCTTGCGCAGGCCGGAGGAGGCGGCCTTGTTCACCGGGACGCGGAGCGTCATCCGGTTCTCCTCGAAGGTGACGATGATCACCTTCAGCGACAGCCCGGCGACCGGCATCTCCTCGATGCCCTGGACCTGGCCGACGCCATGGGTCGGGTAGACGACGTGGTCCCCGGCCTTGAATTCCACGGGCGGACCCTTGGGCTTCGGGGGAGGCGGGGGCGGCTGGTCGGCGCCATCGTCGGATTCGGGCGGCGTGGGGCGCTGGGCGGATCCCATGCGCGGGGGCATGCTGGGGGGCAGCTTGGCGGGCATGGCCTGCGCCGCGGGCCGCGGGCCGTTGGCAAAGGGGCGCGGCGTGGGCCTTGCGCCCATCGGCGGCGCGGTTTCAGGTGGCATGGGCGCGGGGGGCGCCGCGGCAGGCTTCGCGGCAGCCGGCTTGGCGTCCGGCGCCGGGGCGGGCCTGGCGGTGGCCTCGGCGGCCGGCGGGGACGCCTTCGGCTCGGGCGGGGTCGCGGCGCCAGTGGGCTTAGCTGTGGGCTTAGCCGCGGGCTTCGGCGGCGCCGCCGCGGCCCTCGCCTCCGGCTTCACGGCGGCAGCCTTGGCGGGCGGCCGGGCGGCCGCCTGCGGTGCCGGGGCCTGCTTCGTCCTGGGCTTGGCGACCTGTGCAGCGGCGGCCCTGGGCTGGGCCGGTGCCGCGGGCTTCGCGGCGGGCCGTGCCGGCTTCGCAGGCGCCTTCGGGGCGGCCCGCTTCGGGGTGGACACCTGCTTCGCTTTCGCCACGGGTTTCGCCGACGTCGCCGCCGGCCGGGCGGCCTTCGAGGCAGGGCCGGCCGACTTGCCGCTCTTCAAGGGGGCGGTTTTCTTCATGAGGCCACCCGTTCTTGCGCGCTCCCGCCGCCGGAGGCGCCAAGCCGACCGCCTGCCGGGCCGAACCGGCAGGGATCGGCGGCACCCGGTTGCGGGTCCGCCATGATCCCGATGGGACGGGAACGCGCAGGAACCTGCGCTGTTTTCCCGATCCCATTGATAATGTAATACAAACGGGCGCGTCTTACCACCCCCGGAGGGTGGCCGCCGCGGCCGGCCCCGGGCGTCGGGTCAGGGCTTGCCCGGGCCGGGGTCGAACAGGGCCTTCTTGCCGGGCTTGTCCTTCCACTCATCCGCATCGGCTGGGGCTTCGCCCTTGCGGGTGATGTTCGGCCATTGCGTCGCGTAGGTCCGGTTCAGTTCCAGCCAGTCGGTCGAAGCCGAATCGGAATCCGGCAGGATCGCCTCGGCCGGGCACTCCGGCTCGCACACGCCGCAGTCGATGCATTCATCCGGGTGGATGACGAGCATGTTCTCGCCCACGTAGAAGCAGTCCACCGGACAGACCTCCACGCAGTCCATGTATTTGCACTTGATGCAGTTCTCGGTGACGACGTAGGTCACTTCCGCCTCCGGCAGAGATGCGGGCGGGCGGCGTGCCGCACGGTTCCCGGCCGCGCCCATGCCCATGGCGCGGCGGTCACCACATGGACCCGCGCGGCGTGCAAGGCAAGGCGGTCAGGCCCCGGTGTCGGACAGGTCCTCGTAGAGCAGGCGGGCTTCCGCCGGCGGGCCGCGCCGCCGCGCCAGCGCCAGCACCCGCCAGACCCGCACGCGGCCATGCAGGGCGAGGGTCAGCACGTCGCCGACGCGCAGCCGCGCATGGGCCTTGTCGGTCGGCTGGCGGTTGATCCGTACGCTGCCGCCGGCGACCTGCCGCGCGCATTCCGCGCGCGTCTTGGCCAGCCGCGCGCACCAGAGCCAGAGGTCGAGCCGCTGCCAGTCGGCCCCGCCCTCCGGCTCTGCCATCTCAGTCCTTCTTGAGCTTCAACTGCGCGAGCACGGCGAAGGGCGAATCGGGCTTCGGGCCCGACTGCCATTCGCGCGGGGCGCGGTCGCCGCTGCGGTCGCGGTCGCGCGGGCGATCCGGGCCGCGGTCGGGCCGGCGATCCGGGCGCGCGCCATCGCCGCGGGGCCCCCGCACATCCCGCCGCTCACCTTCCGGACGGGGGGCGTCGGGGCGGGGGCCATCCTGCCGCGGGCGGTCGAAGCGTGGCCGTTCCGGGC
>NZ_JBNXUO010000042.1:0-37678 GCF_050563535.1 Falsiroseomonas sp. CW058
GCGGGGGGCGGGGGGGGGGGGGGGGGGGGGGGGGGGGGGGCGGGGGGGGGGGGGGGGGGGGGGGGGGGGGGGGGGGGGGGGGGGGGGGGGGGGGGGGGCCGGCTGCCCCGGGAGGGACGCCGTCCCTCCCGGACCCTCCCTGCCAAGGGGCAGTGGCCCCTTGGAACCCATGGGGTTTCAGCGTGGGAAGGGAGGGGGCCTGAAGCCCCCTCCCTTCCCACGCTCAACCGATTGAGGTCCAGGAGGCTAAGCCTCCTGGCGGATGGGGTCCGGGGAAGGCGGCGCCTTCCCCGGAACTCCCCGTGCCGCCTACTCCCGCGGCCCCGGCGCCAGCACCTCGCGCTTGCCGACATGGTTCGCCGGGCTGACCACGCCCTGCTTCTCCATCTGCTCGATCAGCTTGGCGGCGCGGTTGTAGCCGATGTTGAGGTGGCGCTGGATGAAGCTGGTGCTCGCCTTGCCCTCCCGCGTGACCACTGCCACCGCCTGGTCGTAGAGCGAGGCCTCGCCATCGGTGTTGCCGCCGAGCAGCCCGGACGCGCCGCCCTCGCCGTCCTCCTCCTCGACCTCGGTGACCTCGTCCACATAGGCAGGCTCCCCCTGCTCGCGCAGGAAGTTCACGATGGCCTCCACCTCGGCGTCGGAGACGAAGGGGCCATGGACGCGGCTGATCCGCCCGCCGCCCGCCATGTGCAGCATGTCGCCCTGCCCGAGGAGCTGTTCGGCGCCCATCTCGCCCAGGATCGTCCGGCTGTCGATCTTCGACGTCACCTGGAAGCTGATGCGGGTCGGGAAGTTGGCCTTGATGGTGCCGGTGATGACGTCCACCGACGGGCGCTGGGTCGCCATGATGACGTGGATGCCCGCCGCGCGCGCCATCTGCGCCAGCCGCTGCACCGCCGCCTCGATCTCCTTGCCGGCCACCATCATCAGGTCCGCCACCTCGTCGATGATGACCACGATCATCGGCAGGGGTTCGAGCGCGAGGGGCTGGTCCTCGAACAGGGGGCGATTGGTGTCGGGGTCGAAGCCCACCTGCACGCGGCGCGTCAGCACCTCGCCCCGCTGGCGCGCGGCGGCGACCTTCTCGTTGTAGCCGCCGATGTTCCGGACGCCGAGCTGCGACATGGACCGGTAGCGGCGCTCCATCTCCCGCACCGTCCATTTCAGCGCGCCGATCGCTTTCGGCGGCTCCGTCACCACGGGCGCGAGCAGGTGCGGGATGCGGTCGTAGACCGACAGTTCCAGCATCTTCGGGTCGATCATGATGAAGCGGCATTCGTCCGGGCTGTGGCGGTAGAGCAGCGACAGGATCATCGTGTTCACCGCCACCGACTTGCCCGACCCGGTGGTGCCCGCGATCAGGAGGTGCGGCATCCGCGCGAGGTCGGCGATAACCGGCCCGCCGCCGATGTCCTTGCCGAGGGCGAGGTTCAGCTTGCCCGGGTTGCGCGCCCAGTCCTCGGCGCCGAGCAGCTCGCTCAGCAGCACCGTTTCCCGCCGGGCGTTCGGCAGCTCGATGCCGATGACGTTGCGGCCGGGCACGGTGGCGATGCGGACGGCGGTGACCGACATGGACCGCGCGATGTCGTCGGCCAGCCCGATGACGCGGGCGGACTTGGTGCCTGGCGCGGGTTCCAGCTCGTACAGCGTCACCACCGGGCCGGGGCGGATCTCGGCGATGCGGCCGCGCACGCCGTAATCCTCCAGCACCGTCTCCAGCATCCGGGCATTGCCCTGCAACGCCTCCTCGGACGGGCCGGTGCCGCGGCGGGCGGGGGGGGCGGCCAGCAGCGACAGCGGCGGGAAGCGCCAGGTGCCGTCCGGCAGGTCGAGGCTGCCCTGCCGCGTACCGGCGGCGGGCTTCGGCGGCGCGGCGCGGTCGGCGACGCGGGGGGCCGGGGCGGGCGGCTTCTTCCCGCCGGCCGGGGCCGGCACCGGGGCGGGGCCGGCATGGGGCGGCGGTACCGCGGCGTCCGGCGCCATCTCCCGCGTGACGATGGGGACGCCGAAGGACGGCTCCTTCCGGCGCAGCACCGCGCCCGGCACCGGGCCGGCTTCCGCCTGTTCGTCGGCGCGCCGCAGCAGTTCCGACAGGGCGGGGGTCGCCTCCTTCCGGCGGCGCAGCGCGGCGAAGCCGGCGCGGAAGGGCCAGGCCAGCGCCCGCCCGGCAGCGCCCGCGACGCGGGAGGGCAGGCCGGACCGCCGCGCGCCATCCGCCGCGTAGCGCGCGGCATGGCCCGCGCCCGTCGCCGCGGTGACGGCCACCGCCCCCGCCGCGCCCCCCGCCCGCCGCCATTCGCCGAGCGTGAGGCCGAGCGCCACGAACAGCAGCAGCGCCGTGACGCCGAAGACGACGAGATGGGCGATGCCCTCCCCCACCGGCCCGAGGATGTCGCCGAGCAGGCCGAGCACCGCCTCCGCGATGGCAGGTCCCGCGGCGCCGCCAGGTCCCGCATGGGCGGGCGCGCCTTCCGGCAGCGGCAGCAGCGTGAGCGAGGCGGCGAGCAGCGGCAGCCCGGCCAGCAGGCAGGCCAGCCGCAGCACGAAGGGCGCCAGCCCCTTGTGCATCGCCAGCCGCCAGGCCCAGGTCATCAGGCAGGCCACCGGCAGCCAGGCGGCGAAGCCCACCCCCTGCAGCAGGATGTCGGAGAGGATGGCGCCGGCCGGCCCGGCCAGGTTCCCCACCCGCCGCCCGGTGGCGGTCGAGAGGGAGGGATCGGCCGGGTCGTAGCTCGCCAGCGCCACGGCGGCGACCAGCCCGGCCAGCACCAGCACCAGGGCCAGCATCTCCGCCGCCCGGCGCCGGATCGCGGCCTTGACGGCGGGCGAGGCGAAGCGCCGCCCCGCCGCCGCCAGCCGATCCCCCATGACACCCGGGCTGCGACCCTCGATGGCGCGCGGCATCCGTCCCCCGAACCTCAATTCCCCCTTCCAATATACACGCGAACCCGTTCGGATTGCACGGGACGCTTCCGTCCGGGGGCGGTCCGGTCCAGGGTTGTGGCATGTCGGACGCAATCCCCGCCGGGCTCGATGCCGGCACCCGGGTGCGCATCGCGGCCGCGGCGCAGCGCCTGGCCGTGCCGGCCGGGGCGGTGCTGTTCCACCCCGGCGACCCCTGCGGCGGCTTCGTCATGCTCGGCCGCGGCAGGGTCCGGGTGGATCTGGTGGCGGAGGATGGGCACGCGCTGCTGCTCTACCGCGTGGCGCCGGGGGAGGCCTGCCTGCTGACCACCGCCTGCCTGTTCAGCGGCGACAGCTATGCCGCCGAGGGCCGGGCCGAAACGGCGGTGGAGGGGCTGGTCCTGCCGCGCCCCGCCTTCGAATCGCTGGTGGCGGACAGCGCGGGCTTCCGCGCCTTCGTCCTGGCCGGCTTCGGCACCCGGCTGGCGGGGCTGATGGCCCGGATCGAGGCGCTGTCCTTCCGCAGCGTCGACCGCCGCCTGGCGGAGGCGCTGCTGGCCCATGGCGGGCGGGAGGTCGCGGCGACGCAGGCGGAGCTTGCGGTCGAGGTCGGCACGGCGCGGGAAGTGGTGACGCGCCGCCTGGCCGCGCTGGCGCGGGAGGGGCTGGTGGAGGTCGGGCGCGGCACCGTCGAGATCCGCGACCGGGCGGCGCTGCTGCGCCGGGCGGAGGGGGGGTGACGGCCGGCGGCGTGCGCCGGCCGCGTCACGATTCCGAACGCCGCCCGGCGGCGGGTGTTGAGGGCCGGTCCCCCTCCGACGGAGCCCCTTCCATGATCGACGTTCCCGCCACCGGCCGCCCTCTCGCGGTCGTCACCGGCGCATCCTCCGGCATCGGCCTCGAACTCGCCCGGATCGCGGCGCGGGCCGGCCACGACCTCATCATCGCGGCCGACCGCCCGACGGCGCAGGCCGCCGCCGAACTCCGCGCCGAGGGCGCGGCGGTGGAGACGGTGGAAGCCGACCTCGCCACGACCGAGGGCGTGGACCGGCTGGTCGCGGCGATCGGCACCCGGCCGGTCGCGGTGCTCTGCGCCAATGCGGGGCACGGGCTGGGCCAGGGGTTCCTGGACCAGGAGTGGGCGGACATCCGCCACGTCATCGACACCAACGTCACCGGCACGGTCTACCTGCTGCACCGGCTCGGCCGCATGATGCGGTCCGCCGGGGCGGGGCGGATCCTGGTGACGGGGTCGATCGCCGGCTACCAGCCCGGCGCCTTCCAGGCCGTCTACAACGGCAGCAAGGCCTTCATCGACAGCCTGGCGGTCGCGATCCGGGAGGAGATGAAGGACACCGGCGTGACGGTGACGCTGCTGATGCCCGGCGCGACGGAGACGGAATTCTTCGACCGCGCGGGGATGCAGGACACCAAGGTCGGCACCGCGCGCAAGGACGACCCGGCGGATGTCGCGAAGACCGGCTGGGACGCGATGATGCGCGGCGACGCCGACATCGTGCACGGCATGATGAACAAGGTGATGACCGCGATGAGCGACGTGCTGCCGGCGAGCGTCACGGCGCACCAGCACGCCAACATGGCGCGCCCGGGCAGCGGGAAGAAAAGCGCCTGAGGTCGCCCGCCTAATCCGTCCCCGGCCTGCGCCCGCGCAGCTTCTTCACGTCCGACCGCCGCGCCTTGCCTTCCAGCCGCCGTTCCTTGCTCGCCCGCGTCGGCTTGGTGGCGCGCCGCGGCGGCGGCGGTGGGGCGGCGGCGCGGGCCAGCAGCTCGTCCAGCCTCTCGCGCGCCTCGGCGCGGTTGCGGTCCTGCGTGCGGTGCGCCTGGGCCTGGATGACCAGCACGCCTTCGCCCGTGATGCGCCGGCCGGCCAGCGCCGTCAGGCGGCGCAGCACCGGCTCCGGCAGGTCGTAGCGCGCCAGGTCCAGCCGCAGCTCCACCGCGGTCTCCACCTTGTTGACGTTCTGGCCGCCGGGGCCGGAGGCGCGGAGGAAGCGTTCCTCCAGCGCGTCGTCGGGGATGGGGGGAAGGCGGGCCATGCGGCGGGCCTTACGCGGCGGCGGGGGCGTGCCGCAAGGGGCGCGTGACTTCGTCACCGACGCGCCGGGCGCGGCCATGGCCTGATGCGCCACGCGCGGCACCCCCGCCGCGGCCGAGGCAAGGAGAGACCACCATGGCCAGCAATGTCGGCGGCATCGACCGGACCCTGCGCGTCGTCGCGGGCGTCGTCCTGCTCGCGCTCGGCGCCTTCGGGCCGCTGGGGTGGTGGGGGCTGGTGGGGCTGGTGCCGCTGGCCACCGGCCTGGCCGGCACCTGCCCGGCCTATGCGCTGCTCGGCCTCAGCACCTGCCCGCTGGCCCGCAAGGCCTAGGCGGGCGCAGGAGGCGCGACGCGAAAAGGGCGCCGGGGAGACCCCGGCGCCCGTCCCGTGCAGGGCGATGCGGCCGCTATCAGCCGATCCGCTCGCCATGGAGCACGACGTCGAGGCCCTCGCGCTCCTCCTCCTCCGTCACGCGCAGGCCGACCACGGCGTCGACGATCTTCAGCAGGACGAAGGTCATCACCGCCGTGAAGGCGAAGACCGCCACCACCGCGTAGAGCTGCGTCATGAGCTGCGCCACCGACGCGCCGTATCCCTCCGGCGTCGCCGTGCTGGCCGAGAGCGGGCCATAGGCGAAGACGCCCGTCAGCAGTGCGCCGGCGATGCCGCAGACGCCGTGCACGCCGAAGGCGTCCAGGCTGTCGTCGTAGCCGCACCAGTGCTTCAGCGCGGTCGCGCCCCAGAAGCCCGCCATGCCGGCGACCAGGCCGATCACCAGCGCGGAGCCCGGAAGCACGAAGCCCGCTGCCGGCGTGATGGCGACCAGCCCCGCCACCGCGCCGGAGATGGCGCCGAGCACGCTGGGCTTCCCCTTGGTCGCCCATTCCGCCACCAGCCAGGCCAGCACCGCGCCCGCGGCGGCGACCTGCGTCACCAGCATCGCCATGCCCGCCCGCGCGCCCGCGCCGACGGCGGAGCCCGCGTTGAAGCCGAACCAGCCCACCCACAGCAGGCTCGCGCCGATCACGGCGAAGGCCAGGTTGTAGGGCGACATGTTGTCGGTGCCGTAGCCCACCCGCTTGCCGAGCACGATGGCCGCCACCAGCCCCGCCACGCCCGCATTGATGTGGACCACCGTGCCGCCCGCGAAGTCGAGCGCGCCGAGCGCGAAGATCCAGCCATTCGGGTGCCACACCCAATGCGCCACCGGCGAATAGACCGCGAGCGTCCACATCGTCAGGAACAGCATCAGCGCGGAGAACTTCATGCGGTCCGCGATGGCGCCGGTGATGAGCGCGGCGGTGATGATGGCGAAGGTCATCTGGAAGGTCGCGAAGACGCTCTCGGGGATCGTCGTCGCGACCGCGGCGTCGCCGCTGCCCAGCGTGAAGGGCTTGTCCCAGCCTTCCGCCATGCCGCGCATCAGCAGGCGCGACAGGTCGCCGATCCAGGCATTGCCCTCGCCGAAGGCCAGGCTGTAGCCCAGCACCATCCACAGCACCGCCACCAGCGCGCAGGCCGCGAAGGACTGCATCATGGTCGCCAGCACGTTCTTCTTGCGGACCATCCCCGCATAGAACAGCGCCAGGCCCGGCACCGTCATCATCAGCACGATCGCCGTGCTGGTGAGCATCCAGGCCGTGTCGCCCGTGTCGATCTTCGCGTCCTGCGCGAAGGCGGTGCCGGCCGCGAGCACCGCCGGCAGCGCGAGCGCGAGCGCGCGCGCGAGCGTCTTCATCCCCGTCATCCCCCTGTCCGTATCCCCGGCGGCCCGCATCACAGCGCCGCCCCGTCGCTCTCGCCCGTGCGGATGCGCAGCGCGCGTTCCACGTCGAGCACGAAGATCTTGCCGTCGCCGATCTTGCCGGTGCGCGCGGCGCCCGCGATCGCCTCGACCACGGCGTCCGCCATCTCGGCCGCGACCGCCACCTCGATCTTGAGCTTCGGCAGGAAGCTCACATGGTACTCGGCGCCTCGGTAGATCTCGGTCTGGCCCTTCTGCCGCCCGAATCCCTTCACCTCGGTCACCGTCAGGCCCTGCACGCCGAGCGGGGTGAGCGCGTCGCGCACCTCGTCCAGCTTGAAGGGCTTGATGATCGCCATCACCAGCTTCATCGGCCCGCCATCCCCTTTGCACGGAAGTCGCGGGCGCACCGATCCAAGACCCGTGCCACGGCGCCCGCCGCGCCGCCGGCCGCGGCTTCCGGCCCGCCGGAGCCGCGGCTGCCCGCTTTCGCGCCAGGGTTGCTGCCTATTGTCTGGGCAATTGCCTCGCCCTTGCCGAAACGGGCGGGGAACGCGACCTTCCGGGCATGACAGACACGCTCGACGTCACGGCCTGCGTCATCGGCGCGGGGCCGGTGGGCGCCACCCTCGCCGCCACCCTCGCCGCGGCGGGGCTGCCGGTCGCGGTGGTGGACCGCGCGCCCCTGCCGCCCATGGAACTGCCGGAATTCGACGGCCGCGCCTATGCCGTCGCGCTGACCAGCCAGCGCCTGCTTCGGGCCGCCGGGGTGTGGGACCACCTGCCCGCGCCGCCGCAGGAGATCCTGCGCATCCGCGTCGCCGACGGCGCGCCCGGCCGCCGCCCCTCCTCCCTCCGGCTCGACTTCGCGGCGGAGGAGGTGGGAGAGGAGCCCTTCGGCTGGATGGTGGAGGCGCGGTCGCTGCGCGTCGCGCTGAACGCGCGCCTGCCCTCGCTGCCCGGCCTCTCGGTCTTCGCCCCCGCCGCCGCGGCGGTGACGCGCGGCGCAGGGGGCGCGGAGGTGCGGGTGGCCGGCGGCCCGCTGATCCGCGCGCGGCTCGTGGTCGGCGCCGAGGGGCGGGAGAGCCCGCTGCGCCGGGCCGCCGGCATCGGCGTGACGCGCTGGGACTACGGCCAGACCGGCATGGTGGGCGCCTTCGCGCATGAGCGCCCGCACCGCGCCACCGCGCTCGAGATGTTCCTGCCGAACGGACCCTTCGCACAGCTGCCGCTGGCCGGGCCGGGCGGCTTCGGCAGCGCGGCGCTGCCGCATGCCTCGGCCTTCGTCTGGTCGGACCGCACGGCGCTGGCGCGGCATTTCCTGGCGATGGACGATGCCGCCTTCGGGCGGGAACTGGCGCGGCGGCTGGGCGATCATCTCGGCGCGATCCGGCCGATCGGCCGGCGCTGGTCCTATCCGTTGTCGGCGCTGTGGGCGGAGCGCTTCACGGACACGCGGCTCGCGCTGGTGGGCGATGCGGCGCATGGCATCCACCCGATCGCGGGGCAGGGCCTCAACCTCGGCTTCCGCGACGTCGCCGCCCTGGCCGAGGTGGTGATCGAGGCGGTGGCGGCGGGCGAGGACCCCGGAGCGCCCGAGGTGCTGCGTCGCTACGACCGCCGCGCGCGGCCGGATGCCGCGCTGATGCTGGGCGCCACGCATGCGCTGGAGAGGCTGTTCGGCAACGACCTGCCGCCGCTGCGGCTGGCGCGGCGCATCGGCATCGCCGCGGTGGACCGGCTGCCGCGGCTGAAGGCGATGTTCGCGCGGCGCGCCATGGGCATGGGCGCGGGCGTGTCGGGGCTGCTGGGCGGGCAGGGGCTGATGCGCCTGCGCGACTGAATCCGCGCGGCCCGGAGGCTGGGCGCATCCGCGGCCCGCAGCACGAAGCCGTGCACGGGCGCGGCTCGCATTCGTTTGCGTGACGCTTCGATTGCGGTCCGGTGGCGCCGTCCATAACGTCGCGCGCATATGCATGGGGAAGGCGTGTGCCGTGGATGTCAACGTGGTCGATGCCGCCGGACTCGCGCTCGTGGAAGGTATCGCGCACAGGTCGCTCTTCATCGACTGGGCGTTGCGCCTGCTGCTCACCGTGCCGATGGTGAAGTTCGGCGTGCCCGTGGGGCTCGCGCTCTATGCCTGGATGGGACAGCGGCCGGACGAGACGGACCGGGCGCGGCTGCGCCGCGTCACCTTCACGCTACTCGGCGTCGTGCTGGCCATCGGCATCGGTCGGGGCCTCCAGGACGGGATGCCGCCGCGCGACCGCCCGCGCATCGGCCTGCCCGACTTCCACTTCCCGCCGATCCACGATCTGCCGAACCTGGCGGAGTGGAGTTCCCTGCCGTCGGACCACGCGATCCTGGCGGCGGCGCTGGCCACGGCGGCCTGGGCCTTCTCCTGGCGGATCGGCGTCGTCTCGGCGTTGTGGGCCGCGCTCGTCGTGGCCTTCCCGCGGCTGTATTTCGGCTACCACTACCTGACGGATCTACTGGCGGGCGCGGCCTTCGGGACGGTCGTGACCTGGGCGATCTCGCGCATCGGCCGGCCGCGGCTGCTGGAGGACTGGTACGCGGCGCTGGAACGCCGGGCGCCGGCCCTGGTCGTGCTGGGCCTGTTCCTGATCGGCTACGAGTTCATCACGCTGTTCTCCACCACGCGCAGCGTGCTCGGCGCGGTGAAGGACGTGCTGCACGCGCTGGGGTAGAGCATCGCCCATTCCCCGCATCCGCCCCGCGTTGACAAGGCGCCCGCGGCGGGTCGAGGCTTCGCGACCATAAGGGGGCACGCAGGCAGATGGCCAAGCCGCACAACCTGCTCGTCATCATGTCGGACGAGCACAACCGGAAGCTGCTCGGCGCGGCGGGGCACCCGGTGGTGCGGACGCCGAACCTCGATGCGCTGGCCGGGCGCGGCACGCGCTTCGACGCGGCCTACACCCCCAGCCCGATCTGCGTCCCCGCGCGCGGCGCCTTCCACACCGGCCAGCCCGTCCACCGCAGCCGGTGCTGGGACAACGCCATCGCCTATGACGGCGCGATGCCCGGCTGGCCGCAGGCGCTGCGCGCGCGCGGCCACCACACGGCCAGCATCGGCAAGCTGCACTACCAGGGGCATGCCGGGCAGGATTACGGCTTCGCCGAGACCATCCTGCCGATGCAGATCACCGGCGGCACCGGCGACGTCACCATGCTGATCCGCGACCCCGACGACGTGCGGGAGACGGCGGCGCGAAAGCTGCTGGCGCAGGCCGGCCCGGGGGAGAGCGAATACACGCTCTACGACCGCCGCGTCGCCGCCGCCGCGCAGGTCTGGCTGCGGGAAAGCGCGCGGAAGCACCGCGACAGGCCCTGGGTGCTGTTCGTATCCATGGTGGCGCCGCACTTCCCGCTGACCGCGCCGCCCGAGCACTACTACCGCTATGCCGGGGCGGCGCTTCCGCGCCCGAAGCTGTGGGACGCGCCGGAGGAGGAACGCCTGCCGCATCCCTGGCTGCGCGGCTATGGCCGGCGGTCCGACCACCGCCGCCACTTCCGGGACGAGGCCGACCTGCAGCGCGCGCTGGCGGGCTACCACGGCCTGGTGTCCTTCATGGACGAGAATGTCGGCAAGATCCTGTCGGCGCTGGATGAGGCGGGGCTCTCGGCCGGCACGCGGGTGGTCTACACCTCGGACCATGGCGACAACCTCGGCGCGCGCGGCCTCTGGGGGAAGTGCACGATGTACGAGGAAAGCGCGGGCATCCCTATGATCATGGCCGGCCCGGACGTGCCGCGGGGCGGGCGCTGCGCCACGCCGGTGACGCTGTGCGACTTGTCCGCCACCATCCTGGACGCGGTGGGGGCGGGGGACGCGGCCGCGGAGCTCGGCCTGCCCGGCGCGTCGCTGCTCGACCTCGCGGGGCGGCCCACGCAGGACCGCGCGGCGCTGTCGGAGCTGCACACCTACTGCCCCGACGGCGTCTTCATGCTGCGCACGCCGCGGCACAAATACGTCCATTACGTCGGCGCGGCGCCGCAGCTCTTCGACCTCGACGCCGATCCGGAGGAGCTGCGCGACCTGGCCGCCGATCCCGCCCATGCGGCGCTGCTGCGCGAGCTGGAGGCGCGGCTGCGCGCCATGCTCGACCCCGAGGCGGTGGACGCGGCCGCCAAGGCGGCGCAGGCGCGCATGATCGCCCAGCACGGCGGCGACGCCGCGATCCGGGCGAGGGAACGCATGGCCTACACGCCGCCGCCGGTCGCGGCATGACCGCGCCGCGCGCGGTGACGAAGAACTGAAGGGCCGCCCATGCCCGGACGGGACGCGTTCCATGCGACACCTTCCGGTTCCGGTGACAACGACGCTGCGGACCAGCGCGCCTCCGCCTGCGCCCGCACCTTGCCCGCGTGAAGGAAACAGGCCATGACAGAGGCCATCTCCCGCCTGACCTATGAGATCGTCCAGGCCTGGGGCGGCTACGCCCCGCACGCCATCTGCCTGCTCTACGACCCCGCCATCATCGCGGTGGAGGTGGTCACCAACCTCGGCGTCGCGATGGCCTACTTCGCCATCCCCTTCGCGATCTGGCGCTTCCTGCGCCGGGTGGAGCTGCTGCCCTTCCGGTCGGTGATGGTGATGTTCCTGGTCTTCATCCTGGCCTGCGGCACCTCCCACCTGACGCGGGTGGCGACGCTGTTCCTGGGCGGCGCGGCCTACTGGGTGGACGCCGCCGTCTGCACCGTGACGATGATCGCCAGCCTGGGGACCGCGATCGGCCTGATGCGCCACGGCCCGCGCATCGCCCTCATCGCCGGCCGCCTGCTGGCGCAGCCGCGCTGACGGCCGGGCCGCAGGGAGGGGCGACAGGGTTGCTCGCGGACTACATCATCTGGTGCGGGGGCGTCGCCATCGTCGCGGTGGCCGGCACCTGGCTGTCGCTGCGGGTCTGGAACCGCTGGATCCGGCGCGAGGAGGCGCAGGCGCTGGCGCTGGTCCGCGCGATGGAGGGGGAGCGCGACGCCCACAGGACGGCCGAGCGGGAGGCCGCGCGCGCACTGGCCGCGAGCGAACGGCGCCACCGCGCCCTGACCGAGGCGGGCGCGATCGCCGTGTGGCAGGCCGCGCGCGACGGCCGCATCACCGCGCTTGAGGGTTGGACCGCCTTCGCGGGCGAGAGCATGGCCGATGTCGCCGGCAGCGCCCATGCGTGGCTGGTCGCGGTGGTGCCGGAGGACCGCGGCCGCGTCTCCGTCGCATGGAGCCGCGCGGTCGCAGACGGGCGGCCGCTCGACGTGGAGTTCCGCGTCGCCCGCGCGGACGGCACGGTGCGCTGGTGCCGCGCGCGCGCGGTGCTGGTGCCGTCCCCCGGCGGCGACCCGGACGCGGCCGAGTGGATCGGCGTGGTGGAGGATGTCGACGGCCGGCGCCGCGCGGAGGAGGCGCGGATGCTGCTGGCGCGCGAGGTGAACCACCGCGCGAAGAACATGCTTGCCGTCGTGCAGGCCGTGGTGCGGCTGACCCGCGCGGGCGACCCGGAGAGCTTCGCCGCCGCCGTCTCCACCCGCATCGCCGCGCTCGGCCGCGCGCATGACCTGCTGTCGCGCCGGGCCTGGGGGGATGTCGCGCTCGACGACCTGGTGCGGGGCGAGCTTGCGCCCTACCTGGCGCTGCCGGAGGCGGAAGGCGACCAGCCGCCGCGCGTCCGCATCTCCGGCCCGCCGCTGCGCCTGCGGCCGGGCGCGGTGCAGCCGCTGGCCATCGCGCTGCACGAACTGGCGGTGAACGCGGCGAAATACGGCGCGCTCTCCGCCGGTTCGGCCGGGCGGGTCGAGGTGGGGTGGGAAGTGCCGGAGGCGGCGGGTGCGGTGGTGGTGACCTGGCGGGAGCAGGGCGGCCCGCCGCTGCGCGACACGCCGGAGCGCCGCGGCTTCGGCACCCGCGTCATCGACGCCTCCATCGGCGACCAGCTGCGCGGCCGGGTCGAGCGCAGCTGGAAGGCGGAAGGGCTGTGCTGCACGCTGACCATCCCGCTCGACCGGCTGCATGCGGAGGACGAGGCGGAGCCCGACCTGCGGATGGAAGACCCGGCCGGGTAGCGTCCCGCCGCAGCCCTTGTCCCAGCGGCTGGGTCGCCGCTCCGGCGTTCCGCCTTCGCGGATCAGGCGCTACCGCGCGAGCTGCGCCACCAGGTTCTCCAGCCTCTCCTGCCCGCCGCTGCGCGGCCGGGGGTCGACGCCGCCTTCCAGCACGCGGTCGGACAGCGCGGCGAGGCTCATCCCGCCGTCGAGGATGGCGCGCCCTTCCGGCGCGTCCCAGCCGGCGTAGCGCCCGGCCCGCGCTCGGTCCAGCCGCCCGTCGGCGCGGATGCGCGCCGCGATCAGCAGCGCGCGAGCCAGCGTGTCCAGCCCGCCGGCATGGGCGTGCACCAGGTCCTCCGCCGCGAAGGACTGGCGGCGCACCTTGGCGTCGAAGTTGAAGCCGCCGCTGCCGAGGCCGCCGGCGCGCATCACCTCCAGCATCGCCAGCGACAGGTCCTGCGCGTTGTTCGGGAACTGGTCGGTGTCCCACCCATTCTGCGGGTCGCCGCGGTTGATGTCGACCGAGCCGAGGAGGCCGAGCGCGGCGGCGAGCGCCACCTCATGCTCGAAGGAATGGCCGGCCAGCGTCGCGTGGTTCGCCTCGATGTTGACCTTCACCTCGCCCAGCAGGCGGTGCCGCGCGAGGAAGCCGTACACGGTGGCGACGTCGCGGTCGTACTGGTGCTTGGTGGGCTCCATCGGCTTCGGCTCGATCAGGATCGTGCCGCGGAAGCCGATGCGGTGCTTGTGCTCCACCACCAGGGACAGGAAGCGGCCGAGCTGCGCATCCTCCCGCGCCAGGTCGGTGTTGAGCAGCGTGTCGTAGCCTTCCCGCCCGCCCCAGAGCACGTAGTTCTCCCCGCCCAGCCGATGCGTCGCCTCCAGCGCGTGCTTCACCTGCGCGGCGGCATGGGCGAAGACGTCGGGGTCCGGGTTGGTGGCGGCGCCGGCCATGTAGCGCGGATGGCTGAACAGGTTGGCGGTACCCCAGAGCAGCCGGATGCCGCTGCGCCGCATATGTCCCGCCACGACGTCGAGCATGGCGTCGAGCATCGCGTTGCTCTCGCGCAGGGTCGCGCCTTCGGGGGCGATGTCGCGGTCGTGGAAGCAGAAGAAGGGGGTGCCGAGGCGTTCCATGAAGGCGAAGGCGGCTTCCGCCTTCTGCCGCGCCGCCTGCATGGGATCCGCCGTGCGGAACCAGGGGCGGTCCATCGTCTCCGCGCCGAAGGGATCGGCGCCGGTGGCGCAGAAGGAATGCCAGTAGGCGACGGCGGGGCGCAGCCAGTCCGCCATGCGCCGGCCTTCCACCATCCGGTCCGGCTGCCAGGCGCGGAAACCCCATTCGGCCTCGCCCTCCTCGCCCACGAAGGGGATGGGGGGGATCGCGTCGAAGATCGTGCTCATGTCGCGGACTCCGCGAAGCGGGATTTCAGGGCGGGGTAGAGCGCGCGGAAGACCGCGCGGCGGCGCGCGAGGCCCTCGGCCAGCGCGGGCTCGGGCGGCTGGAGCCGCGCGACCGGGGGCTCCGTGCAGACCTCCGCCTCCGCCGCGCCGCAGGCCAGCATCGCGAGCCGCGCGGCGCCGAGCGCGGGGCCGATCTCGGCGCCCGCGCGGAAGGCCAGGTCGCGGCCGAGCGCGGTGGCGAGGATGCGGCCCCACAGCGCGCTGCGCGCCCCGCCGCCGATGACCGACGGCGCCGCGATGCGCCCGCCCCGCGCCTCCAGCGCATCCAGCCCGTCGGCCAGCGCGAAGGCGACGCCTTCCAGCACGGCGCGGGCGAGGTCGGCGCGCGTCGTCGCGCCGTCCATGCCGAACCAGACGCCGGCGGCGGCGGGGTCGTCATGCGGCGTCCGCTCGCCCGACAGGTAGGGAAGGAAGGTCACGCGGTTGGCTGCCGCCGCGCCCGCCGCCTCCACCTCCGCCAGCAGCGCCGCCTCGTCCGCCGCGCCGAGCGCGCGGGCGGCCCAGCCCAGGGCGGAGGCGGCCGACAGGATCACCGCCATGCGGTGCCACCGCCCGGGCAGGGCGTGGCAGAAGGCGTGCACCGTCCGGTCGGGGTCCGGCAGCGGCGCCGCATCCGCCACGAAGACCACGCCCGAGGTGCCGAGCGAGACGAAGCCCTGCCCCGGCGCGATGCAGCCGATGCCCACCGCGCCCGCCGCGTTGTCGCCCGCGCCGCCCGCCACCGGGATGCCGGGCGGCAGCCCCCAGTCCCGCGCCACGTCGGCGCGCAGCGTGGCGGAGACGGCGCTGCCCTCCACCAGCCGCGGCATGTGCGAGGGCGCGAGCCCGCACAGCGCCAGCATCTCCGCCGACCAGGCGCGGGCCGCGACGTCGAGCCAGAGCGTGCCGGCGGCGTCCGACATCTCCGACACCGCCTCCCCGGTCATGCCGAGGCGCAGCCAGTCCTTTGGCAGCAGCACGCGGCGCGTGGCGGCGCAGACCGCGGGCTCATGCGTCCGCACCCAGGCGAGCTTCGGCGCGGTGAAGCCCGGCATGGCGCGGTTGCCCGCGATGCGCCGCGCCGCGGGGTCGAGCGCCGCGCATTCGGCGTGGCTGCGCCCGTCATTCCACAGGATCGCCGGGCGCAGCACGCGGTCCGCGGCGTCCAGCAGCACCGCGCCGTGCATCTGCCCCGACAGTCCGATGCCGCGCACCGCCGCCCGTGCCGGCCCCAGCCCCGCCACCGCTGCGCCGGTCGCGCGCCACCAGGCCGCCGGGTCCTGCTCGCTCCACATCGGGCGGGGGCGCGACAGGTCGAGCGGCGCTTGCGCCTGCGCCAGCACCGCGCCGCCGGCGTCCAGCAGCACCGCCTTCACGGCGGAGGTGCCGAGGTCGATGCCGAGGAAGGTCATGCCGCGCGCAGCTCCGCCAGCGGCGGGTCGGAGGCGCGGGCGACCAGGCGCGGGGCGATCAGCTCCGCCACTGGCGCGGCGCCGCCGAGCAGGTCGAGCAGCAGCCGCGCGCAGCGTTCCCCCGCATGGCCGACCGGCGCGGTGAAGGAGGTGAGCGGCGGGTCGAGCATGGTGCACATCGGATGGTCGTTGCAGCCGATCACCGCCATGTCGGCGCCCGCCCGCAGCCCGGCCGCGGCCAGCGCCCGCATCGCGCCCGCCGCCATCAGGTCGTTGCCGCAGAGCAGCGCGGTCGGCCGTGGGCCGGGGCGGGCGAGCAGCGCGCGCATCGCGGCCTCGCCGCCCGCCTCGGTCGGCGCGTCGTGCAGCACGGGCGCGGCGCGGGGGTCGAGCCCGGCCTGGCGCAGCCCCTCGCGGAAGCCGTCCATCGCGTGGCGGCTGTACATCAGCTCCTCCGCCGTGTTCAGTAGCGCGATGCGGCGGTGGCCGCGCGCGGCCAGCCGCAGTGCCGCTTCCCGCCCCACCACGGCGTGGTCGATGTCCACCCAGGGATGCGGGCAGGTCGCCGCGGTGCGGCCGAGCGTCGCGAAGGGCACGCCCTCGCGTTCCAGGAAGGCGATGCGGGGGTCCTCGCGCCGGGTGCGGGCGAACAGCACGCCTTCCACGCCGATCGTCGCGGTCAGCCGCGCCAGGCGCGCCATCTCGTCCGCGGCGCTGTGGGCGGCGGTGACGATCATGGTGAAGGGGGTCGCGGCGAGCGCGCGGTCGATGCCTTCCAGCCAGTCCACGAAGAAGGGGTTGTTGAAGCCGCCCTGCGGGGGGGAGAGCAGGACGCCGATCGTCTCGCTCCGCCCCGTCCGCAGCATCCGGCCCAGCCGGTCCGGCCGGTAGCCCAGGCGCTCCGCCTCGGCCAGCACGCGCGCGCGCGTCCCGGCGCTGACCCCGGCATAGCCGTTGAGCGCCCGGCTGACGGTGCCGGGGGCAAGGCCGATGGCGGCGGCGAAGTCGCGGAGCTTCATGCCGTGATGGGTAGCACCGCATCGTCCCGCAGGAAGAGGGGGATGCGGTCGAGCGGGGCCTCGGCCACGATGCACCGTCCGCCCGGGTGTTCCGCCCCGGTCCAGGCGCAGCGCCAGCGCGCGCCGGCCGGCAGGTGGACGGGGCGGGCGGTCGCGCCCGGCTCCACCACCGGCGCCACCAGCAGGTCGGGGCCGAGCATGTAGGAATCGGCCGCGTCCCAGCAGGCGGGGTCGGCGGGGAAGTCGAAGAACAGCGGCCGCATCACCGGCGCGCCGCTGCGCGCATGCTCGGCGAACTGCGCCATGATGTAGGGACGCATCCTCTCGCGCAGGAACAGCAGGTCGACGAAGATGCGCTCCAGCGCCTCGCCGTAGGACCAGACCTCGTTGGCGCCGCCGGTCGCGGTGAAGATGCGGAAGGTGTCGTCGCCATAGGTTGGAACGCCGTCGTTCGGCAGCGGCAGCTCGTCCGGCACGCGGAAGCCGTGCAGGCGGCAGACCGGGGAGAAGACGCCGAACTGGAACCAGCGCACCAGCAATTCGCGGAAGCCCGCATCCTTGCCGATGCCCTCGTAGAAGCCGCCGATGTCGGTGGTCCACCAGCCCAGCCCCGACAGGCCCGCATGCAGCCCCGCCGTGATCTGCGCGCGGAAGTCGCGCCAGGTGGACCAGACATCGCCCGACCACAGGATGACGCCGTGCCTCTGGCTGCCCGCCCAGGCGCTGCGCACCAGCAGCACCCCGTCCGGGTGGCCGGCTTCCACAAGCCCCTCGCGGAAGCCCTGGATGTGCAGGTGGGGATAGGCGTTCAGCACCTCCGCCCCGTTGCCGAGGGCGAGGCGCACCTGTTCGGGGTGGTTCGGCCGCAGTTCCGGCTCGCAGCTGTCGATCCAGAAATTGGCGATGCCGTGCTTCACGTAGTTGTCGCGCGCCTTGCCCCAGACATAGCGCCGCGCATCGGGGTTGGTCGCGTCGTAGTAGGTGCAGTAGTGCAGCGCCAGCGGGTGCTTGTCCGGGTACACGTTGGTCACCGGCGCGCCGCGCTCGGTCCGCATCAGGAAGCCGGCTTCCCGCATCTCGGACCAGGTCTCGGCGTTCGACTGCACGGTGGGCCAGATGGAGACCATCGTCTCCACGCCCATGGCGCGCAGCTCCGCCATCATCGCATCCGGGTCGGGCCATTCGGCTGGGTCGAACTTCCATTCGCCCATGCGCGTCCAGTGGAAGAAGTCGATGACGATGCAGGACAGGGGCAGGCCGCGCGCCTTGTACTCCCGCGCGACCGACAGCAGCTCCTCCTGCGTGCGGTAGCGCAGCTTGCACTGCCAGAAGCCGCTGGCCCATCCGGGGAAGGCGGGCGAATGGCCGGTGGCATCGGCGTAGCGCGACAGGATGTCGCGCGGCCCGTCGCCGGCGGTGATCCAGTAGTCGAGCTGCGCGGTCGCGTCCGCCGTCCAGCGGGTGATGTTCCTCGCGAATTCCGCCCGCCCCGTCGCCGGGTTGTGCCAGAGGAAGCCGTAGTTGCGGGAGGAGAGCACGAAGGGGATGACCACATGCGTGTTCTGCTGCACCAGGGTCGTGGACACGCCCTTGAGGTCGAGGCAGCCATGCTGCGGCTGGCCGAGGCCGTAGAGCTTTTCCCCCTCCTGCGCGGCGAAGCTCGCCTCCAGCCGCCAGGAATCGCCGGCGATCGCCTTGAAGGCGCGCGGGGCGGGGCCGGCGAAGTGGCCGCGCGCCTCCTCCAGCAGCGTCTCGCCCGTGTCGGCGCGGAAGATGCGCAGCACCGGCTCGCGCTTCACCTCGGCGCCGAGGCGGATCTGCATGCGGATCTCGGCGGCGATGCGGCCATGGGTGATGCGCGCCGTCTCGCCCGCGATGGCGACCGTGGCGGCCGCGCCGGGCGCGGGCGGCAGCAGCACCTCCACCCGGCCGGGCAGCACGTCGCGCGCGTTGGGGCGGGCGCGGATGCGCAGCGCGTCCGGGCCCCAGGGCTCGATGCGGAGAACCTCGCCGGCGAAGCGGCAGACGAGGCCGCCGGCCTCCTCGGTGTGGATGGGGGTCAAGCAGGGGCTCCGCTGCGGGTCACGACATGGCCGGCGCGCGCCAGGCGGTGGCGCCGGCCTCCGCGCGGACGAAGGGGCGGGCGATGTCGGCGACGCCCTTGTGGGCATGGGGGTCCTCGCCGGCCACCATCAGGATGTCGCGCATGTCCTTCGTGGCGGGGATGCGCCCGCCCATGTCCCAGGGCAGCAGCGATTCCGCGCTCATGTAGTGGGTGACGAGGGCGCGGCGGAACCCCGCCCTGGTCACGTTGGGCAGGCTGCGGTGCAGCAGGTGGCCGTGGAAGAACACCACGCCGCCCGCGCGCACCGGCAGCGCGACGCCGCCTTCGCGCGGATATGGGAAGGACGTCGCCTCCTTCACCGCATCGAAGCGGGCATCGCCATGCGCGGCGTCGGGCCACAGCACGCCGGACCGGTGCGAGCCGGGATGCGCCCAGAGGCAGCCATTCTCCACCGTCGCGTCGTCCAGCGCGATCCAGGCCGCGGCCAGGCTGCGGTCGCGCGTCGGGATGAAGTTCTCGTCCTGGTGCCAGGCCTGGCCCGGCTTGCCGGCATGCTTGACGAACATCATCGTCTGCATCGCCTTGACGTTCGGCCCGATCACCTCCCGCAGCACCTCCACGATGCGCGGATGGGCGCAGGTGTCGCGCACCAGGCGACTCAGCTTGTGCGGAAAATGGATGGCGAGGCAGCGGGCCGTCACCTCGTCATCGGTGCCGCCGCGGTCCTCCGGCAGGCCGTCCACGGCGCCGCGTTCGCCGCGGCAGATCGCCGCGGCCTCGGCCTTCAGCGTCGCGACCTCGGCGGCCGTCAGCAGGTCCGGGACGGTGAAGATGCCGTCGCGCGCCCAGGCCTCGCGCATCTCCCCGCGCGTCATGCCGCGGCCCTCGGCTGCACGAGGCGCCGCCAGGCGGCGCGCTGGTCCTCGCCGTATTCGGCGGCGCCGTGGGTGGCCTGCGGACCGGCGACGAAGGGGCGGCCGGCGCGGCCGGGGGTGTAGTCCATCGGCTCGCCCCTGCGGTTCAGGTGGACTTCCCGCGTGCGCCCCTTCTCGGCATGGGCGAAGTGCATGGCGAAGCCCGCGCGTTCGGCGTCCGTGTCGTTGCGGCCGGTGGCGTGGGGCGAGCCGTAGGTGAAGACCACGACGCCGCCGGCCGGCAGTTCCACCGGCACGGCCTGCGCGTCGTCCGGGTCGCAGCGCCAGTGATGGTCGCTGTCGGGATCGCGGCGGTGCGGCAGGTTCGCCAGATGCGCGCCGGGGATGAAGCGCATCGTGCCGTTGGCGACGGTGGCGGGGTGCACCGCCGTCCAGACGCCGACCGCCATCGAGGGGTCGGGCAGCTTGAAGTAGTGGTTGTCCTGGTGCCAGTTGGTCGGCGCGCCGCTGCGGGCGGGCTTCAGGAAGATCTGGTCGAAATACTGGAAGACCGGCCCGCCTTCGAGGAGGGCGGAGGTCAGCGCCGCGACCTTCGGCTGCAGGGCCGCCGCGCGGAACAGCGGGCTGACCTTCCAGGTCTCGGTGACCTGGAGGTTCGCCTTCGCGCCGTCAGTGGCGACGTTGCGCAGCATCCCTTCCGCCTTCAGCCGGTCGAGCTCGGCGCGCATGGCGGCGACCTCCTCGGCGGACCAGAAGCCGGGGATGCCGAGGAAGCCGTCGCGGCGGAACTGCGCAAGCTGGGTGTCGGTCAGCATCGGGTGCTCCCTCACTTGATCGCGCCCGCGGTCAGGCCGCGGACGATCTGGCGTTGCAGCAGCAGGAAGGGCAGGACGATCGGCGTGACGAACAGGGCGGAGAAGGCCATCACGTTCTGCCAGTCGGCGAATTCGCCGCCGACGAAGCCGTAGAGGATGACGGTGGCGGGCTGGCGTTCGGCCGACTGGATCAGCGCGACGCCGTAGGCGAAGTCCCCCCAGGCGAGGATGAAGGACAGCGCCGCCGCCACCAGCACCGGCCCGCGCGCCACCGGCAGCGTGACGCGGCGGAAGGCGCCGAGCCGCGTGCAGCCGTCCACGCGCGCCGCCTCCTCCAGTTCCTTCGGGATCAGCGCGAAGACGGGGCGCAGGATGATGACCACGAAGGGCAGCAGCCGCGTGGCGTTGGCCAGGATGGCGGCGGCGTGGGTGTTGATGATCTCCATCTGGCGGAAGATGATGAAGAAGGGCGTCGCCAGCAGCGCCGGCGGCAGCACCTGCACCAGCAGCATCGCCAGCACCGTTGCCGCCGCCCAGCCCGCATGCACCCGCGCCAGCGCATGCGCCGCCGCGGTGCCGAGCAGCAGCGCCAGCGCCGTGGCGCCCCCCGCGATGACCAGGCTGTTGCCCAGCGCGCGGGCCAGGTTCTCCCTCTCCAGCACGTAGCGGAAGGCGTCGAGCGTCGGCGCCTCGGGCCACAGCGTGGGCGGCGCGCGCATGATCTCGGCCGAGGTCTTGAAGCCCGAGACGTACATCCAGTACACCGGGAACAGCCAGGCAAGCACCAGCGCCGTGGCCAGCAGCGTCAGCCAGCGGTTGCGTTCCAGCCGCCCGAACATCAGAGCCGCGTCTCCGACCGCAGGCTGCGGATGTAGAGCAGCCCCACCACCAGCACGAGCCCGAGCGAGATGGTGGCGAGCGCCGCGCCGGGGCCGAAGCGGAACAGCTCGAAGCTGTTCAGGAAGGACCAGAGCGGCAGGATGTTGGTGGAATCCACCGGCCCGCCGCGCGTCATGGTCCAGATCAGGTCGAAGACGCGCAGCGTGTAGACGGTGGACAGCGCGAGCACGGCCAGCAGCGTCGGCATCAGGATCGGCAGCGTGACGCGGAAGAAGCGGCGGATGCGCCCCGCGCCATCGATCGCCGCGGCCTCGTACAGCTCCTGCGGGACGCCGGCGAGGCCTGCCGCGATCAGGATCATGCTGAAGGGCGTGCCGTACCAGACATTGGCGAGCGTGACGGAGACCAGGGCCATGTCGGGGTCGGACAGCCAGTGGATGCGCGTGCCGGCCAGCGCGTTGAACAGCCCCGCATCGGTCGCCATCAGCCACTTGAAGACCGCCCCCACCACCATCGGCGGCAGGATCCAGCCCAGCAGCAGCACGCCGCGCAGGAAGGCGGCGCCGGGGAAGCCGAGGTCGAACAGCAGCGCGAGCGCGAGCCCGAGCAGGCAGGACAGCAGGACATTCGCCGCCGTGAAGACGAGCGTGTTCCACACCACGCCCCGGAAGGTCGGGTCGGCGATCACCTCGCGGTAGTTGTCGAGCCCGACGAAGGGCCGGTCCCAGGACGCGATGTTGCCGAGCGTGACCTCCTGCAGGCTGATCACCAAGTTGGCCAGGATCGGATAGCCGATGAAGAAGGCCAGGAACCCGACCGCGGCCATCGCCGCCCAGACATGCACCGATTCGCGGTCCAGCGCCGCCGCGCGCCGCGGCAGCGGGCGGATGGCGGGGATGGGCGCGGCGATGCCGCGGGCGAGGCTCATCCGGTCACGAATCCAGCAGCGGTTCGCGCGCCAGGATGGCGTTCACCGCCTGCGCCGCGCGGGACAGCGCCTGCTGCGGCGTGGCGCGGCCGGTGATGGCTTCCTGGATGGCGGTCTGGATCGGGCGGCTGATCTCCGGCCAGCGCGTGTGCGGGCCGCGCATCCGGGCGAACTGCATCTGCTCCTCGAACACCGCCAGCGCCTCGGGGTGTTCGGCGTTGCGGACCAGGCCGGGGCGGGGCGGCAGTCGGCCGCCGGCCCAGGCATTGGCCAGCGTCGCGTCCGAAAGCATGTGGTCCAGCACGCGCAGCGCGCCGGCGCGGTTGCGCGCGCCCTTCGGGACGCAGAACAGGAAGTCCCCCAGCGCGCTGGCGCGGATGTTGCGGTCCTGGTGGACCGGCAGCAGCGCGACCGCCCAGCGGTGGCGGCTGCCCTGCGCGATGCGCGGCAGGTCCCAGGGCCCGGTGACGATCATGCCGGCATTGCCCGACATGAAGGTGTTCGCGACCTCGTATTGCCGCATCGTCAGCACGTCGCGGCTGGCGAAGCCGCGGTTGACCATGGTGACCCAGTAGGTCAGCGCCTCCACCGCGCCCGGGCTGTCGAGGGTGGCGACGGACGCGCCGGCCATCTGCAGCCAGGGCAGGAACTGGAAGGTCCCCTCCTCGGTCTGGATGGCGGAGAAGTTGAAGCCGAAGCGGTTGCGCTGCGGGCTGGTCAGGCGTTCGGCGAACTGCATCGTCTCGGCCCAGGTGGTGGGCGCGCGGTCGGGCAGCCCGGCTTCGGCGAAGGCGTCGCGGTTCCAGTAGAGCGCGAGCGTGTTCACCGCGCGCGGCACGCCGAAGATGCGGCCGCGGTAGGTGCCCGTCGCGCGCGGGCCGGGATAGATCCTGTCCCACTGGATCGAGGCGCTGGCGCGGACATGGTCGGTGATGTCGTCCAGCACGCCCTGCGCGGCCAGCGCCACCACCTGTTCGTTGCTGCCGGTGATCAGGTCCGGCACGGCGCCGGTGGCCACCGCGCGGGTGATCTCGGGCGCGATCTGCGGCAGGGGGACGACGCGCGGCTCGATCTGGAGGTCGGCATTGGCCGCGTTGAAGGCGCGGATCGCCGGGTGGATCATGTCCGTGTCGATGTTGAAGACATGCCAGAGATCGACCCGCCGCGCCTGCTGCGCCCTGGCTGCGCCGGCGCTGGCGGCGGCGAGTGCCAGGCCGGCGGTGCCGGCCATGAGGGCACGCCGCCCGGGAAGGGGGTGACGGTACATGCTCGTTTCCTCCGGATCCGCAGCTTGCCGCGCGTGATCGGGGTGATGGAAATCGATTTCTGCCACCTCCGTCAACCGGAATCGGCAAGCGCCCGCCCCGGCATTCCGGGGCGGGCGCGGGGCGCCGGGCGGTCCTGGGGGCTGGCGCCGGGTTACTCGGCCGGCTGCATCAGGGGCAGGCGCCGCGGCGCCCGGCCGATGGCCAGCAGCACCAGCCGCACCAGGAACAGCACCGCGCCCGCCATCCACACCAGCCCCGCCGCGATCGCCAGCGCCGGCTGGCCATGGACCACGGCCAGGTAGATGCCGAAGGGGAAGGCGAGGGCGGAGGCGGTGGACATGCCGAACTGCGCCAGCGCCGCGGTGCGGTTCAGGCACAGCTCGGGATAGGTGCGGTGCACCAGCCCCATCAGCGACAGCGAGGTCCAGCCCACCAGGTTGGTGTGCGCATGCACGGGGGCGAGCTGGAAGTCGTGCGCGATGCCCATGCCGATGCCGAGCGTGACGCCCGCGACGAGGCAGGCGGCGGCTGCGACGAGGAAGAACAGCGGCAGGCGGGACATGGTCGGATCCTCCGTTCGGGTGTTGGCGCGGCTTGTCGCGCAGCCGCGTTTCGCCGTGGTGTCGCGCCGGCCGGGATTCGGGTTTCGCGTGTGACGCGGCGCCGACACGGACGACATGCCGGGGGTGACGCCGCGACCCCGCCCCGGCATAAGTCCGGACAAGTTCCGGGCGGGAGGATGGCCATGCCAGACGGCGGCGTGCAGGCGAGGACGATGGCGGAAGCCCTGCTGGCGGAACTCGCCCGCCGCGGCACGCGCCGCATCTGGGGCGTGCCCGGCGGCGGCTCCTCGCTCGACCTGGTGGAGGCCGCGCCGCGTTTCGGCCTCTCCTTCGTCCTCGCCCGGCACGAGGGCGCGGCGGCGATGGCGGCGGTGGCGGACGCCGAACTCACCGGCGCCCCCGGCGTGGTGCTGACCACCAAGGGGCCGGGGGTGGCGAATGCGCTGAACGGGCTGGCCTGCGCCACGCTGGAACGTGCGCCGGTGCTGCTGGTCTCGGACGGGTTCACCGCGCGGCAATCCGCCTTCGTCACCCACCAGGCCTTCGACCAGCGCGCCATGACGGCCGAACTGGTGAAGGGCCATGCCCGCGGCGAGACGGGCGGCGTCGCCGCGCTGCTCGACCTCGCCATGGCGGCGCCGCGCGGGGCCGTGCATCTCGACCTGACCGGGGAAGCCGCGCGGCGCCCGCCGGTGGCGGAGCCGCCCGGCGCCGCAGCCCCCCCCGCGCCCGACGGCGGCGACGCCGCCGCCCTGCTCCGCGCCGCGCGGCGGCCGGTGATCCTCGCCGGGCTCGAGGCGGCGGAGGAGGGGTCGGCCGCGGCGCTGCTCGCCCTGGCCGAGGCGCTGCACTGCCCGGTGCTGGTCACCTACAAGGCGAAGGGCGTGCTGCCGGACGCCCACCCGCTGCATGCCGGCATCTTCACCGGCGGCACGCTGGAAGCGGCCTGCGTCGGCGCGGCCGACCTCATCATCCAGGCCGGGCTCGACCCGGTGGAGCTGATCCCGCAGCCCTGGCGCTACGCCGCGCCGATCCTCGATGTCGCGCTGCGCCCGCATCCCGTGCGCTATGCCGAACCCGCCGCGGCGCGGCACGGGCCGGTCGCGGCATCCCTGCGGGCGCTGCTGCCGCTGGCGGCGCGGTCCGACTGGACGGCGGAGGAGGTCGCCGCCCATCGCGCGGCCGCGCTCGCGGCGCTGGCCTGGGCAGGCGGCGGCGGCATCGCGCCGCCCGACATCGTGACCATCGCGCAGGAGGAGGCCCGCGCCGCGGGGCGCGCGCCGCGGGTCAGCGTCGATGCGGGCGCGCACATGTTCTCCGCCACCGCCTTCTGGCAATGCGCGGCGCCGCGCGACCTGCTGATCAGCAACGGCCTGGCCACCATGGGCTTCGCGCTGCCCGCCGGCATCGCCGCCGCGCTGCACGACCCGGCGCGCGGCGCCATCGCCTTCACCGGGGATGGCGGGCTGATGATGTGCGCCGGCGAACTCGCCACCGCGGCGGAAGCCGGGGCGCCGCTGGTCACGGTCGTCTTCAACGACGCCGCGCTGTCGCTGATCGACATCAAGCAGCAGCAGCGGCAGCTGCCGACCGCGGGCGTGCGCTGGGCGCGGCCGGACCTGGCGGCGGTGGCGCGGGGGTTCGGCGTGCACGGCCATGTCGCGACGGACGCGGCGGAATACCGCGCCGCGCTGCGCGCCGCCTTCGCGCAGCCGGGCCCGTCGCTGATCGACGTGCATCTCGACCCCGCCGGCTATCCCGCGCAGCTCCAGGCGCTGCGGGGCTGAGGTGGCGGGCCTGTCCGCGCTTCGCCTCGGCGCCGCCTGGGGCCGCATCGGCGGCCTGATGGACGAGGCGGCGGAGACCTTCGTCCGCACCTCCTTCTCCTCCGTCGTGCGCGACAACTGGGACATGGCGGTCGGGCTGATGGACGGCGCGGGGCGGCAATTCGCGCAATCCTCCCGCTCCGTCCCGAGCTTCGTCGGCACCATGCCGCACACGCTGGCGGCGATGCTGCGCCGCTGCCCGGCGGAGGCGCTGCGCCCCGGCGACGTGCTGATCAGCAACGACGGCTACCTCGGCACCGGTCACCTGAACGACATCACCATGGTGAAGCCGGTCTTCCTGCGCGGCCGCATCGCCGCCTGGATCGGCAGTACCTTCCACGCCACCGACATCGGCGGCGCCCCTTCGGTGGAGGCGCGCGACAGCTGGGAGGAGGGGCTGACCATCCCCGTCGCCCGCATCCTGCGCGGCGGCGAGGAGAACGAGGATGTCGTCGCCTTCCTCGAGGCCAATCTGCGCCAGCCGGCCGAGGTGCTGGGCGACCTGCGCGCGCAGTTCGCCATGTACGAGGGCGCGGAGGCGCGGCTGCTGCGCATCCTGGCGGAGGAGGGCATCGCGGACCCCGGCGAGCTGTCGGCCGAGATTTTCGCTCGGTCCGAACGCGCGATGCGCGAGGCGATCGCGGCGGTGCCCGACGGCGAGGTGACGGACGAGGTGACGGCGGACGGCTTCGAGCATCCCGTGACGATCCGCCTGCGGCTCGCGATCCGCGGCGATGCGCTGACGCTCGACTTCACCGGCACGGACCCGCAGATCGCGCGGCCGGTGAACTCGCCGCTGAACTTCACGCGGGCTTATTCCAATTACGCCGTGAAATGCGCCTTCGACCCGGCGACGCCGAACAATGACGGCTGCTTCCGCCCGATCTCGCTCGTCGCGCCGGAAGGCAGCATCGTCAACCCGCGCCGGCCCGCGCCGGTCTGGGGGCGGCACCTGACGGGGCACTACCTGCCGATGCTCGTCCTCGCCGCGCTCGGCCGCATGATCCCGGACCGCGTCATCGCGGAAAGCGGCAGCCCGCTCTGGAACGTCTACTTCACCGGCGAACAGCCCGATGGCCGGCGCTACGTGCGGATGTTCTTCATGAACGGGGGGCATGGCGCCGCCGCGGCGCATGACGGGCCGTCCTGCCTGTCCTTCCCCTCCAACGTGGCGACGCAGCCGGTGGAGCAGTTCGAGAACGCGGTGCCGATGCTGATCACCGAGAAGGCGCTGATCCCGGGCAGCGGCGGCGCGGGGCGTATGCGCGGCGGGCTCGGCCAGCGCCTGTCCTTCCGGGTGGTGGGCGACCGCCCGGTGACGGCGACCTACCGGCATGAACGGGTGCAGCATCCGCCCCGCGGCATTCTGGGCGGCGGCCCGGGCCGCGGCGGGCGGGACCTGGTGAACGGGCAGCCGGTGGCCGCCAAGGCGCGCATCGTCCTGCAGCCCGGCGACGTGCTGACCTACGAGACGCCGGGCGGCGGCGGCTTCGGCCCGCCCGCCGCGCGCGACCCCGAGGCGATCGCGCGCGACGCGGCGGAAGGCTACGCCTGATGCAGGGCGCGCCCTGGCGCATCGGCGTCGACATCGGCGGCACCTTCACCGACCTCGTGCTGCTCGACACGCGCGACGGCCGGCTGTTCAACGGCAAGGTGCTGACCACCCCCCAGGCCCCCGAACAGGCGGTGCTGGAGGGCGTGCGCGGCCTGCTCGCGCGGCACGGCGTCGCCCCGCGGGAGGTGCGGCACGTCATCCACGGCACCACGCTGGTCGCCAACGCGCTGATCGAGCGGCGCGGCGTGCCGACCGGCTTCCTCACCACCGCCGGCTTCCGCGACATCCCCGAGATCGGGACCGAGTTGCGCCACGACACCTACGACCTCGCCATGCGCCGGCCCGAGCCGCTGGTGCCGCGCCGGCTGCGGCTGGAGGTGCCGGAGCGGCTGCTGCCCGATGGCCGCGTGCTGACCCCGCTGGACGAGGCGGCGGCGCGGGACGCGGCGCGGGCGCTGCGCGCGGCCGGCGTGCAGGCGGTGGCGGTCTGCCTGCTGCACGCCTTCCAGGACCCGGTCCATGAGAGGCGCCTGGCGGAGATCGTCGCGGAGGAGGCGCCGGGCGTCACCATCTGCCTCTCCTCCGACCTGGTGCCGGAGATCGGGGAATACGAACGCGGCTCCACCACCATCTGCAACGCCTATGTCCAGCCGGTCTTCGAACGCTACCTCGCGCGGCTCGGCGCGGGCCTGCGCGAGGCGGGGGTCGCGGGGCCGCTGTTCCTGATGCTGTCGGATGGCGGCACGGTGGGACAGGCGGTGGCGGCGCGCCACCCGATCCGCCTGGTGCAGTCCGGACCGGCGGGCGGGGTGCAGGCGGCGCGGGTCTTCGGCGCGGCGGCGGGGGCGGCGGACATCCTCTGCTTCGACATGGGCGGCACCACGGCCAAGGCCGCGCTGATCGACGGGGGGCGGCCGCAGCGCAGCCTGGATTTCGAGGTCTCCCGCGTGGATCGCTTCCGCAAGGGCAGCGGGCTGCCGTTGAAGGTGCCGGTGATCGACATGATCGAGATCGGCGCGGGCGGCGGGTCCATCGCGCGGGTCGACCGGCTCGGGCTGATCCGCGTCGGGCCGGACAGCGCCAGCGCCGATCCCGGCCCGGCCTGCTACGGGCTGGGCGGGACGCAGCCCACCGTGACGGATTGCGACCTGCTGCTGGGCTACCTGGCGGCGGACAGCTTCCTGGGCGGGGAGATGGCGCTGGACGCGGCGGCGGCGGAACGCGCGGTGCTGGACGGCATCGGCCGCCCGCTCGGCCTTTCCGCCGTCGAGGCCGCCTGGGCGGTGCATGAGACGGTGAACAACGGCATGGCGCAGGCGGCCTCGATCCATGCGCTGGAGAAGGCGCGGCGGATCGACGCCTACACGATGGTGCCGATCGGCGGCGCCGGTCCCGTGCATGCCTGCGCCATCGCGCGCAAGCTCGGCCTCGCGCGGCTGGTGGTGCCGCCGGGAGCGGGCGTCGCATCCGCCTTCGGCTTCCTCGCCGCGCCGATCAGCTTCGCCTTCCTGCGCGGCGGGGTCGCGGCGCTGGACCGGCTGGACTTCGCCGCGCTGCGCGCCTTGGTCGCGGGGATGGAGGCGGAGGGCCGCGCCATGCTGGCCGGGGCGGGGGTGGCGGAGGGCGCCGTGCGCATCGCTGCGGCGATGCGCTATGCCGGCCAGGGCCACCAGGTGGAGGCGGAGATCGACCCCGCCGCGCTGGACCGCGCCGACCGCGCCGCGCTGCGCGCTGCCTTCGAGGCGGAGTACCGGCGGCTCTACGGCCGCACCGAGCCGGGCGTGGCGGTGGAATGCGTGGGCTGGCGCGTGACGGTCAGCGGGCCGGTGCCGCGGCTCGACCTCGCGGCGGCGGCGCCGGCGGGCGGCGCGGCGCGCAGGGGCGCGCGGCCGGCCTGGTTCGACGGCGCCTTCCTGGACACGCCGGTCTTCGACCGGGCCGCGCTGTCGCCCGGCGACCTCGTGCAGGGCCCGGCGCTGGTGGAGGAGAGGGAGAGCACGCTCGTCATCCCCCCCGGCGCGCGCGCGGCCTGCGACGCGGCGCTGAACCTGGTGGTGGAGATGGGGGGCATTCCGGGCTCATGACGTGCTGACGCACGTCATGCTTCAGACGCCAGCGCGCCTCCGGCGCTCGGCTTCGCCGCATTCGCGGCGGCGCCCGTTCGGGCGCTCGGCCCGCTGCGCGGGCCGCAGGTTGGGACTTCGTGCGCCGGGCATCAGCCCATCGGCACGGGCGTCCGCCATTCCGGATGGGCCTCGGTGAGGCCGCGCACAACGGCCTCGTAGGCCGCCTGCAGGCGCCGCGTCAGCGGGCCCGGCGCGCCATCGCCCACCGGCAGGCGGTCCACCTGCGTCACCGCGACCAGTTCCTGCCCGGTGCCGCAGAGGAACACCTCATCCGCCACATACAACTCCGTCCGGTCCACCTCCCGCTCCTCGCAGGGGATGCCGAGTTCGGCGGCGAGCGTCAGCACGGTGGCGCGCGTCACGCTCTCCAGGATGTCGCTGGTCCGGTCCGGGGTGACCAGCACGCCGTCCCGCACCAGGAACAGGCAGGCGGCGGCGGCCTCGCTCACCTTGCCGCGCTGCGTCAGCAGGATGGCGCTGTCGTAGCCGTCCGCCTTCGCCTGCAGCGTGGCCAGCCGCCCGGCATGGTAGTTGGCGCTGGCCTTGATGCGCGGCGGCATGGCGTTGTCGGCGATGCGCGTCCAGGAGGAGACGCAGGCCGAAAGCCCCGTCGCGAACTTCGCCGAACGCTCCCGCGGCAGCGCGGCGGCGATCCAGCCGACGGGGCCGGTGGTGGCCATCGTCCCCATCGCCTCGACCTGCACCTGCACGCGCAGATAGGCGTCGTCATCCGGCGCGTTCAGGCGGATCACCTCCAGCACGGCGGCGCGCAGCACATCCGTGGCGGGCGGGTCGGCGAGGCGCATCACCTTCATCCCCTGCGCCAGCCGTGCCAGGTGCTCCTCCAGCCGGAACACGCTGAACGCGCCGGTCGCCGGATGGCGGTAGGCGCGGATGCCCTCGAACACCGCGACCCCGAAGGCGACGCCGAGCGCGAGGGGGTGGATCCGCGCCTCGTGGAAGGGCATGGCGATGCCGTTGTGGATGATGGTGCGGGCCTGCCACATGCGCTTGCGTCCCCCTCTGGCCGCGGCGAGTGTGGCGGCCGGGTGGGGTTGCGGGAAGGGGACCCCCCGCGGGGCCGCCTGCTGGACTTCCTGCGCGCAACCGGCTGACATGCCGGCCATGGCAGGGGGAACGCAGCATCCATGGCCGTGATCGCCAGCACCGCCGATCCGCGATCCCCGGAGTTCCGGGCCAATGCCGCCCGCATGGCGGACCTCGTCGCGCAGCTTCGCGCCACCGTGGACCGCATCCGCGAAGGCGGGGGGGAAGCCGCGCGGAAGCGCCACCTGGACCGAGGCAAGCTGCTGCCGCGGGACCGCATCCGCACGCTGATCGACCCGGCCTCGCCCTTCCTCGAATTCTCCCAGCTCGCGGCGCAGGGGATGTATGGGGAGGAGATCCCGGCCGCCGGCATCATCACCGGCATCGGCCGCGTTGCCGGGCGCGAATGCGTCATCGTCGCGAACGACGCGACGGTGAAGGGCGGCACCTACTACCCCGTCACCGTCAAGAAGCACCTGCGCGCGCAGGAGATCGCGGAGCAGAACCGCCTGCCCTGCATCTACCTGGTGGACAGCGGCGGCGCCAACCTGCCGAACCAGGACGAGGTCTTCCCCGACCGCGACCATTTCGGCCGCATCTTCTTCAACCAGGCGCGCATGTCCGCGCAGGGCATCCCGCAGGTCGCGGTGGTGATGGGAAGCTGCACCGCGGGCGGCGCCTATGTGCCCGCGATGTCGGACGAGGCGATCATCGTCCGCGGCCAGGGCACCATCTTCCTCGGCGGCCCGCCCCTGGTGAAGGCCGCGACCGGCGAGGTGGTGACGGCCGAGGACCTGGGCGGGGCGGAACTGCACAGCCGCACCAGCGGCGTCACCGACCACATGGCGGAGAGCGATGCGCACGCCCTCGGCCTCGCGCGGCGGATCATCGGCGGGCTGAACCGCGCCAAGCCCCGCGGCGCGGACGACCCCGCCCCGCCGCGCGAGCCGCTCTACGACGGCATCGGCGGCGTCGTGCCCGCCGACCTGCGGGAGCCCTACGACGCGCGGGAGGTGATCGCGCGGATCGTCGACGGCAGCGAGTTCGACGAGTTCAAGCCGCTCTACGGCACCACGCTCGTCACCGGCTTCGCGCGCATCTGGGGCTACCGCGTCGGCATCCTCGCCAACAACGGCGTGCTGTTCAGCGAAAGCGCGCAGAAGGGCGCGCATTTCATCGAGCTGTGCGACCAGCGCGGCATCCCGCTGGTGTTCCTCCAGAACATCACCGGCTTCATGGTGGGCCGAAAATACGAAAGCGGCGGCATCGCGAAGGACGGCGCGAAGATGGTCACCGCGGTGGCCACCGCGCGCGTGCCGAAGTTCACCGTCATCGTCGGCGGCAGCTTCGGCGCCGGCAACTACGGCATGTGCGGCCGCGCCTATTCGCCGCGCTTCCTGTTCATGTGGCCCAACGCCCGCATCTCCGTCATGGGCGGCCCGCAGGCCGCGAGCGTGCTGTCGCAGATCCGCCGCGACGCGATCGAGGCGAAGGGAGGCACCTGGCCGGCGGCGGAGGAGGCCGCGTTCAAGGCGCCGGTCGAGGCGCAGTACGAGGCGCAGGGCAACCCCGCCTATGCCAGCGCCCGCATCTGGGACGACGGCGTGATCGCGCCGGAGGACACGCGCATGGTGCTCGCGCTCAGCCTCTCCGCCGCGCGCAACAACCCGGTGCCGGGCTGGAGCGACGGCGCGCGCTTCGGGGTCTTCCGGACATGACCTTCCGCTCCCTCCTCGTCGCCAACCGCGGCGAGATCGCCTGCCGCGTGATCCGCACGGCGCGGCGCATGGGCCTGCGCACGGTGGCCGTCTTCTCGGACGCCGATGCGGGGGCAATGCATGTCGCCATGGCCGACGACGCCGTCCGCATCGGCCCCGCCCCGGCGCGGGACAGCTACCTCGACATCGCCGCCATCCTCGCCGCCGCGCGGGCGACGGGGGCGGAGGCGATCCATCCCGGCTACGGCTTCCTGTCCGAGAACGCGGAGTTCGCCGAGGCCTGCGCCGCCGCCGGCATCGCCTTCGTCGGCCCGCCGCCCGCCGCGATCCGCGCCATGGGCAGCAAGGCGGCGGCCAAGGCGCTGATGGACCGCGCCGGCGTGCCGCTGGTGCCCGGCTACCACGGCGAGGACCAGTCGGACGCCACGCTGCGCGCGGAAGCCGCCCGCATCGGCTTCCCGCTGCTGGTCAAGGCCAGCGCCGGTGGCGGCGGCAAGGGGATGAAGGTGGCCGCCGCCGCCGCCGATCTCGACGAGGCCGTGGCGCTTGCGCGCGGCGAGGCGACGGCCGCCTTCGGCGACGGGCGCCTGCTGCTGGAACGCTACCTGACCCGGCCGCGCCACATCGAGATCCAGGTCTTCGCCGACGGCCATGGTAACGTCCTCCACCTGTTCGAGCGCGACTGCTCGATCCAGCGCCGCCACCAGAAGGTGGTGGAGGAAGCCCCCGCCCCGGGCATGACCGCCGCGCGCCGCGCCGCGATGGGCCGCGCCGCCTGCGACGCCGCGCGCGCCATCGGCTATGTCGGCGCGGGCACGGTCGAGTTCATCGCGGAAGGGGACGGCTTCCACTTCATGGAGATGAACACGCGCCTGCAGGTGGAACACCCGGTGACCGAGGCGGTCACCGGCCTCGACCTCGTGGAGTGGCAGCTGCGCGTCGCCGCAGGCGAGAGGCTGCCCCTGGCGCAGGAGCAGGTCCCGCTGGACGGGCATGCGATCGAGGTGCGGCTCTACGCCGAGGACCCGGCGCGGGACTTCGCGCCCTCCGTCGGGCGGCTGGCGCATCTGTCGCTGCCCGATGGGCTGCGCGTCGATTCCGGCGTGCGGCAGGGCGACACCATCCCGATCCACTACGACCCGATGATCGCCAAGATCATCGCGCATGGTCCGGACCGGGAAAGCGCGCGGCGCCGCCTGCTGCGCGGGCTGGAGGGGACCGCGGTCGCGGGGGTGCGGACCAACCTGGCGCTGCTGCGCGCCATCCTGGCGCACCCCGCCTTCGCGGCGGCGGAACTCGACACCGGCTTCATCGCCCGCCACGCGGCGTCGCTGCTGCCGCCCGCCGTCCCCGCCCCGCGCGCCGCGCTGGCCGCCGCCGCGCTGCGGCTGCTGCGGGACGCGGGCGGCACGGCGGACGCGGCCGACCCGCATTCGCCCTGGGCCGCCGCCACCGCCTGGCGGCTGAACGGCGAGGGCTGGCAGGACCTGGTGCTGCTGGACGATGCGCGCCGCCTGGTGCTGCGCGCGCACCTCGCCGCGCCGCTGCGGCTCGACCTGCCGGACGGCACGGGGACAGTCGAGGGCGTGGCGTGGAGCGGCGACGCGCTGTCCTTCGCGCTCGATGGCCGGATGCGCCGCGCGACGGTGCTGCGGGAGGGGGATGCGTTGTCCGTCACGCTCGACGGCGTGACGCGGGACCTGCGCCATGTGGACCCGCGCGCGCCGTCGGGCGATGCCGAGGGCGGCGGCGGGCGGATCCTCGCCCCCATGCCGGGCCGCGTGCTGTCGGTCGCCGTCGCGCCGGGGGATGCGGTGGCGCGCGGCGCCGTGCTGCTGGTGATGGAGGCTATGAAGGTCCAGATGCGCATCACCGCGCCGGCCGACGGCACCGTCGCCGCCATTCGCGCGCGCGTCGGCGACCTGGTGGAGGACGGGGCGGAGCTGGTGCTGCTGGAAGCGGGCGGGGAATAGGTCGCTGGAAGCAGGCGGGGAATAGGTTGCTGGAAGCAGGCGGGGGACAGGTCGCCTGACGCGGGCGGAAGGGAGGAGGGGACGGACATGGAAGGCATCATCACCCGCCGTGGCGCGCTCGCGCTCGGCCTGGCGGGGCTCGCGGCCCCGGCGGTGGCGCAGGGGACGCGCAGCATCCGCCTCGTCGTGCCCTATCCGCCGGGCGGCACCACGGACCTGACCGGGCGCATCCTCGCGCCCCGCGCGGCGGAGATCCTCGGCCAGAACTGGGTGATCGAGAACCGGTCCGGCGCGAATGGCGCGGTGGGGGCGGAAGCGGTGGCGCGCAGCGCGCCGGATGGCGGGACGCTGCTCTACTCGAACGAGGTGCTGACCGTGCTGCCCTTCGTGCAGCGCAACGTGCCCTTCGACCTGCGCGCGGACCTCACGCCGGTCGCGCGCACCGTCTCCATCCCCTATGTGATGATCGGCGCCGCGGCGCTGCCGCCGCCCGACCTCGCCGCCCTGCTCGACGCGCTGCGGCGCCAGCCGCAGGCCTTCTCCTTCGCGGGCTCCTCGCTCGGGTCGGTCGGGCAGCTCGCCACCGCGGCGCTGTGGCAGAAGCTCGGTGTGGAGACGACCTTCGTCTCCTACCGCGGCACCGGGCCGGCGCTGAACGACCTCGTCTCCGGCGCGGTCAGCCTGTTCATCGCCCCGCTCGGCCCGGCGCTGCCGCTGGTGCGCGACGGGCGCGCGCGGGCCTATGCCGTCACCTCCGCCCGGCGCGAGGCGGTGCTGCCCGCCGTGCCGACCCTGGCGGAGGCCGGATGGCCGGACCTGGTGTACGAGGGCTGGTGCGGCCTGTGGGGGCCGCGCGGCCTGCCGGGGGATGTGGTCGCGCGGGTGAACGCCGCGCTCAACCAGTCCGGCGCGGACCCGGCCAATGCGCAGCGCATGGGCGCCGTCGGCCTCACCCCGCTGGCCGAGACGCCGCAGGCCTTCGCCGAGCTGATCGCCGCCGAGATCCCGCGCAACCAGGCCCTTGTCGCGGCGGCGCGCATCCAGCCGGAGTGACGCCGCCGGGCCGCGCGGAGGATCAGACGGGGGCAAGGAATCCGCGGAATGATGCGCGGAAGGGTGGTGGCTTGATCTGACTATGCACGTCATGGTGGTATACCATCCCTGGCGTCAGTCCGGTCCCGGCCCGCCCTTCACATCGTCCTGCCCCGAGGTTTCCGCCCGCTTGCCCACCTCCGTGACGCCGGCCATCGCCTCCCCCGCCGGCAGCCGCGCCTGGTCGCTGCTGGTCCTCGCCTCGCCGCTGCTGGCGGTGCTGCCGCTGGTCGCCTATGCGGTGGTGTTCTTCCTCGGCCTCCAGGCCGAACGCGGCGCCGATCTCCGCACCGACCTCAACCGCACCGCGGCGGGTCTGTCGACGATGGTGGAGATGGAGGTCGCGGCCGATCTCGGCGCGCTGGAGACGCTGGCGGCCTCGCCGCGGCTCGAACTCGGGGTCCTGCTGGGCTTCAGGGACGAGGCGGCGCGGCTGCTCGCCCAGCGGCCGGCCTGGTACACCCTCGCCCTCGTCGAGGCGGACCGGCAGGTCATCAACCTGCGCCATTCGCGCGATGCGCCGCTGCCGCCGGCTTCCGACCTCCTGGTGCGGGGGGTGCTGCAGACCGGGCGCGCCTCCGTCGGCGTGCTGCAGGACGGGCAGGTGGCGCTGCGCGTGCCGGTGCGGATCGGCGGGACGGTGCGCTACGCGCTGGTGGCGGTGCTGCCTTCGCTCGCGCTCGGCCATGCGCTGGACCGTCTCGGCGTGCCGCAGGGCTGGTCGGCGCTGCTGCTGGACGAGGAGGGGCGCGTGCTGGCCCGCGCCGGCAGCGGCGCCCTGCCCGAGGCGGCGTTCCGGCCCGCCCCGCCCGCCGGCCAGGTGGCAGCCCTCGAAGGCGGCCGGCTCGGCCTCGTCCGGCCGGTCGCGGGAACCCGCTGGGTGGTGGCGGTCGCGGCGCCCGAGGGTTCCTTCCTGGTCACCGCGCGCAACTGGCTCCTCGTCGCGCTCGGCCTCTCGGCTCTGGTGGGCGCCGTCAGCGTGGCGGTGCGCATCCTCGGCCGCCACCGCCGGCAGGAACTGGACCGCCAGCGCCGCGCCACGCAGGCGGCGGAGGAGCGGGAGAAGCAGGAACGCCGCCGCGCCGACCTGCTGGCCACCGTCAGCCACGAGTTGCGCACGCCGCTGACCGGCCTGCTCGGCTACACCGACCTGCTGTCGCGGGCGGAGCTGCCGCCCAATGCGCGTGGCTGGGTCGAGCAGCAGCAGCGCGCCGGGCAGGCCCTGCTGGCGCTGATCGGCGACGTGCTGGATTTCGCCCGGCTGGAGGAAGGCGCGGTCGAGCTGGAGGATGCCGACCTCGACCTGCCCGCCCTGCTGGAGGATTGCGCCGGCATCCTGCGCGGCCTGGCGCAGCAGAAGGGGCTGGCGCTGGTGGTGGAGGCCGATCCCGGCCTGCCGCGCTGGATCCGCGGCGACCCGCTGCGGCTGCGCCAGGTGGTGACCAACCTGGTCGGCAACGCCATCAAGTTCACCCGCAGCGGCCAGGTCACGGTCGCGGCCCGGCTGACCCCGCGGCCGGAACTGGTCGAGATCTCGGTCAGCGACACCGGCGCGGGCATCCCGGCCGAGATGCTGCCCCACATCTTCGACCGCTTCCGCCAGGCCGGTGCGGACACCGCCCGACGCTTCGGCGGCAGCGGGCTCGGCCTTGCGATCTGCCGTCGCCTGGTCACCGCCATGGGGGGCGCGATCGGCGCGGAGAGCACGCCGGGGAAGGGCAGCCGCTTCGCCTTCCGCATCCCCTTCCGCCCCGGCGCCGCGCCGGTCGCGCGGCGGACCGGCAAGCTGCGGATCCTGGTGGCGGAGGACGTGCCCGCCAGCCGCCTGCTGCTCTCGGCCGTGCTGGAGCGGGCGGGCCATGTCGTGACCGCCACCGAGGACGGCGCCCGCGCCCTGGCGGCGCTGCACAATGCCAGCTTCGACATGGTGCTGATGGACCTGAACATGCCGGGCATGGACGGCTACGGCGTGGCGGCGGCCATCCGGATGCTGCCGGGCGAACAGTCGCGCGTGCCGCTCGTGGCGCTGACCGCCGACGCGCCGGAGGAGATCGAGCCCCGCTGCCGCGAGGCCGGCTTCGATGCCGTGCTGCGCAAGCCCTTCGAAACGCGCCGCCTGCTCGGCCTCATCGATGCGCTGCGCACCCGCCCGGAAGGTCAGCGCCACGTCCCGGCCCGCGTCACGGCGGGATAGGCCGGGGCGGCGCGTCCCCTGCCGCTATCCCCGGCCGGGCCGGCGCGGGGCGGCATCGGCCGGCGGGGCGGCGCCCGCAGGGCGGCCGGCATCGAAGCCGAGGAACCCGATCTCCGGCCGCGGCGCGCCGCCGTCCCCGGCCCAGAGCC
>NZ_JBNXUO010000043.1:0-32282 GCF_050563535.1 Falsiroseomonas sp. CW058
TTCACGCTCGCCTCCCACGACCTCGACATCCGCGGCGCGGGCGCGGCGCGGCCGGCGCCGCGGCGCGCGGCGGGGCGGGGTCGAGCAGGTCCACCGCGACCCGCGTCCCCACGGTCAGGTGGCGCACCTGCACGCCCGGCCGCAGCGCCAGCAGCACGCCGTCCGCCAGGCGCTCCATCGTGCGGAGGTTGCGCAGCGGGCGGGAAAGCGGGGCGCCGTCCAGCGCGGCGGGGCTGTCGAAGCGGATCTCCACCGCCTCGCCCTGCTGCACGACGCTGTAGCGCACCGGCTGCGGCCAGTCGAAGACGATGCGGGTGAAGCCGGGATGCACCCCGGTGCGGATCCCGATGCGAGGCGCCTCCGCCGGTTGCGCCATGGCGGGCGCGGCGAAGGCGAGGAAGGCGGCGCAGAGCAGCGCCGCCGGGCGCATCGGGGGCATCGCGGCCTCCTCTCAGTCGAACAGGGCGTCGATGGCCGACTGGCTGATCCCGGCGCCGGGCAGCTGCGGGCCGTTCAGCAGCGACGGCGGCGGGGGCGGCGCCACGGGGCGGGCCGGAAGCCCCTGGCGGGCCTTCACGATCCGCCGCTCGATCTTCTGCAGCGCGGCCACCACCTTCGCGATGCGCTGGCCGGTGATGTCCTGGAAGGAGCAGGCCTCGTAGATGCGCGTTATGGCGCCTTCCAGCGGCGTGGCATGTTCCGCGTCCAGCTTCGCCGTCACCTGTTCCAGCTTCTCGCAGGAATCGATGATCTCGTGCGTCGCCTGCGCGGTGTGCGCCACGATCGCCGCGAGCTCGTCGGTGGCGGAGGGGATGTCCGGCCCCTCCCCCTCGTCGCCGCGCAGCGCGGCGACCTCGGCGCGCGCATCGGCGATGATGCGGCCGAGCGTGTCGAGCTCCGCCATCAGGGTCGCGACGGTGGATTCGAGGTCGGCGCCGGGCTGCGCCGCGGCGCGTCCGGCGTCAGCCATGGCCGAGCACCTTCGTGATCTTCTCGCGCAGCGTCTCGGCGTTGAAGGGCTTGACGATGTAGTTGGAGACGCCGGCCTGCTTGGCGGCGACCACGTTCTCCGTCTTGCTCTCGGCGGTGACCATGATGAAGGGCATGTCCTTCAGCCGGGCGTCGGACCGCACTTCCTTCAGCAGGTCGAGCCCGGTCATCGGCTGCATGTTCCAGTCGCTGATGACCAGGTGGAAGTGGCCCGCGCGCAGCTTGGCCAGCGCCTCGTGCCCGTCGGCGGCCTCGTCGCTGTCGTTGATGTCGATCTGCTTCAGCAGGTTGCGGATGATGCGCGTCATGGTCTTGTAGTCGTCCACGACGAGCACCTTGAGGCTGCGGTCGAAGCTCACGGGGTCCTGTCCTTCGTTCGGGCGTGGTGCATTCAGGCGGGGGCGCGGCCGGCACGCATCCGGGCCAGCTCGAGGGTGAGCTGCCGCACGCGGTCGGGTTGCATGGCGCCCAGGATCGGCGCGGCCTTGCGGTCGTTCATCCGGTCCACGACCTGCGCCAGCACGGGCAGGTCGAGCTCGTTGAACACCGCCGCGGCCTCTCGCGGGCGCATCGTCTCGTAGAGTTTCGCAAGGCTGCGCCAATGCGCGTCCTCGCGCTCGCGCGCCGCGGTCTCGGCGCGCTCCAGGCGCTGCTGCAGGGCCGCGAGCTCCTCGATCCGGGCGGCCATGCGGCGTTCGGTGGCGACCAGCACCGCCTCGCGCAGCTGCGTCACGCGCTCGCGCTCCTCCAGCGCCTCGCGCCGGGCGCGGAGCGCGGCGGCCACCGCCTCGGTGGGCTCGGCCGCGGGCGCGGGCGCAGGGGCGGGCGCGGCGGCCGGTGCGGGGGCCGGTGGGGGGGCGGCCGGTGCGGGGGCGGGCGGCGGCGTGGGGGCGGATGCCATGGCCGGGGAGGACACCGGCGGCAGGCCCGCGGGCAGGCCGGGGAAGTCCCGCACCAGCGACACCGCCTTCAGTCCCGCCAGCAGGGCGGCCGCCAGCAGCAGGGCGCGCAGCGTCGCGGTCGCGCTCATTCGCCCCGTCCCCGGCGCAGCGCCCGCAGCAGGTCGGCCTCGGCGCGCGCGCGCGGCAGCGGGGCGGCGGCTGCCAGGGCGGGGTCGGCCGCCGGCCGCGCGGTCCGCACGCCGCTGTCCAGCCGCTCCGCCATCTGCTCGGCGCGTTCGGTGAGGAAGCGCAGGTCCTCGCGCAGGGCGGAGGCGATGCGGACCTGTTCGGCCACGCTGCGCCCCGCGCCGTCGGCGGTGGCGCGCAGCCGGGCGATCGCCGCCTCCGCCTCGCGCGTCGCCTCGGCGAAGCCGCGGGCGCTGTCGGAAAGCTGCCCGCGGTCGCGCTTCAGCGCGGCCAGCGCCCGCTCCAGGCGGAAGGCGGCAGGCAGGGCGGCCGCGAGCGCGACCAGCAGCAGCGCCTCCACGGCCCATTGCAGCACGGCCAGGCTCATCGCGCGCCCTCCGCCCCGTTGCCGTGCTGCGCGGCGCCGCGCGGCAGGGCGCGGTCGATCTTCACGGCCATCCTGCCGTTGCGGCGGCCGACCTGGCCCTGGAACAGCGGGATGTCGCCGCAGCGCAGCGTCACCGGCGCACCGGGCCCGACGCTCAGCACCACCCGGTCGCCCACCTTCAGCCGCAGCACGTCGGCCAGCGACATCGTCTGCTCGTCCAGCACCACGTCGAGCGCGACGCCGGTCTGGCGCAGCTCCTCGGCCAGGTGGATCTCCCAGATGCTGTCGCGGCCGAACTTCTCGCCCATGAACTGCTGCAGCAGCAGCTCGCGCACCGGCTCCAGCGTGGCGTAGGGCAGCAGCAGCTGCACCTCGCCGCCGCGGTTCTCCATGTCGACCCGCAGCCGCGCCAGCACGGCGGCGTTGGAATTGCGCGAGATGACGGCGAAGCGGGGGTTCACCTCCAGCCGCTCGAAGCGGAAGCGCACCTTCGACAGCGGCGCGAAGGCGTCCGAGAGGTCGTCGAGCACGACGCCGATCAGCCGCTCGACCAGCGTGCGCTCGATCGTCGTGTAGGGCCGGCCCTCGATCCGCATGGCGGAGGTCCCGCGCCGCCCGCCGAGCAGCACGTCGACGACCGCGTAGATCAGCGAGCTGTCGACGACGACGAGGCCGTAGTTGTCCCACTCCTCCGCCTTGAACACCGCCAGCATGGCGGGCAGCGGGATGGAGTTCAGGTAGTCCCCGAAGCGCAGGGAGGAGATGCCGTCGATCGACACCTCCACGTTGTCGGAGGTGAAGTTGCGCAGCGTGGTCGACAGGATCCGCACCAGCCGGTCGAACACGATCTCCAGCATCGGCAGGCGTTCGTAGGAGACGAGCCCGCGGGAGATCACGCGCTCCATCCCGCTGCCGCCCTGCTCCTCGCCGCCCGGACCGCCGGCGACGCCGAGGAGGCTGTCGATCTCGGCCTGGTTCAGCACCCGCGCGCCCTCGATGGGGGAGACGGGGGGCGCCGGCGCCAGCTCCGCGATGACGGGGGCCGCGGCCTCGGCCAGGGCGGCGCCCCAGTCGTCCATCTCGGCGGTCTCGCTCATTGCACGACCAGCTCGACGAAGAGGATGTCGGTCACCGCGCCGGGGCGGGTGGCGATGTTGGCGCGGGCCAGCAGCTCCTCCCGCAGGCGCTGGGTGCCGGCGCTGCCGCGCAGCTCCTCGGGCCGCGTCTCGCGCAGGTAGGTGGTGAACATGTCGAGCAGGCGCGGCATGGCGGCCTGCACGGCGGCCGCATCGGCGGGGCGCGGCGCCTCGACCTTGGCGCGCAGCCGCACGAAGACCTGCCGGCGGCCGGAAGCGTTGAGGTTGGCGACGATGTCGGGGATGTCCACGAAGACCGGCGGGCCGGCCGGCGCCTCGGCCTGGGCGACCGGGGCGGGGGCGGAGAAGGGGGGCAGGTGGAGGAACCAGGCGGCGCCGACCCCGCCGCCGCCCAGCAGCAGCACGGCCGCGGCGCCGATCAGCAGCAGGCGCTTGCCACCCTTCTTCGCCGAGGCCTCCTTCGGCTCCGGTGCGGCCTCGGTCACGGGTGTCCTCCATCCTGGATCGCCGTGCCGGTCTATGGTCCGGCCGTTAACGGCCTCTTGCCCGGCACGAAGCGCCGCAAGCTCCCGGCAACAAGTGCCGACTAGATCGGGACCGGCGGCGCAGGACGCGCCGCGACCGCAGGGCCTTCCGCGCCGCGACGGACTGGCACGGCGGTTGCGATGCCCGCGCCGGTCGCAGTTGCCGATGAGGATGCACGATGGACACGCCCGGCTATGTCGTCCTGTCCCGCCTGGCGGCGCAGCGCCGCGCGACGGACGTGCTGGCCGCCAACATCGCCAATGCCGGCACCCCCGGCTTCCGCGCCAGCCAGACCGTCTTCGCCGCCCACCTTTCCCCCCAGGGCCGCGCCGCGGTGCCGTCCGGCGGCCGCGACCTCGCCTTCACCGAGGACCGCGCGACCTGGCGGGACTTCACCCCGGGCGCCCTGCAGCAGACCGGCAACCCCCTCGACCTCGCCCTGCCGGGGGAGGGGTTCTTCGCCCTTCAGACGCCGGCCGGGGAGCGCTTCACCCGCGCCGGCCGCTTCACCCTGTCGCCCGACAGCCGCATCGTCGATGCCGGCGGCAACGCCGTGCTGGGCGAGGGCGGGCAGCCGCTGACGCTGCCGCCCGGCGATGTCCGCATCGAGGTGAAGGGCGACGGCACCGTGCTGAGCGAGTCCGGCCCGATCGGCCGGCTGCGCGTGGTCCGCTTCGAGGACCCGCAGCGCCTGCTCGCCGAGGGCGAGCGCAACTTCGCCGCCCCGCCCGAGCAGGAGCCGCAGCCCGTGGCGCAGCCCGCCGTGGTGCAGGGCGCGGTGGAGGAGAGCAACGTCCGCCCCATCGCGGAGCTGACGCGGCTGACCGCCGGGATGCGTGAATTCGAATTCGCCGCGCAGTTCGTCGAGAAGGAGGCCGAGCGTCTCGGCTCCGCCGTCGACCGCATCCTGCGCCGCCGCTGAGACGAAGGGGAAGACGATCCATGCGCGCGCTCAACATCGCCGCCACCGGCCTGCAGGCCCAGCAGACCAATGTCGAGGTCATCTCGAACAACATCGCGAACATGGGCACGACCGGCTACAAGCGCCGCCGCGCCGAATTCCAGGACCTCATCTACCAGAACCTGCGCCGCGCCGGATCGCAGAGCTCGGACCAGGGCACGGTGCTGCCGTCGGGCGCGCAGATCGGGCTCGGCGTGCGCACCGCGGCGGTGTACCGCATCGCCGAACAGGGCAGCCTGACCCAGACCGAGAACCGCTTCGACCTGGCGGTGCGCGGCAACGGCTACTTCCCGATCACCATGCCCTCGGGCGAAACTGCCTACACCCGCGCCGGCGCCTTCGGGCTCAGCCCGGAAGGCGTGATCGTCACCGCGGACGGCTTCCCCGTCGGCGGCGGCATCACCGTCCCCGCCGCCGCGCGCGACGTGACGATCAACGCGGCGGGCGAGGTGCTGGCCAAGCTCGACGGCCAGGTGCAGCCGCAGAATGTCGGCCAGATCCAGGTCGCGATCTTCGCCAACGAGGGCGGGCTGGAGGCGGTGGGCGACAACCTGTTCCTCGCCACCCCCGCCTCGGGCCAGGCGCAGCTCGGCGCGCCGGGCGCGGTCGGCTTCGGCCAGGTGATGCAGGGCTTCCTGGAGCAGAGCAACGTCAACGTGGTGCAGGAGATCACGAACCTGATCACCGCGCAGCGCGCCTACGAGATGAACAGCCGCGTCATCACCGCGGGCGACGAGATGATGTCGACCCTGACGCGGATGCGCTGACCGCCATGCGCGCCACCCTCCTCCTCCTCGGGCTCCTGCTCGCCGCGCCGGCGCTGGCGCAGGGTCCGCGGCTGCGCGCCCAGGCGGTGGTGGAGGGGGGCACCGTCACGCTCGGCGACATCTTCGACGATGCCGGCCCGCGCGCCGACGCGACGCTCGGCCCCGCCCCCGCCCCCGGCCGGCGCTTCGTGGTGGAGGCGCCGCAGCTGGCCGCCATCGCGCGGGACTACGGCCTGGCCTGGCGGCCGCTGGCCGGCGACGAGCGTGTGGTGGTGGAACGCCCCGGCCGGGCGATGCGGCGGGAGGAGGCGCTGGAGCCGCTGCGGGCGGAGCTCGTCGCGCTCGGCGCCGACCCCGCGCTCGACCTCGACATCCCGGGCTTCCAGCCGCCCGTCCTGCCCGCCAACGCGCCGGAGCCGCGCGTGGCGGTGGACGGGGCGAGCTGGGATGCGCCGACGCGCCGCTTCGCCGCCACCCTCGTCATCGTGGCGGAAGGGATGCCCACCTTCCGCCAGCGCATCGCCGGCCGGGCGGTTGCGATGCGCGACGTGCTGGTCGCCACCCGCGCGATCCGCGCGGGAGAGGTGGTGCGCCCCGGCGACGTGCAGCTGGAACGCCTGCCGGTGGAGCGCATCCGCCCCGGCACGGCGGAGGACCCGCGCCCGGTGGTCGGCCAGCGGCTGCGCCGCGCCATGGCCGCGGGCCAGCCGGTTGCGATGGGCGACGTGGCGGCGGCCGCGGCCGTCGCGCGGGACGCCACCGTGACGCTGCAGTACGATGCCCCCGGCCTGTCGCTGACCGCGCAGGGCCGCGCGCTGGAGGACGGCTTTCCCGGCCGCACCATCCCCGTGCTGAACCTCGCCACCGGCGGCATCGTGCTGGCCGAGGTGCTGGAGGGCGGGCGGCTGCGCGCCATCGGCCCCGCGCCCGCCTCCGCCCTTCCCCCGAACCTCGTGGCGCGCGGCGCGCGCCGGGACGTGCAGCCATGATCCCTCGCCTCGCCCTGCTGCCGCTGCTCGCGCTCGCGGCCTGCGGCGCGGCCGAACGCCTGTCGGAGATCGGCCGCGGGCCGCAGCTCGCCGCCATCGAGAACCCGGCCGGGCGGCCGATCTCCATGCCGATGCCGGCGGCGCAGGCGGCGCCGACGGAGGCGAATTCGCTGTGGCGCGCCGGCAGCCGCACCTTCCTGCGCGACCAGCGCGCCGCGCAGGTCGGCGACCTGGTGACCGTGCTGGTGCAGATCGAGGACCGGGCGCAGCTGAACAACAGCACCGAGCGCACCCGCGCCAACACCGAGGGCATGGGCCTGCCGCGCCTCCTCGGGCTCGAGAGCAGCTATGCGCGGCTGCTGCCGGGCGGCATCGACCCCTCGCGCCTGATGGAGGGATCGTCGGACAGTTCGAGCCGCGGCGAGGGCGCGATCCAGCGGACCGAGACGGTGACGCTGCGCGTCGCCGCCACCGTCACCCAGACCCTGCCGAACGGCAACTTGGTGGTCGCCGGGCGGCAGCAGGTGCGGGTGAACGCGGAGATGCGCGACCTCCAGGTCAGCGGCATCATCCGCCCGCAGGACATCGCCAGCGACAACACCGTGAAGCACGACCGCCTGGCCGAGGCGCGGATCGCCTATGGCGGGCGCGGCACGGTCAGCGACGTGCAGCAGCCGCGCTACGGGCAGCAGCTGCTCGACATCGTGCTGCCGTTCTGACCGCCATGCGCCCCCTTCTCCTCCTCCTCCTCGCGCTGCTGCTCGCCGGACCGGCGCTCGCGCAGTCCCAGGGCAGCGTCCGCATCAAGGACATCGCGGACATCGAAGGCGTGCGCGACAACCAGCTGGTGGGCTACGGGCTGGTGGTCGGGCTGAACGGCACCGGCGACCGGCTGCGCAGCGCGGTCTTCACGCGGCAGTCGCTGATCGGCGTGCTGGAACGGCTCGGCATCAACACGCGCGACCAGGAACGCCAGCTCGATACCCGCAACGTCGCGGCCGTGATGGTCACCGCCAACCTGCCCGCCTTCACCCGCACCGGCAGCCGGATCGACGTGACGGTGTCCTCCCTCGGGGACGCCAGCAATCTCACCGGCGGGACGCTGGTGGTCACCCCCCTGCTCGGCGCGGATGGGGAGGTCTATGCGGTCGCGCAGGGCGCGCTGGCCACCGGCGCGGTCGCCGCCCGCGGCGCGGCGGGCAGCGTGACGCGCGGCGTGCCGACCGCCGGGCGCATCGCCAACGGCGCCATCGTGGAGCGCGAGGCCCCCTACGCCTTCGCCGCCCGCCAGCAGCTGCGCCTGTCGCTGCGCAACCCGGACCTGACGACGGCGCGGCGCGTCGCCGCGGCGGTGAACCGCTTCGCCCCCGGCAACAGCGCCGTGGCGACCGACCCGCGCACCGTCACCGTCAGCCTCGCCGGCCGCGACGCGGTGGGCATGGCCGCCGAGATCGAGCAGCTGCGGATCGAGCCCGACCAGGCCGCGCGCGTGGTGATCGAGGAGGCGTCCGGCACCATCGTGATGGGCGCCAATGTGCGGATCAGCACGGTGGCGATCGCCCAGGGCAACCTGACCATCCGCGTCACCGAGGCGCCGCAGGTCAGCCAGCCCGCGCCGCTGTCGAACGGCCAGACCGCGGTGGTCCCCCGCACGAATATCGAGGTGGACGACCAGAACGAGCGCCGCATGGGGGTGCTGCGCGGCGGCACCACCCTGCAGGAGCTGGTGCGGGGGCTGAACAGCCTCGGCGTCGGCCCGCGCGACATGATCTCCATCCTGCAGACCATCAAGGCAGCCGGCGCATTGCAGGCCGAGCTGGAGGTGCGCTGACCATGCCCGAGATCCGTCCCCCCGCAGCCCCCCCCGCCGCGGCCGCCGCCACCCCCCGCGCCGGCGCGGCCGACACGCCGGAAGCGCGGCGCCGCATGGCGCAGCAATTCGAGGGCCAGGTGCTCGGCGCCATGCTCCAGCCGATGTTCCAGGGGCTGTCCAGCAAGGGCCCCTTCACCGGCGGCGCGGGGGAAGCGCAGTGGCGCCCGATGCTGGTGCAGGAGATCGGCAACGCCATCGCGCGGAACGGCGGCCTCGGCCTCGCCGCCGCGATCGAGCGCGACCTGTCGAGGGGCGGGCGATGACCCACCCGATCGAGGCGGAGATCGCCGCCCTCGAAGCCGCGCTGGCGGCGGAGACGCGGGCGCTGGCGGCAGGCGACCTGCGCGGGGCGGCGGCCCTCGGCACTGCCAAGCAGCTTGCCATCGAGGCCTTCGTCGCCGCGCGCGACCGTCTGGCCGGGGATGAAGCGGGGGACCGCCGGCTCGCCCTGCCGCTCGACCGCCTGCGCAGCGCCATCGCCGCCAACCGCGGCGCGCTCGAACGCGCCATGGCCCTGCAGGGGCGGGTGGTGGAGGCGATCGCCCGCGCCGCCATCTGCCCGCCGGGCGGCGAGATGCCCGGCTATGCGCGCCCGGCGATGCGCGGCGCGGGGCCGGTCGCCTTCTCGCTGCGCGCCTGAAAGGGGGCCTTGCCGCCCCCGGTTAAGACCGGCGCAAGGCCGCCCCGCTTCCCTGCCGCCCGACCGGTCCGCGCGCGGCAGGATGCCGCAGCCCCGGTCACGGCACCGGCAGGAGGCTGCGCCGAATGGATTCCGCAACGATCGGCACCGCGGTCGGCGCGCTCGCGGCCGTGCTCGGCCTCATCGTCCTGGTCGGGCAGGTGGCGAAGCGGCTGCGCCTGGCCCCGGGCACGGGCGGCGGCGCGGGGCGCCGGCTCGCGGTGGTGGAGGCGCTGCCCCTCGATGCGCGCCGGCGCGCCCTGCTGCTGCGCTGCGACGACCGGCAGTTCCTCGTCGTCACCGGCGGCGGGCAGGACGTGGTGCTGCCGCTGCCGGGGGGGACCGCGTGATGCGTCGCCGCCTTCCCCTGGTCCTGGCCATCTTCCTGTTGCTGCCCGGCGCGGCTCTGGCGCAGAGCGTCAGCATCGACATGGGCGCGGGCGGCGCGGGGTCCACCGCGCGGCTGGTGCAGCTGACGGCGCTGATCGGGCTGCTCTCGCTCGCGCCCTCGCTGCTGGTGATGGCGACCGCCTTCGCCCGCATCGCCATCGTGCTGTCGCTGCTGCGCAGCGCGATCGGTGCGCCGGGCGTGCCGCCCAACCCGGTGCTGATCGGGCTGGCGCTGTTCCTCACCTGGTTCGTCATGCAGCCGGTGCTGGAACAGTCCTGGGTGCAGGGGCTGCAGCCCATGTCGGAAGGCCGCATCGCGGAGATCGCCGGCCTGCAGGCAGCGGCGGAGCCCTTCCGCACCTTCATGGCGGCGCATGCGCGCGACGCGGACCTGGCGCTGTTCCTCGACCTTGCCAACCTGCCCCAGCCGGGCGCGGCGGAGCCGGTGCCGTGGCGCGCCCTCGTGCCCGCCTTCATGGTGGGCGAACTGCGCCGCGCCTTCGAGATCGGCTTCCTGCTGTTCCTGCCCTTCCTGGTGATCGACCTGGTGGTGGCGAGCGTGCTGATGGGCCTCGGCATGATGATGCTGCCGCCACCCGCCGTGTCGCTGCCCTTCAAGCTGGTCTTCTTCGTGCTGGTCGATGGCTGGCGCCTGGTCTCCGGCAGCCTGGTGCAGGGCTTCGCGACGGGAGGGGGGTGAACCCCCCTCCCCGGCCGGGCGCTACCGGCCGGCCCGGCGCGCCTCGAAGAAGGCGGTCGGCTTCAGGATGCGGTTCTGCATCCGGATCAGCAGCCCGCGCTCCCCCGCCTCCCGCAGGTAATCGCCCCAGGCCGGGTCGGCCGCCATGGCGGCGCGGCGGCGTTCGCGGTCGCCCTGGTCGGCATAGCCCCACATGTGGACCACCGTGTTCAGCTCCCCCTCCACGGTGGTGTACCAGCCGAGGCAGTTCTCCAGGTATTTCAGCTGGAGCGGCCAGGCCTTCGCCTCGTAGAGCGCGACGAACTCCGGCAGCCGGTTCGGCAGCGTGGTGTAGATGCGCAGGTCGACGATCATCCGTCCCTCCCGGTATGCGGCGGGACGAAGGATCGCAGGCCGCGCGGCGGCGCGGAAGCCGGGGCGGGCGCAACTAAAACCTGGACGTCACCGGCGCGTCATCGATACGTCACCACAGGCATGTAGAGCCCCATTCGCGGAAGGACGGCGGGATGCTGGAGCTTCAAGGGCTGACGCGGCGCTTCGGGACCGTGACGGCGGTGGACAGGGTGACGCTGGCCATCCCCGACGGCCAGATGGTGGGCATCATCGGCCGGTCCGGCGCGGGCAAGTCCACGCTGCTGCGGATGGTCAACCGCCTGACCGAGCCGTCGGAAGGCCGCATCCTGCACGACGGGCGGGACGTCACCGCGCTGCGCGGCGCGGCGCTGCGGCGCTGGCGGACCGACTGCGCGATGATCTTCCAGCAGTTCAACCTGGTGCAGCGGCTGGATGTGCTGACCAATGTGCTGGTCGGGCGGCTGAACCACCGCACCGGTCCCTTCGCCACGCTCACCTCCCTGCTCGGGATGTTCACGGCGGAGGAGCGGGCGATGGCGGTCGCCTGCCTCGACCGCTTCGACCTGGCCGACATCGCGCTGCAACGCGCCGACACGCTGTCGGGCGGGCAGCAGCAGCGGGTCGCCATCTGCCGCGCGCTGCTGCAGGAGCCGAGGTTCCTGCTGGCGGACGAACCCATCGCCAGCCTCGACCCGCGCAACGCCCGCACCGTGATGGACGCGCTGCGCCAGGTGAACCGCGAGGACGGGATCACCGTGCTGTGCAACCTGCACCACCTGAACACCGCGCGCGCCTGCTGCGACCGCATCGTCGCGATGCAGGCCGGGCGCATCATGTTCGACGGCACGCCGGGCGACCTGACCGGCGCGCGGGTGCAGGAGATCTACGGCGTCTCCGAGGACGAGTTCGAGGAGAGCGCCGACCCCACCGCGACCCCCGCCGCGGTGAAGCCGCGCGTGGCGGGTGCGGCGCCCGTGCCGGCCTGAATCGCCCCGGGCCGGCCCGGTCGACCGACACAACCCGACCGTGAGGACCGACCCATGCTGACCCGACGCCGCCTCGGCGCCCTGCTCGCCGCGGCCCCCCTCGCCCCCGCCTCCGCACAGGCGCCCGCCATGCCGCCCGCCGGCCGCCGCCCCTGGGCGTCGGAGGTGCGGGAGATCCGCATCGGCCTGCTCGGCGGCGAGAACGAGGCCGACCGCCTGGCCCGCTTCGGCGCCTATCGCGCGCTGGTCGAAAGCCATTTCGGCGTGCCCGCCCGCGTCTTCCCCGCCGGCGACTACGCGGGCGTGATGCAGGGCTTCGCCGCGAGGCAGCTGGAGGTCGCGACCATGGGGCCGCTGCCCTATGCGCGCATCTGGCTCGACACGCAGGGCAACATCGAGCCGCTGGTGGTGGCGCGCGACGCGGATGGCACCACCGCCTATCTCGCCGTGATGTATGTCCGCGCCGATTCCGGCATCACCGACCTCGCGCAGATGCGCGGCCGCAGCCTGGCCTGGGCGGACCCCAACTCCACCTCCGGCTTCCTCGTCCCCCGGTCGGAGCTGCGGGAGGCGGGGATCGACACCGACCGCTTCTTCGGCCGCACCGGCTTCGCGGGCGGGCATGAGCAGGCGGTGGTCGCCGTGCTGAACCGGCAATACGACGGCGGCGTCACCTGGGCATCGGGCGTCGGCGAACAGGCCCGCGGCTACAGCCGCGGCGCGCTGCGCGCCATGGTGGACAAGGGCATGCTGGCGATGTCGGACCTCCGCATCATCTGGCGGTCGCGTCCGATCCCGAACGGGCCCACGGCCGCACGGCGCGACCTGCCGCAGGCCTTCCGCGACGACATGCGCGCCTTCATGCTGGCCCTGCCCGCCGCCCATCCCGACATCTTCCGCCAGATCGAGCGCGGCACGGCGGCCGGCTACGCCGCCGCGGACCACGCGATGTTCGAGCCGGTCATCGCCATGGCCCGCGCCGAAGCCGCGGCCCGCCGCGCGCGATGACCGCAGCCGCCCTCGCCTCCCCCGCCGTCGCGGCCTTCGAACGCCGCCGCGCGGGCCTGCTGGCGCAGCGCCGGCGCGCGACCATCCTGTACGGCGCGCTGCTGCTGCTGGCGCTGCTGGCCTCGGCCTGGGTCAGCGAGGTCAGCCCCGCGAAGCTGGCGCAGGGCCTGCCGCGCTTCGGCGAATATTTCGCCCAGACCCTGCCGCAGCTGCAATGGCGCCACCTGTTCGCCTGGACCGACCAGGAAGGGTCGCTGGCCTACTGGTTCTACCGGCTCGACCAGTGGGCGCTGCTGCTGCTGGAGACGGCGAACATCGCCGCCTTCGCGACCCTGTCGGGCGCGGCGGCGGCCTTCGCGCTGTCCTTCCTCGCCGCCCGCAACCTGGCCACGCGCCCCTGGCTCGCGGCCGGCATCCGCCGCCTGCTGGAAGCCTGCCGCACCGTGCCGGAGATCGTCTATGCGCTGATCTTCGTCTGGGCCTTCGGCATCGGCCCGCTGGCCGGCATCCTCGCCATCGCGCTGCACACCGTCGGCGCGCTCGGCAAGCTGTTCGCGGAGGTGGTGGAGAACACCGACCTCGGCGCGGCCGATGGCGTGACCTGCGCGGGCGGCAACTGGCTGCAACGCGTGCGCTACGGCGTCCTGCCGCAGGTCGCGCCGAACTTCCTGAGCTACGCGATCCTGCGGTTCGAGATCAACGTGCGGGGCGCGAGCGTGATCGGCTTCGTCGGCGCGGGCGGCATCGGGCAGGAACTCTACGCCGTGATCGCGCAGAACTACTACGAGGAGATCAGCGCCATCGTCGTGCTGATCATCGTCACCGTCGCCATGATCGACCTGCTGTCCGAACGCCTGCGCCGCGGGCTGACCGAAGGGGGCCGCGCATGACGCCCGAACAGGTGGCGCTGGCCCGCGCGCGGGTGCCCGCCGCCTTCGCCGTGCCCTGGCGGCGGCGCGCGCTGCGCTGGGGCGGGTGGCTGCTGCTGGTCGCCTGGATCGCCGCCTGCTGCGTCTGGTTCGACATCACGCCCGCGCGCATCGCGGGCGGTCTCGGCAATCTCGGCGTCATCGTCGGGCTGATGTTCCCGCCCTCCCCGGGCGAGCACTGGGACGAGATCGCGGCCTCGCTCTCCCAGACGGTCGCGATGGCCTTCCTCGGGACCTTCGTGGCGGCCCTGCTGGCGGTGCCGCTCGGCTTCCTCGGCGCGGGCAACGTGGTGACGAACGCGCTGTTCCACTTCTCGCTCCGGCGGCTGTTCGACGGGTTCCGCGGCGTGGACCAGCTGATCTGGGCGCTGGTCTTCGTGCGCGCGGTCGGCCTCGGCCCGCTGGCCGGCGTGCTGGCCATCGCGGTGGCGGACATCGCGGTGCTGGCCAAGCTCTACGCGGAAGCCATCGAGAATGCGGAGCGGCGCCAGGTGGAGGGGCTGCGCGCGGTGGGCGCGACGCCGTCGCTGGTGGTGCGCTTCGGCCTGCTGCCGCAGGTCTTCCCGGTGATGCTGGCGCAGGCGCTCTACTTCGTGGAGAGCAACACGCGTTCGGCCTCCGTGCTCGGCATCGTCGGCGCGGGCGGCATCGGGCTTTCCATCGCCGAGCGCATCCGCATCCGCGCCTGGGACGAGGTGGCCTTCATCATCATCCTGCTGCTGCTGACGGTCGCCGCGATCGACCTTCTCTCGGCCCGCGTGCGCTCCCGCCTCATCGGCCGGCGGGAGGGTGCCGCCGGGCATTGATGCCGCGCCGGTGGCGGCGTGGAGGGTGCCCCATCCACGCCGCCGGGCGCCGGCCCGGCCGCGGGCTATTCGATGCGGATGTTGGCGCGGCGGATCAGCGCCGCGTATTTCTCCGCATCCCGCCGCAGCAGCGCCGCCGCATCCGCGCTGGACCCGCCGCCGGGGATGAAGCCGGCATCCACCACGCGCTGGCGCAGGCCGGGTTCGGACAGCACCTTGTTCACCGCCGTGACCCATCGCTGGATGATCGGCTCCGGCAGGCCGGGCGGGCCCATCACCATGTACCAGACCGCCGCGTCGAAGTCGGGGAAGCCGTGCTCGGCCACCGTCGGCACATCCGGCAGCCAGTCCACGCGCCGCGGCAGCGTGGTGGCCAGCGCGCGCACGCGGCCCTGGCGGATATGCGGCAGGTAGGTGGGCAGCGTGTCGATGGCGATGTCGATGCGACCGGCCAGGATCTCGTTCACCGCCTGGCCGGTGCCGCGGAAGGGGATGTGCTGCATCTGCAGCCCGGCCTCGTGGGACAGCGCCTCCGCCGCCAGGTGCTGCTGCGTGGCCACGCCGGAGGAGGAGTAGTTGAGCTTCCCCGGATTGGCCTTCGCGTGGTCCAGGAACTGCCGGAAGGTCTGGGCGGGGGAGCTGAGCGGCACCACCGCCACCAGCGGCACCGTGCCGGCCAGCACCACCGCGGTCTGGTCGCGGAGGATGTCGAAGGGCGGCGGCGTCATCGTCGGCGGCACGACGGCCGAGGCGCTGACCGTCGTCATCAGCATCTGGTAGCCGTCCGGCCGGCCGCGGGCGTTCTGCGCCGCGGCGATGGTGCCCGACCCGCCGGCCCGGTTCTCGATCGCGATAGGCTGGCCGAGTTCCTCCTGCAGCTGCGGCTGGATCAGGCGGGCGATGATGTCCGTCCCGCCGCCCGGCGCGAAGCCGACCAGCATGCTGACCGGCCGCGTGGGATAGGCCTGCGCGAAGGCGGGCAGCGGCAGCGCCGCCGCGCCGGCCGCCGCCACCAGGATACGGCGTGTGGGCATGGTCTTCCTCCCCGACATGTCTTGCCGGGGAGGATGCCGCCCCGTCAGCGCCCCGTCCAGTTGGGCGGGCGCTTGGCCAGGAAGGCGCGCACGCCTTCCTGGAAGTCCTGGCTGCCGAAGCACATGGTCACCAGGTCGTCGCCCTGGATGGTGCCGCCCGCCAGCCGCAGCCGCTTCAGCGCGACCTTGGTGGCGGTCAGCGTCAGCGGCGCCATGCCGGCCACCGTCTCCGCCAGTTCCATCGCGCGCGCCTCCAGCGCCTCCGGCGTGTCGAGCACTTCCGACACGAGCCCCATGGACAGGGCGGCCGCGGCATCGGCGAGCTTCGCGGTGAAGACCAGTTCCTTCAGCCGCGCCGGCCCGATCAGCGCGGCGAAGCGGGAGATGTTCATGGTGGACAGCGTGTTGCCCAGCGTGCGCGCGACGGGCACGCCGAAGCGGGCATTGGCCGCCGCGATGCGGAGGTCGCACACCCCGGCGATGCCGAGCCCGCCGCCGGTGCAGGCCCCCGCGACCGCGGCGATGACCGGCTTCGGGCAGTCCTCGATCGCCGACAGCACGCGGTCGATCCGCTGCTCGTAGTCGAGCGCGTCCTGCCCGGTGCGGAATTCGGTGAACTGGGAGATGTCGGTGCCCGCCGCGAAGGCCTTGCCCCCCGCGCCGGTGATGACCCAGGCGCGCACCGCGTCATCCGCCGCGACGCGGGCGGCCTCCTCGAACAGGCCCTCGTACATCGCGAAGGTCATGGCGTTGCGAGCCTGCGGGCGGTTCAGCACCGTCCAGGCCACGCGGCCGCGGCGTTCGTGCAGGATGTCGGACATCTCGGCGTCTCCTTCTGGCGCCCCCTTGTGCCGTCCCCCCTGCCGGGGCAGCAAGGGCCCGACCAGACCAGGGACACCGCGCCATGCGCATCACCGCCATCCGCCAGGGCATCGCGCCGATCAGCAGCGCCATCGCCAACGCCTATATCGACTTCTCGAAGATGACCGCCTCCATCGTCGCGGTGACGGTGGAAGGGGAAGGCGGACGGCGCGCCACCGGCTACGGCTTCAATTCCAACGGCCGCTACGCGCAGCAGGGGCTGCTCGCGGAACGCTTCATCCCCCGCCTGGAAGCGGCGACGGAAGCGCAGGTCACCGCCGCCGACGGCCGCCTCGACCCGGCCGGCGCCTGGGCGGCGATGATGCGGAACGAAAAGCCGGGCGGCCATGGGGAACGCAGCGTGGCGGTCGGCGTGCTCGACATGGCGCTGTGGGACGCGGCGGCGAAGCTGGAAGGCGTGCCGCTGTGGCGCCTGCTGGCCGACCGCTTCAACAAGGGCCGGGCGGACGAGGCCGCCTGGGTCTACGCGGCCGGCGGCTACTACCACCCCGGCAAGGGCGTGGACGCGCTGGTCGAGGAGATGCGGCGCTACCTCGGCATGGGGTATTCCACCGTGAAGATGAAGATCGGCGGCGCGCCGGGCACGCCCATCCGGGATGCCCTGCGGGAGGACATGCAGCGGATCGAGGCGGTGCTGAAGCTGCTGGGCGGCGACGGCTCGCGCCTTGCGGTGGACGTCAACGGCCGCTTCGGCCTGCATGCCGCGCTGGCCTATGGCGCGGCGCTCGCCCCCCTCAACCTTCGCTGGTACGAGGAGCCGCTCGACCCCCTCGACTACGCGACCCATGCGGCGCTGGCCGAGCAGTACGCCCCGCCCATCGCGACCGGCGAGAACCTGTTCTCCATGCAGGACGCCCGCAACCTGATCCGCCATGGCGGGCTGCGGCCGGACCGCGACATCCTGCAATTCGACCCCGCCCTGTCCTACGGCCTGGTCGAATACCTCCGCACGCTGGAGATGCTGGTCGCGCATGGCTGGAGCCCGCGCCGCTGCGTCCCCCATGGCGGCCACCAGTTCGCGCTGAACATCGCGGTGGGCCTCGGCCTCGGCGGCAACGAGAGCTACCCGGAGGTCTTCGCCCCCTTCGGCGGCTTCGCCGACGACGTGCCGGTGGTGGAAGGCCGCGTGCGGATGCCCGACGTGCCGGGCATCGGCTTCGAGGCGAAGAACGAACTGCTGGCGGTCCTCCGCACCCTCGGCTGATGCCGCCCCGGGCGAGGGTGGCGGCGCGACGGCGGCGCAACCAGCGGGGAGGTCACTTGCGGCCGTCCCGCGCCCGGCGCAGGACTGTCCCATGCCGCACACCTCCCCGGGCTTCCGACCGGACCCGGCGGCGCTGGCCGCCGCGCCGCTGCTCGCCGGGCTCGACCCCCCCGCGCTGCACGACGTCGCGGCAGCCGGCCACACCACCCGGCTGGCGAAGGACGCGACCCTGTTCGAGCAGGGCGCGCCCGCCACCGCGCTGCACCTGGTCCTGCACGGGCGGCTGAAGGTGTTGCAGACCACGTCGGAGGGCCAGCAGACCGTGCTGCGCTTCGCCGGCCCGAACGAGCCGGCGGGCGTGCTCGCGCTGCTCGGCCCCGGCCAGGCCTATCCGGCCACCGTCGTCGCGGTGGTCGATTCCGTCCTGCTGAGCTGGGAAGGCGCCGCGCTGCGGGGCGTGGTGGAGCGGCACCCGGCGATCATGGCGAACGCCATGCGCGCCATGTCGGGCCGCACGCAGGACGTCCATGCGCGGCTGCGCGAGATCGGCACCGAACGGGTGGAGCGCCGTCTGGCGATGACGCTGCTGCGCCTGATGCGCCAGGCCGGCGTGCGGGAGCCGGACGGGACGGTGCGGATCGACTTCCCCCTTGCGCGGCAGGACCTGGCGGAGATGGTCGGCACCACCCTGCCCACCGCGAGCCGCATCCTCAGCGCCTGGGAGGCGCAGGGCATCCTGGCCGAGGCCGGGCGGCGTCAGGTGCTGGTGCGCGACCCGCACGCGCTGGTGCGCATCGCCGAGGGTTGAACCGGCACCGCCGCCGCCGCCCGCAGTTCCGCGAGCAGGGCCACGGGGTCGAGCCCGTATTCGGCGGCCGCGTCGTCGACGCGGTGGAAGGGGCCGACGGCGCAGCCGATGCAGTGCATCCGGTGGCGCAGGAAGACGCCGATGGTGGATGGGAAGCGGCGCATCACCTCCTCCACCGGCATGTCCATGGTGATCGCGCTGGCTGGCATGGAGGCGTTTCCCCGGACGTCGCCGCATCCTGGCCCGCGCGGCGGCTGCTGTCCTTGTCGGCCGGCAAGCCGCGCGCATGGAAAGGGCGCCGCCCCGCCTGGGGCGGCGCCCGGTCAGGCCCGCAGGGTCAGTGGCCGGTGTCGTTCATCGCAAGCCGCTGCGGCGCGCTGAACACGCCCGGGTTCTGCGGCCCCTCGACGTCGAGGAAGCCGAGGCAGCCCTTCTGCAGCCGCGACAGCGCGTGGTCGACGAGGAGGAAGCGGCCCGGCACTTCGAGCTTGAAGTCCACCGCGGCCGCGCCGCCGGGCGCCACCGTGATGGTCTGGACGTTGTTCAGCGGGCGCGAGGTGAGGTCGCCCAGGCTGAAGACGCGGTCGAAGATCTCACCGATGACATGGAAGGAGGAGGTGAGGTTCGGCCCGCCGACGCCGAAGAAGATCCGCACCGTCTCGCCGACCTTGGCCTTCAGCGGCGCGCGTTCCGTCAGCGCGCCCACCGCGCCGTTGAACAGCACATGCGTCGGCCGCTCGTCGAGCAGGCGGTCGAAGTCCTCGCCGATCTCGCCGCGGGCGCCGAAGGGCTGGTCGGTGTAGAGCTCGCCCTGCATCACGTAGAATTCGCGGTCCACCGGCGGCAGGCCGCCCTCGGGCTCCACCAGGATCAGGCCGTACATCCCGTTCGCGATGTGCTGGGCGTGCGGCGCCACGGCGCAGTGGTAGACATAGATGCCGGGGTTGATGGCGCGGAAGGTGAAGGACTTGGATTCGCCGGGCGCCGCCACCGTCACCGCGCCGCCGCCGCCAGGGCCGGTCACGGCGTGGAAGTCCACGTTGTGCGGGTGGCTGCTGCCTTCCGCGTTCTTCATCGTCACCTCGACCGTGTCGCCCACGCGGACGCGCACGAAGGGGCCGGGGACGCGGTCGTTGTAGGTCCAGTAGGTGTAGGTCGCGCCATCGTCGAGCCGGCCGGTCACCTCGGTCGTCTCGAGGTTCACCTTCAGGTGCTGCGGGCCGCGGTTGCCGATCGGGCCGGGCAGGTCGGACGGGTTGCGGACGATGTCGACGACCGTGGCGGGGGCGGGCGCGGCGGCGGTGGCGGCGGCGTGCTGCGCGCGGGATTCGTGGGCCGCGGCGCTGCGCAGCAGCCCGGTGCCGGCCAGCGCGCTGGCGGTGCCGAGGGTGAGGAACCTGCGTTGCATGTTCATGATGTCTGCCGCTCCATGTCGGCGAGGCTCGTTGAAAGCGGGCGGACCTTCGCGCCGCGGCGCCCCGCGGTCCTTGTCGGCCGACAAGTTGGGCGTCGCTTTGCCCCCCGCGGCCCGGGCTTGTCCACGGACAAGGACGCTGCCGCGGCGCGGACCTAGTTTCCCCCCGCCGCGCGGCGGATGTTCAGCGTGGCGCCCCGGCGCGGAAGGAAAGCGTGCGATGCAGATCGGGATGGAACGGGCCTGGCCCGGCGTGACGGAGGCGGGCCTGCGCCGGACCCCTGCCGGGCGGGAGGGTTGAGCATGTCGGCCGCATCCATCGGGTCCGACGCGGTGGCGGGTGGGCGCCGCGGCTTCGCGCTCCTCTCCCACGGCTTCCGGCCCTTTTTCCTGCTTGCCGGGCTCGCCGCGCCCTTCGCGGTCGGGCTCTGGGTCGCGGCGCTGGCCGGGTTGCCGGTGCCGGCCGACGGGCCGCTGCCGATCCAGCGCTGGCACGGGCATGAGATGCTGGCCGGCTTCGTCGCCGCCGCGCTTGCGGGCTTCCTGCTGACCGCGGTGCCGAACTGGACCGGGCGGCACGGCTATGCCGGCGCACCACTGGCGGCCCTGGTCGGGCTGTTCCTGGCCGGGCGGCTGGCGCTGCTGCCGGGCTCGCCCCTGCCCGTCGGGCTGGCGGCGGCGGTGGCGCTGGCCTTCCTGCCGGCGCTGGTCGGTCTGGTGCTGCCGGCGCTGGTCCGCGCGCGGTCGGCGCGGCTGTTCGGGCCGCCGGCGGTGGTGCTGCTGTTCTGGGCGGGCGACGTGCTGATGCTGGGCGAGGCCGCGGGCTGGTGGGACGCACCGACCTGGCGGGCGGGGCAGCTGCTGTCGGCCGATGCGGCGCTGGCGCTGGTCGGGCTGATCGGCGGGCGCATCATCCCCTCCTTCACGCTGAACGCGCTGCGCAAGACCGGCCGCCCTGCGGAGCCGCGGCCGCTGCCGGGGGTGGACCGCGCGGCGGTGCTGTCTCTGCTGGCGGTGCTGGTGGTGGACCAGGTGGCGCCGGACGGCGTGGCGGCGGGGTTGGTGGCGGCGGTGGCGGCGGCGCTGGTGGCGCTGCGCCTGTCGCGCTGGCACGGGCTGCGCACGCTGGGCCAGCCCATCCTGTGGGTGCTTCACCTGGCCTATGGCTTCGTGCCGCTGGCGCTTGCGACCAAGGCGGCCTGGCTGCTGGCGGGCGCACCCTGGGCGGCGCACTGGTTCCACCTGCAGGGCGCGGGCGCGCTGGCGCTGATGATCCTGGCGGTGATGACGCGCGCGACGCTCGGCCATACGGGGCGGGACCTGGTGGCCGCGCCGGCGACGACGGCCGCCTATGTCCTGCTGGCGCTGGCCGCGCTGGCGCGCGTCTTCGGGCCTGCCCTCACCGACGCGCACCTCCCGCCGCTGGTGGTCGCGGCGGCGCTGTGGGTGACAGCCTTCGGATTGTTCCTGGCCGTCCATTTCCCGATCCTGCTGCGCCCGCGGCTGGGCGGCCGGCCGGGTGCGTAGCGCCCGGCCGGTGGAGGCGGGGTCGCCGGAGCGGTGGATCGGCCGCCCGGACAGGGTCCGCGGAGTGATCCACGGGAGCGGATGGCGCCGCCGGCCCGTGCCGGCCCGGGCCTTCCCGCATCCGGCCTCAGTTCCGGCGGGCCAGCACCTCGCCATTGACCACGATGTCGGGGTCGAGCCGCCCCTCGAAGCAGGCGATCACCGCCGCGGCGCTGTCCATCGCCATCCGCCGCAGGCCTTCCTGCGTGCTGGCGGCGACATGCGGCGTCATGATGAGGTTCGGCGCGTCGAGCAGGGGGATCGGCGTCTCCACCGGCTCCTCCTCGAACACGTCGAGCCCGGCGGCGGCCAGGTGCCCGGCGCGCAGCGCGACCTCCAGCGCCGCCTGGTCCACCAGCGTGCCGCGCGCGGTGTTCACCAGCACCGCGCCGGGCTTCATCCGCGCCAGGAAGGCGGCGTCCACCATGCCGCGGGTCTGCCCGTTCGACGGGCAGTGCAGCGTCACGATGTCGGCCGCCCCGGCGGCATCCGCCGCGTCCTCCACCGGCTCGAAGCCGAGCCCGCGGATGCTGCCCTTGCCGATGTTCGGGTCGCGCACCAGCACGCGCATCCCGAAGGCGGCGCAGAGCTTCGCCACGCGGGTGCCGATGCGGCCGAAGCCCACCACCAGCACCGTCTTTCCCGCCAGGTCGAAGGTGGGCAGCCCGGGCAGCGCCCCCCAGCGCGGGACCCGCATGTTGTCGTTGAAGGCCGGCAGGCGGCGGGCGCAGGCCAGCATCATCATCAGCGCGTGTTCCGCGACGCTGACGGCATTGGCCTCCGGCGTGATGGTCAGCGGGATGCCGCGTTCGGTCAGGGCGGGGACGTCCACCATGTCGTAGCCGACGCCGTGGCGCGCCAGCAGGCGCAGGTTCGGGCACATCGCCAGGAAGGGGCGGTCGATGCGGATGGTCCGGACGATCAGCGCATCGGCCCGCGGCAGGTTGGCCGCCAGCGAGGCCGGGGAGATGTCGTCCAGCACCTCCGCCGTCACGCCGGGCGTCGCGTTCAGCAGGGCGATGGCGTCCGGATGGATGGGGCGGATGGAGATGCAGTGCGGCATCGGGCAGCCTTCAGGATTGACGGTTCGGGGCGGCGGCGGCCGCATCGGGGCGCAGCCCCGGTGCGTCCCGGTCCATGGGCGTCCCCGCGCCCGCACTCTCCGGCCGGGCGGGCGGGCTGGCAAGACGGCGCGGGCCGCGCCATCTGGGGCCGGGGGGCAGGAGGGATGGAGATGGGCTTCGCGCATTCCGTCGGCGGCACGCGCTTCACCTTCGACGACCTGCGGACGCTGCTGGCCCGCGCCACGCCCGCGCGGTCGGGCGATGCGCTGGCGGGCCTCGCCGCGGCCAGCGCGGCCGAACGCGTGGCCGCGCAGCGCGCGCTGGCCGACCTGCCGCTGCGCCACTTCCTGCACGAGGCGGTGATCCCCTACGAGGCGGACGAGGTGACGCGCCTGATCCAGGACCGCCACGACGCCGCGGCCTTCGCCGCCGTGTCGCACCTGACCGTCGGCGGCTTCCGTGACTGGCTGCTGGCGGAGGCGGACGCCGCCGCGCTCGCCGCCCTCGCGCCCGGGCTGACGCCGGAGATGGCGGCGGCGGTGTCCAAGATCTGCCGCCTGCAGGACCTGGTGGCGATCGCGGCCAGGTGCCGGGTCACCACGCGGTTCCGCAACACGCTCGGCCTGCCCGGGACGCTGTCCATCCGGCTGCAGCCGAACGACCCGGTGGACGACCCGCGCGGCGTCGCCGCGCAGGTGCTGGACGGGCTGCTGCTCGGCGCGGGGGATGCGGTGATCGGGGTGAACCCGGCGACCGACAATGTCGACAACCTCTGCCGGCTGCTGGCGATGCTGGATGCGCTGCGGGAACGCTTCGCCATTCCGACGCAGACCTGCGTGCTGGCGCATGTCACGACCACGCTGATGGCCATCGCGCGCGGCGCGCCGGTGGACCTTGTGTTCCAGTCCATCGCGGGGACCGAGGCCGCGAACCGCGGCTTCGGCGTGTCGCTGTCCCTGCTGCGCGAGGCGCATGACGCCGCGCTGGCGCTGGGCCGCGGCACGGTCGGCAGCGACGTGATGTATTTCGAGACGGGGCAGGGCAGCGCGCTGAGCGCCGGGGCGCATCACGGCTGCGACCAGCAGACGCTGGAGGCGCGGGCCTATGCCGTGGCGCGCGAATTCTCCCCCCTGCTGGTGAACTCCGTCGTCGGCTTCATCGGGCCGGAATACCTGTACGACGGCAAGCAGATCACCCGCGCGGGGCTGGAGGACCACCTCTGCGGCAAGCTGCTCGGCCTGCCGATGGGGGTGGATGTCTGCTACACCAACCACGCCGAGGCCGACCAGGACGACATGGACGCGCTGCTGACGCTGCTCGGCGTCGCGGGCGTGACCTATGTGATGGGGGTGCCCGGCGCGGACGACACGATGCTGGCCTACCAGTCCACCTCCTTCCATGACGGGCTCTATGCGCGGGCGGTGCTGGGCCGCCGGCCCGCGCCCGAATTCGCCGCCTGGCTGGAGGCGATGGGCCTGGCGGGGCGCACGCCGGACCTGCTGCCGGCGCCGATGGCGGCGGTCCTGGCATGACCGCGCCGGCACCGCGCTGGGCGGAGCTGCGCCGCCACACCGCCGCCCGCGTCGCGCTCGGCCGCGCCGGCGACGGCCTGCCCACGGCCGCGCATCTCGATTTCCAGGAAGCCCATGCGCGGGCGCGGGACGCGGTGTGGTCGGCGCTCGACGCCGCCGCGCTGGAAGCCGCGCTCGCGCCGCTCGGGCTCTCCACGCTGCGGGTGGCGAGCGAGGCGCCGGACCGGCGGACCTACCTGCTGCGCCCCGATCTCGGCCGCCGCCTCCGCCCCGGGGACCGGGAGAGGCTGGCCGGCGCCGCCTCGCCGGGGGCGCTGGTGCTGGTGGTCGCGGACGGGCTCTGCGCCAGCGGGGTGCAGGCGCAGGCGGCGCCGCTGGTGGGGGCGCTGCTGCCGGCGCTGCGCCGGTCGGGCTGGCAGGTCGGGCCGGTGGTCATCGCCAGCCAGGCGCGGGTGGCGCTGGGCGACGAGGTGGGGGAGGCAGCCGGCGCCGCGGCGGTGGCGGTGCTGATCGGGGAACGGCCGGGCCTCACCGCGCTCGACAGCCTCGGCGCCTACCTCACCTGGGCGCCACGGCGCGGGCGCGCCGATGCCGAACGCAACTGCATCAGCAACATCCGCCCCGGCGGGCTGGGCGTGGCGGAGGCGGCCCGCAAGCTGGCCTGGCTGCTGGACGCGGCCCGCCGCGCCGGGCTGACCGGCGTGGGGCTGAAGGACGAGGAACCGGGCCTGCCGGCCGCGGAAGCCGCGCCGCGGCTCAGTAGAACGCCGTGACGGCCACCGCCATGAGGACGAGTATGACGATGAGCGAGGCGGTGGCGCGGAGGAGTTCGCCGGCCTTCTCCCGCGTCATCAGGGGCTCGGCGGTCGGCCGCACGGGCAGGGCGTTGCCTTGCGGCAGGTCGGCATAGGGGTCGTGAAGACCCAGGAACTCGGACTTCGTGCGCGTCGTCTGCGACATGACCGCCCCATGGCGTGGAAGCGGGCAATACTTAACCGGTCCGAACCATCATCGAAACCAACCTTCGGTTGCAAACACGACTTTCTTTACCGACTGTGAACGGAGATGGTCGCCCCTGGCGGCGGCGTGAAACGACACGGGGCGCCCGCCGCGGACGCGGCGGGCGCCCCGTGGGCAACCCATGGCTGAGGGGGTCACCCCCGCCGGCGTCAGGCCGCCTCGCTCTCCTGCCGGCGCGCGTGCTTCTTGCGCTCATGCGGGTCGAGGTAGCGCTTGCGCAGCCGGATCGCGGAGGGCGTCACCTCCACCAGCTCATCATCCTCGATATAGGCGATCGCCTGTTCGAGGCTCATCCGCCGCGGCGGGGTGAGCAGCAGCGCCTCGTCCTTGCCCGCGGCCCGGATGTTGGTGAGCTTCTTCTCCTTGATCGGGTTCACGTCGAGGTCGTTGTCCCGGCTGTGCTCGCCGAGGATCATGCCGACATAGACCTTCACGCCCGGATCGACGAACAGCGTCCCGCGCTCCTGCAGGTAGAACAGGGCGTACTGGATCGCCTCGCCGTCGGAGTTGGAGATCAGGCTGCCGTTGCGCCGCCCCTCGATCGTCCCCGCCCAGGGGGCGTAGCCGTGGAACAGGCGGTTCATCATGCCGGTGCCGCGCGTGTCCGTCATGAACTCGCCGTGGTAGCCGATGAGGCCCCGCGACGGGATCAGGAAGGTCAGCCGCACCTTGCCGCCGCCGGACGGGCGCATGTCCTGCATCTGGCCCTTGCGCTGCGACATCTTCTCGACGACGACGCCCGAATAGGTCTCGTCGACATCGATCACCGCCTCCTCGTACGGCTCCTCGCGCTCGCCCGTCTCCGGGTTGTCGCGGGTCAGCACGCGCGGGCGGCCGATGGTCAGCTCGAAGCCCTCGCGCCGCATCGTCTCGATCAGCACGCCGAGCTGCAGCTCGCCGCGGCCGGCGACCTCGAAGGCGTCCACTTCCTCGGACACCTTCACCCGGATGGCGACGTTGCCCTCCGTCTCCTTCATCAGCCGGTCGCGGATCTGCCGCGACGTCACCTTCTTGCCCTCGCGCCCGCCGAGCGGGCCGTCATTGATGCGGAAGGTCATGGCGAGAGTCGGCGGGTCCACCGGGATGGCGGGCAGGGGCTCGGCCACCTCGGGTGCTGCGATGGTGTCGGGGATGGTGGCGTCCGACAGGCCGGCGATGGCGATGATGTCGCCCGCCTGCACCTCCTCCACCGGGACGCGGTCGAGGCCGGAGAAGGTCATCAGCTTGGTCAGCCTCCCCGTCTCCACCACGCTGCCGTCCTGGCGCAGCACGCGGACGGGCATGTTCACGCGGCCGATGCCCTGCTCCACCCGGCCGGTCAGGATGCGGCCGAGGAAGTTGTCGCTCTCCAGGATCGCGGCGTTCATCGCGAAGGGCTTGTCGAGCTCGACCTTCGGCGGCGGGACGTGGCTCAGGATCAGGTCGAACATGGGCGCCAGGTCCTTGCGCGCGCCCTCCAGCTCCAGGTCCGCCCAGCCCTGCCGGCCCGAGGCGAACAGCGTCGGGAAGTCCAGCTGCTCGTCCGTCGCGCCGAGGGCGGCGAACAGGTCGAACACCTCGTTGTGGACCTCGTCCGCGCGGGCGTCCTGGCGGTCCACCTTGTTGATGACGACGATCGGCTTCAGGCCGCGCGCCAGCGCCTTGGTCAGCACGAACTTGGTCTGCGGCAGCGGGCCCTCGGCCGCGTCGCACAGCACGATCGCGCCGTCCACCATCGACAGGATGCGCTCCACCTCGCCGCCGAAATCGGCGTGGCCGGGGGTGTCCACGATGTTGATCTTCACCCCCTTCCATTCCACCGCGGTGGACTTGGCGAGGATGGTGATGCCGCGCTCGCGCTCGAGGTCGTTGCGGTCCATCGCGCGTTCGGCGACGTGCTGGTTGGCGCGGAAGGCGCCCGCCTGCTTCAGCAGGTTGTCCACCAGCGTGGTCTTGCCGTGGTCGACATGCGCGATGATCGCGACGTTGCGGATTTCCATGGTGACGATCCGGGTTCCGGTTTGGCCGACCCCCGGCGACCCGGACCGGCCGCCAGGGGCGGTCGTACGGGCAGCAACTCGGGCCTGTGGCTTGATGCGGCGCACACATAGGGGGGCCGGCGCGAAAAAGCGAGCATGAACGCGCATCCGCCCCGCAGACCCGCCATGCGCTGCCCCGCGCGCCCGGCCGAAGGTCAAGACGGGGGCGGCTTGGTCGAGCTGGGCGCGATGGCGCCGGGGGGCGGCGGCTGGCGCGGGACCTCGATGTCGGGAGCGATCGCCACCGGCGGGCTGGCGGTGCCGCCGGCGGGGATGTCCTGCGGCACGATGCCGGGCAGCGGCTGGGCCGCGGCGCCGGGCCCGCCCCAGCCCGAAGGCCGGGGCAGCGGCGCGGGCCCGCCGGTGGCCGCGGGCGGCACCGGCTCGGGCGCCTTCGCCTCCGCCGCCGGCGCATGGTCGTCGTCCAGCAGGGAGAGTGCGTCGGCCAGCCGCGCCTCCGCCGCCGCCTGGTCACGCCGGCCGAGCGCCTCGCGCGCGGCGGCGATGGCGCCGACCGCCCCGCCCGACAGCGGCCGCCCGGCGCGGGTCGCGACCTCGGAACGGGTCAGCAGCCGTGCCTCGGCCCGTTCCAGCAGGTCCGTCGTCTCGCCGAGCCGGCCCGCCGCCAGCGTCCGCTCCGCCAGGCGCAGCAGCGTCGCCGGGTCGCCGACGCCGTCCACCAGCGCCCCGCCCGGCGGCTCGGCCCGCGCTGCCGGGCGGGTGGGCGCGATCCGCGCGCCGGTCCCCTCCTGCGCGGGGGAATGGCCGGGCGAGGCCAGCAACAGGGCGCAGGCCAGGGGGACAAGGGCGGGGCGGACGGTCATGGGGCATTCCTCCGCGCGGCCGGGAGAGGGGGCCGCGCCTGCCCGCAACCCGCCGGGCGGGCGGGCGGTTCCGCCCGGCGGCCGGCCAGCGCGGGCAGCCTTCCCATCCGCGTGAACCCGCGAAGGCGTGAGGCTGCGCGGCGGGCGGGGTGTGGCACAGAAAGCACGGCGCGCCCTATTTGCCGCGATCCATGCCGCCGAATCACGGGAACCACGTTCGGCCCAGCGGTGCGTCATGCGGTCCGCCTTCCGGGACCGCGTGGCCGCGACCCGAATCAGGAGAGACACGATGAAGCTGAAGACCCTCTTGCTGGCGGCCACCGCCCTGGCGCTGCCGGCCGCCGCGCAGGCGCAGCAGGTCAGCGGCGTCTACATCGCCGCCGGCGCCGGCGTGAACTGGCTGCAGGATGCCGACCTCAGCGCGACCGGCCAGCTCGGCCAGCAGCTGGCCGCCACCGGCCGCCGCACGCGCGGCGAGGTTTCCTTCGAGACCGGCTGGGTCGGCGTCGTCAGCCTCGGCTACGGCTTCGGCAACGGCGTCCGCGCCGAGATCGAGGGCAACTACCGCCAGAACGACGTGGACGGCATCAGCGGCTTCGGCGGCACCACCAATGCCTCCGGCACCGCGCGCAGCTACGGCGTGATGGCGAACGCGTTCTACGACTTCGACCTCGGCCTGAACTTCGGCGGCTTCTCCTTCATGCCGTATGTCGGCGTCGGCGCCGGCTATGTGTGGCGCGAATTCGACGACGTGCGCGCATCCGTGCTCGGCGGCACGGTGCGGACCGACGGGACGGATGGCCGCTTCGCCTACCAGGCGATCGTCGGTGCCTCCGTGCCGCTGACCGCCTATGCCCCGGGGCTGGCCTTCACGGCCGAGTACCGCTTCCTCGGCACGCTCGAGCACAAGCTCGACACCAGCAGCGGCGGCGGGTCCTTCACCATCGCCCGCGGCAACACCCGCAGCGAGAACTACAACCACGCCATCCTGGTCGGCCTGCGCTACGCCTTCGGCATGACGCCGCCGCCGCCGGTCGTGGCGCCGGTCGCGCCCGCCCCGGCCCCGGCCCCGGCGGTGGCGCGGACCTACCTGGTGTTCTTCGACTTCGACCGGGCGGACCTGACCGACCGGGCGCGCCAGATCATCGCCGACGCGGCCCAGGCCTCGACGCGCGTGCAGACCACGCGGATCGAGGTCGCCGGCCACGCCGACCGCTCGGGCAACCCGCAGTACAACCAGCGCCTGTCGCAGCGCCGCGCCGATGCGGTCGCGTCGGAGCTGGAGCGCCGCGGCGTCTCCCGCAGCCAGATGGTCATCCAGGCCTTCGGCGAGAGCCGCCCGCTGGTGCCCACCGCCGACGGCGTGCGCGAGCCGCAGAACCGCCGCGTCGAGATCGTCCTGCGCTGACCGCCGCCGCCACCCCCACCCCCGCCGCGGCGGGGGTGGGTCGGGGCGGGGGCATCGGGTGCGTGACGGCCTTCCAGCCGGCTACTCGGGTACGCGGCCGGCTGGCGGACTGCGACAAGCGTACTCCTCGAAACCTGAACTTCGGGCCGGCACCGGAAGGTGCCGGCCCGCTTTTCGTCAGGCCCCGACCAGCGCCCGCAGGTCCGCCTGCGGCCGCGCGCCGAAATGGCTGATCGCCTCCGCCGCCGCGACCGAACCCCAGCGGCCGCATTCCGCGAGCGGCAGGCCGCGCGCATGGGCGGCCAGGAAGCCGGCGGCATAGGCATCCCCCGCGCCGGTGGTGTCCACCACCTCGGTGGACACGGCCTTCACCTCGTGGCTGTCCGTCCCGGCCACCACCAGGCTTCCCTTCTCGCTGCGGGTGATTGCGGCGAGCCCGACCTCCTGCCGCACGGCGGCGACCGCCTGTGCGAAATCCTCCGTCCCGTAGAGCGTCAGCAGCTCCGCCTCGTTGGCGAACAGGATGTCCGTCTCGGCCCGCACGAAGTCCCGGAAGGCCTCGCGGTGGCGGCCGACGCAGAAGGGGTCCGACAGCGTCAGCGACACCTTCCGCCCCGCGCCATGCGCCACCTTCGCCGCCTTGCGGAAGGCCGCCTGCGCCGCCGGCGGGTCGAACAGGTAGCCTTCCAGGTAGGTGACGCCGGCCGAGGCGACCTCCGCCTCGTCCACGTCGTCGGGCCCGAAGGCAACGCAGGCGCCGAGATAGGTGTTCATCGTGCGCTGGCCGTCCGGCGTCACCAGGATGAGGCAGCGCGCGGTCGGCGCGCCCCCGGCCAGCGGCGCGGTCGGGAAGCGGACGCCGGTCGCGCGGATGTCATGGGCGAAGACGCGGCCGAGTTCGTCCTCCGCGACCTTGCCCAGGAAGCCGACGCGGGCGCCGAGCGCCGCCGCCACCGCGCAGGTGTTCGCGGCCGACCCGCCCGACCCCTCGATCCCCGGGCCCATCGCGGCGTAGATCCGCTCCGCCCCCGCCGTGTCGATCAGGGCCATGGTGCCCTTGGCCATGCCCTGGGCCGAGAGGAAGGCGTCGTCGGCGCGGGCGAGCACGTCGACGATGGCATTGCCGATGCCGAGCAGGTCGAGGGAGGCGGTCATCGTCGGTCGGGACCTCGCGAAGGGAATGTCTTGGGGGGAAGTTGAAGGCGGCGGACGTTGCCGGAAGGGGCCCGGGGCCGCTAGTCCCCGCGGCATGTTCCGCGCCCTGCTCCTCGCCGCCGGCCAGCTCCTCGACCCCGCCTTCCGGCGGCCGCTGCTGCTGGGCGCGGTGCTGGCGCTGGCGGGCGGCTTCGGCATCGCGGGGCTGGTCGGCTGGGGCCTGGGCGAGGTGGCGGGCGGCAGCGGCTGGTTCGCGGGCGTGGTCGCGGCGGCGGGCGGCGTGCTGGCGCTGTTCGCCGTCTTCTGGTTCTTCGTCCCCCTGCTGCTGGCGGTGGCGAGCCTGTTCACCGACGGCGTGGCCGAGGCGGTGGAGCGCCGCCACTACCCCGCCCTGCCGCCCGCCCGCGGTGCCCCGGCGGCAGTGCAGGCCTGGGCGGGCGGCGCGCTGGCGCTGAAGATGGCGGGCCTCACGCTCATCCTGCTGCCGCTGTCGCTGCTGCTGCCGATCGTCGGCGCGCTCGCGCTCTGGGCCGTCGCGGCGATCGGGCTGGGGGAGGGACTGTTCGAGGGTGTGGCGATGCGCCGCATGGGGCGGGACGCCGCGGCCGCGCTGCGCCGCCGCCGCCGCGGCGAGATCTGGGGCATGGGCGCCGCGCTGGCGCTGCTGGCTCTCGTCGCGCCGCTCAACTTGCTGGTTCCCGTGCTCGGCACCGCGGCGATGACGCATCTGCTGCACCGGCCGGAGTGACCCCGCGCGCCCGTCCCTGCCCGTGTCGCGGGCCGGATCGGCCGGTTGTCTCCCCGACCCCGCGCGTGTTAGCCGATGCCCGCCGCGCGGCGGGACCAGGGACGCCCCGCCGCACTCGGTCCGGCCGCTGCCGGTCATCCGAAGCAGGGGGATGAGTGGGATGAACGTCTTCGGCCGCCGCCGAGAGGAGAAGCCGGCGGGTGCCGGCACGGCGCCGCCGCAGCCGACCACCATTCCCGTGGCTCGCGACCCAGAGCTGGGCGCTCCGCCGCCTCCTTCCTCCACCAGGGATACCCAAGCCATGAGCCTCGCGCCCAAGCCGCCCGGACCGACTCCCTCCATGCCGTCCGGCCCGACGCCGCCCGCCGGCACCGCGATCCCCCCGCGCCCGCCACAGATGGGCGGCATGGGCGGCCTGGGTGGCCCGATGGGCGGTCCGATGCCGTCGCCGCAGGGCGGCCCCGCGCCGCGCCCGACCGGGCCCGACCGCCGCACCCTCGTCGTCGGGCGGGGCATCAGCCTGCAGGGCACCGTCAGCGACGCCGAGCGCCTGGTGGTGGAAGGCACGGTCGAGAGCCAGATGATCCAGGCGACCGAGCTGTCGATCAGCCAGACCGGCGTCTTCAAGGGCGAGGTCCAGGTCGAGGACGCCGAGATCGCCGGCACCTTCGACGGCACGCTGACCGCGCGCGGCGCGCTCGTCATCCGCGGCACCGGCCGGGTCATCGGCGTGGCGCGCTGCCGCCGCCTGATGGTCGAGGAAGGGGGCCAGATCTCCGGCCGCATGGAGATGCTGGGCGACACCCAGGTTCCCGCCGGCCCCGCGCCCCGCGCCTTCGCCGAGGGCTGACGCCTCCGCCGCCGCGCCGGTCCCCCGACCGGCGCGGCGGTCCCTTCCCCCCGAACCCCGCGGAGCGTGCCGTGATGAAGCGCGCCCTTCTGCTCCTGCTGCTGTTGCTGCCCGCCGCCTGCGCCCAGCCCGACGCCGCCGACCCCGCGGGCGTGCTGCAGGAGGCGCTCGCCTCCCATCAGGCGAGCATCGCGGGCCTCGCGCCCCGCCCGGCCGCGGCCGGCGGCGAGGGCAGCGAGCCCCCCC
>NZ_JBNXUO010000044.1:0-30012 GCF_050563535.1 Falsiroseomonas sp. CW058
AAAACAGGCCCGCAGGAGATATCCGCGGGCCTTTTTCAATGTCTGAAGGGGCGAGGTCCTTGGCTTGGGCTATTCAGGCCGAACCCCGGCCCGCTGCGCCACATCCCTCCAGCGTGCGAGTTCCGGCGACAGGATCGCGCGGAATGCATCTGGCGTGCTGATGATGGGGCGCATCCCGGCTGCCGTGATGCGGTCCGTGAAGGTGGTGTCGGCGGCAACGCGCTGGATGCTGTCCGCCATGCGGGAGATGATCTCGGGCGGCGTGCCCGCCGGCACCACGAAGCCAAGCCAGCCGCTCGCCTCGTAACCGGGGAAGCCCAGCTCCGCGAGGGTGGGCACATCCGGGAGGATGGGGTCGCGCGTCGCGCCGGTTGTGGCCAGGACGCGCGCCTGGCCGCCGCGCACCGCCGGCACCACGGAATTCAGCGTCGTCATCGCCAGGTCCACTTGGCCGCCCAGCAGATCCGTCAGCGCCTGTGGACTGCCGCGATACGGGACATGGGTGATGTCGATGCCGGCGAGCTGCTTCAGGAACTCGCCCGCCATGTGCCCCGAGGTGCCGTTGCCGGGTGTCGCATAGGTGAGGATCCCAGGTCTGGCCCTCGCGGCCGCGACCACCTCCGCGACGCTGCGGAAGGGTGAAGCCGCGCGCACGACCAAGCCGTTGTCGTTGGCGCCGACCAGCGCGACGGGGTCGAAGCCGTTGATGGGATCGTAGGGAAGGGCGGGATTGATCGCCGGGCCGATCGCCAGCACGGCGGAATTCGCCATCAGGATGGTGTAGCCGTCCTTCGGGGCGCGAAAGGCTGCCTCGGTGCCGATCACGCCGGCACCGCCGGCGCGGTTCTCGACGACCACGGGTTGTCCCCACATCTCGCCCAGGCGTTGCGCATAGGCACGCGCCAACTGGTCCGTGCCTGCGCCCGCAGGAAAGGGGACGATGATGCGCACCGCGCGGCTCGGCCAGGGCGCCGTCTGCGCAATGGCAGGGGGCGCGAGGAATGCGCCGCCTGCCAGCAACATCGACCTGCGGTTCATGTCCATCCTGCGCGGCCCCTGCATCCCGGTGCACCGTCATGCTGCCATCCACAGGCCGGATCGCGGAAGCACCTTTCCCGCACCGGGTCCTGCAACGGGCGGCCGACCCGTCCCGGGCAGGCCGCAGGTGGTGGTCATCCGGGCAATGCGAGCACCGTCCCCGGCAGGGACGCATCCGATATCGCGACAGGGCGGACCTGCAGGGTGGAGATCTCGGCGAAGGCGGGGGTCGTCAGGCCCGGGCTGTTGCCCAGCCTCAGTGTCGTGAGACTGGCCATCGGTGCGCCCGACAGAACCTGCGGCACCCCGCCATTCACGGACAGCGCCAGGCGCCCATTCGCCTCGAAGGCAAGCCCGAAGGAGAACGGGGTGCCCGGCGCAATCGGATTGCCGGTGGCATCGACCTGCACGCTTGCGCCCGCGCTGGTCCGCACCATCCGCAGATACCCGAATTCCGTGCCCAGCACGGCGACGCGGTTCACATTCCCCCCGTCGTCGATCTGGAGGAGCCAGGGATAGGAGACGCCACCGCCTCCGAGCCCGCGCAGCAACCCGCGACACAGCACCGTGCCCCGGCCGGACGGGAACAGGGTTGCGAAAGGTGCCGTGACGATCTCCGCCCCCCGCGTGCTGGTCGCGACGCTGCCCGGCGCCGGCAGGACCGGGGTCGAGGCCAGGGCGGCCTGCTCCAGCGTCGGCCAGCCGATGAACAGGGTGACGTCGACCACGACCCCCGTCTCCAGCGTTGCGATGCGCAGGCAGGGCCGTACGGACTGCGTCCCGACCTGGGCCAGCGTGGCGCTCCGCAGCACGCGCTGCGGCACGGCCCCAAGGGAGGCAGTGACCGAGGCACCGAAGCCCGAGGCGAGCGTCGCCCCCCCTGCGTCGAGTTCCAGCAAGCCAAGGCTGATCTCGTGCGCCCCCGCCGGCAGCGTGCCTGCAACCACCGCCAGGAACACGCCAGCCGTCCAGGGCTGCCCTGTCGCCGCGGCCACGGCCCCCGGTGCCTCCAGGAACAGGTTGGCCTGGCCCGCTGCGGTGGTGCCCTGCAGGCGCAGCAGCACCCCCTCGACGCCGCCCAGCACCGTCCGGCCGAGGGTCGAATGGCTCAGCCCGCCGGGGGCGGCGAGTGTCCAATGGGTCGGGGCCGTGCCCGGCGTGCCGGCGGCCGCACCCTCGGCGCGCGGGTTGCGCAGTGCGTTGCTGCGCTGCCCCTCGAGCAGCAGGCGCCGCTGCGTCCCGGCGTGGCGGGGAAGGTTGGCGGCGAATTCGGCCCAGGACACGCCATCCGCCCCCGGGGCGGTCGCGCGTGTCGCGCTTTGCGCCCGCATGAGGGCGAGCGGCGTGCGTATCGCATCCGGCTGGATCAGGGGCGCGCGCGCGTCGGAGACGCCAAGGACGGCGAGCATCAGCGCCCCTTCCTTTCGGACTGACCGCAGCGGACGGGGAGGATCATTGCGTCATGTCTCCTGGTCGTGGGGACATCCCGCGGCGATGACCGCGCGGACGCCATGGCGGCGCTGCGAGACCGGCGCAGGGACGGATCGGGATGTCGGGGATGGCGGCGGGCAGGGCTCCGCCCGCGGCCATTCGCCACATGCCGGAATGACGTCCGTAGGTCAAGATAATATTCCCAGCGCACTTCGGGCGTCCTCGATCCGCTTGATGGCGGCAGGGTGGGTTGCGGGCGAAAACCGGCGCGCCCGACCCATCGAGGGTGTCTCTCCCTCATGCAAATGCATCGCCCAGCCTTGGCATCCAAACATGTGGCTCCAGGAAACACGAAATCGTGAGTTCAGTTACGAATCTCCGTGGCGCGGATCACGCCTGCCGCTGGCGGCGCACGCGACGGGTGAGGAGCCAACTCCGATTGCTGGCGAGACCCGGCCCGCAACCAACCTTCGGTTGCAGTTCGAAACGGAAGCGGTGCGCGCCTGATCGTTTCGAAAAAAGTGCGCAACTGAAAAGTTGTATTGGACGGGCTTTTCTGCGTCCCTGGATCATCGCGCGATCATTTCGCAACAACCTTCCACCGCAGGAACCGTTTCTGAAACGCAAAAGGTTGACTCTGAACGACCTGTTAACAATCCTGTGTCGGATCGACTGCCGCCCGGCGGCATCGCACGACAACGGGAGTTCAAGACATGGCCGACGGCATGAACCTGAATGGCAGCAACGCCTCGAACATCATTCGCGGCGGCAGCCTTGGTGACACCCTCGATGGCAATGGCGGCAACGACTCCCTCTATGGCCGCGCCGGCAACGACTCGCTCGACGGCGACATCGGCAATGACGACCTGACCGGCGGCGCCGGCGCAGACAGCCTGACCGGCGGCGCCGGCACCGACCTTGCGCGCGTCGCGACCGACAGCCTAGCCGCCGCCGACATCGTCGCCGTCACCTCCGGCAGCGGCGCGCCCTACTGGACGGTGGCCGCCGGCATCGACGGAACCGACGTGATGCGCGGCGTGGAGCAGGTGATCGACGCCGGGGGCGCCCGGTTCCTGCTGGTCGGCGCCGGCGGCTATGCCACCATCCAGGAAGCAGTCGACGCGGCGCTGGACGGCGACACCATCATCATCGCCGCCGGCACCTATGCCGAACAGGTCGAGATCGACGGCATCCTGGACCTGACCATCATCGCGCGTCCGGGCGCAGTGCTGACCGCGCCGGCCGGCACCCTTGCCGAGACGGGGGTGGACGCCGCCAGCGGCCGCGCCATCGTGTCGCTGCTGCATGTCGTCAACAGCGACGGGTTCTCCCTCTCCGGGCTCGAGGTCGACGGCGCCCGCGCGGCAGGCCGCATGGGCGGCGATCCGGATGCGAACTATGTCGGCATCTACATCGGCGACAGCGATGCCAGCCTCACCGGCGTGAACGTCCATGACGTCGCCGATCCGATGGCCGGGTCCGACGTCTCCGGCATGCAGCGCGGCATCGGCGTCGTCGCCAGCGCCACCGCGGGTTCGCCCAAGGCCTTCGCGCTGACCGGCAGCGACCTCTCCGACAACCAGAAGGGTGGCGTCGTCGCCCGCAACGTCGAGGTCACGATCACCGGCAACGTCATCACCGGCAACGGGTCGCAGCCCGTCATCGCGCAGAACGGCATCCAGCTTTCCGAAGGCGCCTTCGGCGAGGTGAGCGGGAACACGATCTCCGGCTTCGCCTACTCGCCCGGCACCACCGTCGCCAGCACGATCCTGGTGATGAACTCGGCCGGCGGCCTGTCCATCTCCGGCAACACCTTGACCGGTGAGCCGGGGGCCGGCGATGCGGGCATCGTCGTGCTCGACAGCGCGCAGGTCACCGCCACGGGCAACACCATCAGCGGCTACGCCTATGCCGTCGTCGACATGGCCTCCGCGGCCCCGCTGGGCGGCACCAACACCCTCACCGACAACGACTTCTTCGACAACGACGTCAACCACGGCTTCTACCCGCTCGGCACCGAGAACACGCCCTTCCTCCCCTCCGCCACGGATGGCGCCGATGAGCTTCAGGGCGCCGCCGCGAGCGACTTCCTGAGCGGTCTCGGCGGTGATGACACGCTGCTCGGCCAGGGCGGGGACGACCTGCTCGACGGCGGCGCGGACAACGACAGCATGGCAGGCGGCACCGGGGACGACACCTACCTGGTCGACAGCCTCGGCGACACCGTTTCCGAAGGGAACGATGAGGGGGCGGGCGTCGACCTCGTCATTGCCTCCGTCGACCACACGCTGGCCGACAACGTCGAGAACCTGACCCTCGCCACGGGCGCCGCCGCCGGTACCGGCAACGCCCTGGCCAACATCATCACCGGCAACGACGACGCCAACGAGATCCGCGGCGAAGGCGGGCACGACCTGCTGCAGGGCGCCGGGGGCGACGACCTGCTCGAGGGCGGCGCGGGCGATGACGACCTGCTGGGCGGCGCCGGCGACGACGAGATCTCGGGTGGCGCAGGCACCGACCATGCCGTCTTCGACGAGGAACTGGCGCCGGCCGACATCGAATGGGACGGGACGGCCTGGGTGGTCACGACCGCATCGGGCACGGACCGGCTGACGGGCGTCGAGGTCGTCGTGGACAGCTGCGGCGGCACCTTCCTCCTGGTCGGGCCGGGGGCTTATGCCACCCTGCAGGACGCGGTCGACGCGGCGTCGGATGGCGACACCATCCTGGTCGCCGAGGGCAGCTACGATGGTGCGACGGTCACCGGCAAGGCGCTGTCCATCATCGGCCGCGGCCAGGGCAGCACCACGCTGACCGGCCCGCTGCTGGTCGGCGGCGAGCTGAACGGCGAGGTCGCCGTCTCGGGCCTCACCCTCGACGCGACGGGCGAGTCCTACGGCATCCTGGTCAGCGCCTTCTCCTCCGGCATGGCGGGCAGCATCTCGCTCGACAACGTCGCCATCACCGGCGCCAGCGAGAACGGCTTCGCCTATGTCCGCACCGGCAACAGCGGCGCGCCGACGCAGGCGGACACGATCGGGGCCGTGTCCATCACCAACAGCGTCTTCACGGACAACGGCCAGAACACCGGCTCCGGCGGCACAGGCGACATCCTGCTGTTCGGCTTCAACGGCGACCTGACGATCACCGACACCACCATCACGAACGCCACCGGCAACGCCACCAAGGCGATCCAGATGCGCGGCGTCCAGCTGCCCGGCGACGTGGCCGGCACCGGCCCCTACAGCCCGGCGGGCGACGTCGCCATCAACGGCCTGACGATCACCGGCGCCTACCGCACCGACGTGATCGCCTTCTACCGCCTGTCCGGCTTCGCCAGCTTCGAAGGTGCCGACAACCTGGTGCAGGTCACCCGCGGCAACGCCAACGACAATGCGGGGCTTGAGCCCTGGGCGCTGATCAACTTCGACAGCGTCGGCGGCACGGTCGACCTGACCGGCTTCTTCGACGCCGCTTCCTCCAACGACGCCGCGGCGAACGGCACCGACCCCGCGCGTCCCTGGGTCATCGGCAGCCAGGCGGGCCTTGCCGGCACCGATTTCTTCACCGGCACGGCGGGCTTCGACTCCCTCAACGGCCGGGCCGGAGCGGATGTCATCGACGCCGGCGCCGGGGACGACCTCATCATCGGCGGCGCCGGGGCCGACTACCTGTTCGGCGGCGCGGGCGACGACCTGTTCGTCGCCGCGGTGGGCGACCTGCCCGAGTCGATCGCCGATGGCGGCACCGGCACCGACACGCTCCGCATCTCGTCCGGCACCGGCACCGCGGTGCTCGGCAATGCCGTCGCCGGCATCGAGGTCATCGAGGTCGCGACCTCCACCGCGACGCTGGGGGCGGTCTTCACCGGCACCGATGCGGTGAATGTCGACGCATCCGAAGCGGACGGCGTGCAGTCCATCACCGGCAATGCCGGCGCGAACGCGCTGACCGGCGGCGAGGACGACCAGGTCATCACCGGCAATGCCGGCAACGACACCCTGGCCGGCGGCGCCGGCCTCGACGAGCTGTTCGGCGGCGCGGGCGCCGACCGCCTGGACGGCGGCCTGCATGCCGACCTGCTGGACGGCGGCGACGGCGCGGAGCTCGACACCGCCGTCTATGCGGCCGACTATGGCGACGCCACCTTCGGCGTCGACGATGACGGCCGCCTGACGGTGACCATCCACGGCACGACCGACACGCTGGCCCATATCGAGCGGATCGAATTCGCCGACCGCACCGTCCTCCTGGTGGATTGCGCGGGCACGATGTCGGACCTGACCACCATCGGCGCGGCGATGACCGCGGCGAATGCGCAGGGCAGCCCGGTCACCGTGCTGGTCGCCCGCGGCAGCTACGCCGAGAACGTCACCATCGCCCGCGGCGACCTCGACCTGCTGTCGATCGAGGGACGCGACGTCACCACCATCGCCGGCAACGATGCCGGCGCCGAGCAGGGCGCGGTGCAGTTCACCGCCGGGCTCAGCGGCGTGCGCCTCGGCGCCGCCGGCCAGGGCTTCACCATCAACGGCCTGAACGGCAACGGCGCCAGCGAGAAGGCGGCGGTCTACCTGACCGGCAACCAGGCCGGCCACGTCATCCAGGGCAACGAGATCGTGGCCGAGGGCGACAACGGCCTGATGTCCGAGGCCGGTGGCGACGTGGACAACCTGCTGGTGGATGGCAACATCTTCTCCGGCCAGACCTTCGTGGGGCCCACGCCCGGGGGCACCGGCTTCGCCACCCAGTTCGACCCGGGCAACAACGTCCCGCGCCAGCTGGTGGTGCTGGGCAATGGCGCCGGTCCCGGCCAGGTCTCCAGCAACATCACCTTCTCCAACAACCAGGTCACCGGCACGGCCGGCGGCACCAATGCCGGCGGCGTCCAGGGCAACACGCTGGTGACGATCGATGCGGTGAACTCCCTGGTCGAGGACAACGTCTTCACCGGCTTCACCGACCGCTTCGGCACCGCCATCCGGGTCCGCGGCGCGGGCACGGACGTGATCGACAACGTGCTCGACCACACCGGCGGCGGCGCCAGCCGCGGCATCTTCGTCCAGAACGCCAATGCCGACAGCAACTTCTCCGGCAACGTCGTCGATGGCGGTGCGGGTGCCGACGTCATCACCAGCATGACGCCGGGCGCCGACACCCTGAACGGCAATGACGGGAACGACTACCTCGTGGGCGGGAGCGGCGCCGACGCCGTGGATGGCGGTGCGGGCGACGACGTCGTTGCCGGCACCGTGCAGGACCTCACTTCGGACGTGATCGACGGCGGCGACGATGCCGACCTGCTGATGGTCACGGGCGGCACCGGCACGCTGGTGCTCGGCGCCGACGTGACGGGGATGGAGCGCATCGCCATCACCGGCGCCGGCAACATCGGCGTCGACGCCTCCGCCCTCACGGGCATCGTCGGGCTCGACGGCAACGCCCAGAACAACGCGATGACGGCCGGAGACGGCGCGCAGAGCCTCGACGGCGGCTCGGGCGACGACACGCTGGCCGGCGGCGCGGGCGACGACGTGATCACGGGCGGCGCGGGCACCGACACGGCCGTGGTCTCCGCCACGCTCGGGGCGGACGCGGTTACCACCACGGCCGGCGGCTGGGCGGTGGCGCTCGGCGGCGGCGAGGTGGACGACCTGCGCGGCGTGGAGATGATCCGTCACGCCGGCGGTACGGTCCTGCTGGTCGGCAATGGCGGCTACGCAACCATCCAGGCGGCGGTGGACGCGGCGGCGGGGCTGACGGGCGATGTCGGCATCCTGGTCGCCTCCGGCGACTATGCCGGCTTCAGCGTCGGCGCCTCCACGCCGGCGAACCTGACCATCGCCGCCGCGTCCGGCGCGACCGTGACGGTCAAGGGCAGCTACAGCGCCGAAACCGGCATCCCCGCAGGCGTGACGGCGGATGCGTATTTCCAGTCCGGGTCGGGCGGCTACGGCAGTTCCCCCGGCATCCTGATCGGCCGGGGCAACCTGACGATCTCCGGCATCGACGTGACGGATTTCGGCACCGGCATCGCCTTCGCCGCCGGCACCATCGCCGACGTCACGCTGCAGGACATGGACATCTCGCAGGGCCTGGTCGGCATCGACCTCGGCGCCGCGCCGACCGGGACGGGGCGGGAGATCTCCGCCCTCACCATTTCCGGCGGCATCTTCCAGCACCTGTATGAGGGCATCGTCGGCCACCGCGCGGCGTCCGGCGCGCAGTCCTCGCTCACCGACCTCGAGGTGAACGGGACCGCGTTCAGCGGCCTGACCAGCAAGGGCATCTACCTCGAGGCGCTGGACGGCGGCCTGTTCACCGGCATCACCATGACGGATGTCGGCCAGTTCGGCCGCGGGGCGTCGGGCTTCGGGGGGCCGACGGGCGCCTTCGGCACCGGCATCGACATCAACCTGAAATACGGCACCTTCGGCGGCGCGGTCACCATCACCGACTTCGCCTTCACCGATGTCGGCCTGTCCTCGGGCGGCGGGTCGCCGCACCATGCGGGGGCCGCCATCTCGGTTAAGGCGCGCGACGATGCGGGCGGCTACCACCTCAACCCGGCGGTGCTGAGCGGGGTCGTCACCATCTCCGACGGCACCATCGACGGCACCTCGACCGCCATCCGCGTCGGTGAGCCGAAGACCAGCTACGCCGCCGATGCCAACCGGTCGCAGATGGGCGACACCGAGGTGGTGGTGACCGGCGTCTCCATCACCGATGCGGCCACCGCCGCGGTGGACAACCGCACGGTCGGCGCTTCGGTCACCCTCACCCTCTCCTCGGGTGACGACGCGTTCACGGTGAACCCCGCCTCCTTCGGCGGCGTCACCGTCAATGCCGGCGGCGGCGCCGACGATGTCACCGGTGCGGCCGGGGCAGAGGCGCTGAACGGCGAGGCCGGGAATGACGACCTCGCCGGCGGCGGCGGCGACGACACGCTGTCCGGCGGCGCGGGCGACGACGTCCTGTCCGGCGGCGCGGGCGCGGACAGCATCTCGGGCGGCGATGGCGACGACGTCATCACCACCGACGGGCTGGACGGCGTCGCCGGCGGCGATGGCCTCGACGAGCTCCGCTCGACCGCCAGCTTCGACCTGCGCGACGCGGCGGATGTCGAGAACCTGGTGCTGCTCGGCGGCAGCGCGGGCACCGGCAACGCGCTCGACAACGCGATCACCGGCAATGCGGGCGCGAACACGCTCGATGGCGGTGCGGGCAACGATGCGCTGGCGGGCGGGGCGGGGGACGACGTCTATGTCCTCGACAGCGCGCTCGACACCGTCACCGAGGCCGCGGACGAGGGCACGGACACGGTGCGGTCCTCCGTGACCACGACCCTGTCCGCCCATGTCGAGAACCTGGTGCTCCTCGGCTCCGGCAACATCGACGGCACCGGCAACGGGCAGGCGAACCTCATCACCGGCAATTCCGGCAACAACATCCTCGACGGCGGCGCAGGTGACGACAACCTGGCCGGCGGCGCGGGCAACGACACCGTCCTGGCGGACAGCGCGGGCGATACGGTGAGCGGCGGCGACGGCACCGACCTTCTGGTCAGCGCCGTCTCGGTCGACCTCTCCTCCGACGACCGCGGCTTCGAGAACATCGAGCTGACCGGCGGCGCCGACATCGACGCAACCGGCAGCGCGGGCGCCAATGCCATCACCGGCAATGCCGGCAGCAACGTCATCGACGGCGGCGCCGGCGCGGACGCGATGGCGGGCGGCGCGGGCAACGACACCTACCTGGTGGACGATGCCGGCGACACCGTGACGGAGGCGGCCGGGGCCGGCACGGACGAGGTCCGCTCGACCGTCTCCCTCACGCTCTCCGCCAATGTGGAGCGCCTGGTGCTGCTGACGGCGGGCACCAGCGGCACCGGCAATGCCGGCAACAACACCATCAGCGGCACCACCGGCGACGAGACGCTGGACGGTGGCGCGGGGGCGGACAGCCTGGCCGGCGGCGCGGGGAACGACCTCTACATCGTCTCCGATGCCGGGGATTCCTTCTTCGACACGGCGGGCGTGGACACCGTGCGCAGCGCGCTCGATATCGCGGCCGGCGAGACGATCGAGGTGATCGAGCTGCTGAATGGCGGGACGGCCGCCTATGGCGGCTCCGGCTCCAACACCATCATCGGCAGCAACGGCGGCAACACGCTGGATGGCGGCGGCGGGGCGGACAGCCTCTCGGGCGGCAGCGGCGCGGATGTCTTCGTGGTGGACAATGCCGGTGACCAGCTGGCCGATGCGGGCGGGGTGGACCTGGTCCGCAGCGCCGTCAGCTGGACGCTCGGCACCGGCTTCGAGAACCTGACCCTGACGGCGGCCGGCACCGGCACCGGCAATGGCGGCAACAACGTCATCACCGGCTCCACCGGGTCCGACTCGCTGTCGGGTGCGGGCGGCGACGACACCGTCATCAGCGGCGGCGGCGGCGACACCATCTCCGGCGATGCCGGGGCGGATTCGCTGGTCGGCGCCGGCGGCAACGACATCTTCATCGGCTCCGGCGGGGACAGCATCAACGGCGGCGCGGATGTCGACACGCTGGACTTCAGCGCGGCGTCCGTGGCGCTGCGGATCGACATCCGCAGCACGGCCTTGCAGAACGTCGCGGCCAGCATCGGCAACATCGCCGTGCAGGGCGTCGAGAACCTGATCGGCGGCAGCGGGGACGACCAGCTGACGGCGAATCTGGGCGCCAACCTCCTCGTCGGCGGGGCAGGCGTGGACCTGCTCACCGGCGGGGCGGGGGCCGACACGCTCGATGGCGGCGACGGCCTCGACTCGGCCTCCTACGCGACGGCGACCGCCGGCGTGACGGTGAACATGGAGGACACGAGCCAGAGCACCGGCGACGCGTCCGGCGACGTCTTCATCAGCATCGAGAACCTGCTGGGCTCCAACTTCGAGGACTTCCTCACGGGCAGCGAGGCGGCGGCCGAGCAGATCCGCGGGCTCGGCGGCGATGACTGGCTGGAGGGCCTGGGCGGGAACGACACGCTGGAAGGCGGCATCGGCGCGGATATCCTTTCCGGCGGCGACGGCGTCGACGTGGCCAACTACATCCGGGCCACCACCGGGCTGACGGCATCGCTGGCCAACAGCGCCGCGAACACCGGCGAGGCCGCCGGCGACGTGTACTTCTCCGTCGAGGGACTCATCGGGTCGAACTTCAACGACAGCCTGGCGGGCGATGCCGGCGACAACAGCATCAACGGCAGCGTCGGGAACGACACCATCGATGGCGGTGCCGGCGCCGACACGATCGACGGCAGCACCGGGACCGACACGGCCAGCTATGCGTCGGCCACGTCGTCGGTGAGCGTCAACCTCGGCAGCACCGTGGTGCAGAACACCGGCAGCGGCGGGCTGGACAGGCTGCTCAACGTGGAGAACGTCATCGGGTCCTCCTTCGTGGACAACCTGACCGGCAGCAGCATCGCCAACCTGCTGGACGGCAGCGGCGGCAACGACGTCATCTCCGGCAATGCCGGTGCCGACACGCTGCTCGGCGGCGCGGGCGCCGACAACCTGAATGGCGGCACCGACAACGACCGGCTCGTCGGGGGCGCGGATCGCGACACGCTGGCGGGCGGTGCCGGGGCGGACGTCTTCGTCTGGTCCGCGCTGTCCGAGAGCGGCACGACGGCGGCGACCGCCGACCGCATCACGGACTTCGTGGCGGGCACCGACGACATCAACCTCGCCGGGATCGGCGGGCTGAGCTTCGTCGCCGGCGCCTTCACCGGGGCGAACCAGGTGCGGGTGGCCTTCAACGCCGGAACCGGCACGACCGAGGTCATGATCAACACCAATGCGAACACGGCGACGGTGGAGATGATGATCGTGCTGACCGGCAACGTCGCCCTGACCGCGGGCGACTTCATCCTCTCCTGAGCCTGGAAGGGGCGGGCCACGCGCCCGCCCCGGCCGTCGGAGGGATACGGGGAGCGGCAAGGGCCGGCCCCCCGGCACGCGTGGCGCATCCGGACGGGGCCGGAACACCAGGCCGGCATCGGCACGGATGCGACCATGCGGAGATTGGCCGGTGAGGCCGGCGAACGACATGTCCCGGTCCCCGGATCGCCCGGGGTCCCGCCGATCCTGCCTGGCGCCCGGGTTCAGCCCTGTGCCAAGGCGTCCCGCATCGCGCGGCGCAGCGCGCGGACAGTGAACGCTTTCGGGGCAACGGCGTGGCCATCGCCGTTCGCCGCGCGGGCCGAGTAGAATTCCACGGCAAGCCGCTTTGCCCGCAACTCCGGCTCCTCCTCCCAGAGCTGCGCGATGGTGGCGAGGAAGGGCTGCATGTGCCGTTCGACATGCACCTTGTCGGCCAGGTTCTGGAGGTAGAGGATATCCGGCAGCCGCTTCGTCTCCCGCAGGCGCGTGGTGATGTCCATGCGCGCGCCGAAGCGGCGCTTCGCCTCCTGCAGGTCGAGGCCGCCGTAGCAGTGCCGCAACAGGCCGCGCAGCGCGCTGGCGACATGGTAGTCGCTCATCACGATCTGCGGGATCTCCACCACCGCACTGGCGCCGATCTCGCCCGCCATGACGATGGAAGTGAAGCCGCCGGCCGATGAGCCGTAGAAGACGATGCACCCGGGCGGGATCCCGAGGCGCGCAGCAAGCCCGCGCAGCAGCGCGGCCGCCGTCTCGGCGTAGAAATGGTCCGGCTCGCCCTGGAACCACCCGCCGAGCAGCCCGGGATCGAGCGCGAGCGTCGGGTCGCTGAGCGCCACGCAGGTGGCCTCCGGGAAGTCCGCCATCCAGGACCAGCGGTGGAAGACCGGCAGCGAGATGTCGGTGCGGGTGGACAGCGCGGACTGCCCGAAGACCAGCATGACCTTCGCATCCGCGCGTCGCTTCACCAGCATCGGGAAGGTAACGCCGCGGACCGTCGCCTTGACCTCCACGAAGTCGTCGGGCGGCAGGTCCAAGTCCAGAAAAGAGCCGTCCGTGGTCGCCTGAAATCCGGAGCGCGGGTGAAGCCCGCGCGCTGCCGTGGCCGCCATGGGCGGCGCTAAGGGAGGCAGACTTGGCGTGGGAAGGAAAGGAGAACTGTCCGCAGATGATGGTTCAGGACATGCCAAGTCGGCCGACGTGACCTGTGATCTGCCCTGCGGGAGCGTAGACGTCGGGGCCGCTGCCGCAGCGGAATCCGGGTCCGGCCTAGTGGGCGACTGCGGATCGGAGTTCATCCGGCTAGCCCCCGGCAGACCGCAGCTTTGTGTCGGTAACACCCTGCGCTAAGCGAAGGCGGTGGAAGGCGTAAGGAAACATCCGCAACGCTCTCAATCCGTCCGGGGCCACCCGATATGTGCATGATCGCGGCGTCGTCAGACGCACAAACCAACGAATGTTCGCTCGATCTCCTCGCGTGTAGCGGGAGTACCTGTTCCGACAATCCGTTCCAAAGCTTGCCGCTTCTTATCATCAGGCAAACCGAACAGGGTGTCGGAATTCGGGTGAACCGATCGGACGTACAGGGGCTCTCGACCGTCGACGATCGTTGGAGCGCGGAGGTCGACCGTCGTGTGGGTTCCTGGCGGAAGCACATGGGCACTGCTGACCGAACCGCGTTCGATATCGTAATTACCGACATAGGCGAGGCCTTGAGCATTGAACGGCAGGCGCGTGTGGTGAAACTTTTGCAGAACAGCCTCTGCGCCGTTCCAGATGGCACAGTAACCTGACGAAAAAGAAATGCAGTATCCCGAGAAATTCTCGGAAGTATATTTAGATAGATGCTGAAAGTATTTTGGCGACAGAATGTCGTCATCATCCAGCCGTACAGATGCATAATTTATCCGTCCTGAAAGTCGTAAATCTTTGCACAATGAAGCGATTGCTCGAATCAGATCGCGGTTGACCGATGCGTCCTCTTCAAAAGACAAGTACCTAATCGTCATCCATTTGTAAGTTTCTGACCAGGTGTTAAGGCGATTTTTCACCCAACTAGGGAGCGCATCGGAGGCGTAAACCAAATGCCTAATTTGCTCGATCTCGGAGGCAGCGTTGATGTTTTGGGCAGATAGTTCAAAAATATTGCATCTATCGCGCAGCCGGCCTTCGTCGCCAATAATGCTTTTCACATAATCATCGAAGTTCTGATCACGGCCTATCCGCCAGCTTCCTGGATGGAAATTCTTGTTGATGAGACTGAATCTGGTGTAGATAATTATGGGTGCTGTCATTGTGTTTCCTGATTCGTCTATCTCCCGGTTTCCTTTTTACAAGATGGCCGGGTGCGTTTAGGGACGATGCTAGGTGCGTGAGCCCAGCAATTCGCGCATGTAGGTCTCGATCGCGGCATCGGCGGCGAAGCGGCTGGCGCCGTGGATCGCGGCCTCGCCCATCCGGGCCTGCCGCGTGCGGTCGGCCAGCAGTCCCGCCAGGTGCTTCACCGCCAGTTCCGGTCTCGTCAGCGGATAGAGGTATCCGTCGGTGCCGTCCCGCACGAGTTCCTGCAACCCGCCCACCGCGGCGCAGACCGGGGGCACGCCGCAGCTCATCGCCTCCAGCACCGCCAGGCCGAAGCTCTCGAACTTGGAGGTGGAGAGCAGCGCGCCGCCCGACGCCCGGACATCGGCCAGCAGAGCCGGCATGGCTGCGTTCGACAGGTTGGTGATCCAGCGCGCCTTCTCGGCAAGGCCCAGCGCCTCGAGCCGGGAGAGCAGGGCGATCACCGCCGGCCGTTCCGCGCCCCCGCCGGTCACGATCACCGGGCGGAAGGCCGCGCGCCGGCGCAGGCGCCGCATGACCTCCAGCGCATCGCCGAGGTTCTTGTCAGGGTTCAGCTTGCCGATCCAGAGCAGGATCGGCTCCCCCGCCGCATCGGGGCCGGGGGGCAGGGGGCGGAACAGGTCGGGGTCGACGAAATTGGGGCAGACCCGGATGCGCTCCGCCGGGTAGTCCACCAGCACCTCCGCCAGCTTCCGCTTCAGCCAGGCGGAGGGGCAGAGGATGCGCTGCACCCCCGCGAAGCCGACGCCGCGCATCCGCCGGAACGCCTGTTCGAGCGAGGTGTGGACCTCATACACCACGCCCGGCGCGCCATCGCCGAGCAGCGCCACCACCTCCGGCTGGTCGAGCAGCACATGCAGCGCGCCGGGTGCCGCCGCGACGGTCTCGGCGCACCAGGGGTGGAAGCGGTCATCCGGGCAGAAGCGCAGCGTCACGCCGTCCAGCGCGTCGAGGTCGGGGCGGCCGCCGAGGTCGCGCAGGAAATGCAGCACCACCGCGGCCTGCACGCCGCGCCGCCGCATCAGCGCGATGCGCTGCTTCAGGATCGAGGTGACGCCGCCGAGGTTGCAGTAGTCGTAGTAGAAATGGATGGCGCGCTCACTCGGCGGCATCGGCACGCTCCCGCCGCGGCGGCGTGACCCCGCTCTCCCGCATCAGGTCGAGCAGGCGGAGCCGCCAGCTGGCCCCCGACAGGATGCGCTCCGCCTCATCCCATTCCGCCCCGTCCGGGCGATGCGCGATGGCGCGCGACAGGGCATCGGCCAGGCCGAACTCGTCGTAGCAGAAGGTCAGCGGGAAGCTCTCCAGCGACCCCATCGGCACGGACACGACCTTGAGGCCGAGGGCGAGGTATTCGTAGACCTTGATCGGATCCACCCCGCGCGACAGGCGCCCGGGCTTGAAGGGGATGAGGCCCACATCCCACCGCTGCGCGATGGCGATGATCTCCTCATGCGTGCGGGAGCCGAGATGGACCACGTTCCCCGGCAGGGCGATCCGCGGCATGTCGAAGCCGATGATCTCGAACCTCGCCTCGGGCAGCGCGGCCGCGGCATGCAGCAGCGCGCCCCAGTCGAACCACTGTTCCGTCAGGTGGCCGAAATAGCCGACCAGCGGCTGCGCCGGGGGCGCTGCGGCGTGCCGGCGCCGGGCCGCGGGGCGCAGCGCGGCGGTGGCCGCGAGGAATTCGTCCGTCGTCGCGTTGGGCGAGACCAGCACCTTCGCAGCGTCCGTCGTGTAGCGCCGCATCTTCGCCTGCAGCGAGGGGCTGACGCAGAACACGCGTTCGGCCTGCGCGGTGGCGTGGCGCTCGAACGCCTCGTCGTACCAGCCGGCGCTGCCGACGGCGGCGAACTCCTCCCACTCGTCCCGGCACTCGTAGACGTAGCGCCAGCCATGGTGGCGGAACAGGCCGATGTTCCGGCACAGTTCGAGGTCGGGCATGCTGCCGATCAGCAGCCGGTGCCGGCCGGGCGCGCGGGCGGCGACCACGCCGGCGATCCGCGCGAAGATGTTGAGCGGCACCTGAAGCAGCCGGTCGCCCGTGCGCCCGAACTCCGTCTCCCCCTCGCTCGGCGAGTAGGTGTAGATGGTGGAACAGCCCAACCGCGCGGCATCGCGCGCGAACATCATGGACCGGTTGGCGCGGTTCGCCTCTCCGATGCGCTTCGTGCCGGTGTAGATGCAAAGGAAGGTGCCGTCGGGGTCGGCCGCGTCCATCACCGCCTCCAGCTCCTCCCGGATGCGGCGTTCGACCGCCGCCTCGGACATGGCGACGAGGGTGAGGCGGCGGTCCAGCTCGATGCGGCCGGCCTTCGCGCCCCAGGGGTGGAATTGCAGCCGCAGCCGTCGCGCATCGGCGGGCGCGGTGAATCGCATCAGCGCATCGCCCGGGTCGAGATAGGCGAAGGACCCGAAGCGCGGGGAATGCGCCAGTCCCTTCGGCGCATCCCGCGCGGGCGAACCGTCGGCGCGTTCGAACTGCGCCTGCAGGACGAAGGCGCGCGCCGTCGCGGCCCCGGCGACGGACAGGCCGAGCGTGTAGGTGAAGCCCCCCTCGACCTCATGCGCCGCCGGCGCCATGGCCGGCTGGCTGTCGAGCGCGATGGCGTCCCGCGCCGCGGCGGGGGCGGGCGGTGGCGGCGGCGGGGCAGGTGGCTCCGGCGCCCGCGCCGCGCGGCGCAGCAGGTCGAGCCGCACGCGACCGACCGAGATGGCCCCGGCCGGACGCCAGAGCCGGAAGGCCACCTCGACGAGGACGACCTCGGCCGCGACATGCAGTTCCACCGCGAAGCCCGCCGTCCCGCCGGCCGCCACGGCGGGCAGGTAGCGGTATCCCCGCCCCGTCTCGCGCGAGACGGGCCAGCCCAGCGGGTTCTCCACCCGCCGTCCGTCCTGCAGCACATGGGCGAGCATCAGGATGGCGCCGCGCCCCGTCTCCTCCCGCTCGGCCGAGAGGATGCCGCGCAGGACGAATTCGCCACCGCCCGGCGGGGGTGGGAAGCTGTAGGTCACGACATCCCGGGACAGGCGATGCACGGCGAAGGTCCACGATGGCGGGGCGGGCGGCCTCAGCCCAGGGGCGCGACCTCGGCCGTCACCTGGGCGACGCGGATCGACGGGTTGGCGAAGGGGAGGAGACGGAGCACGGCGCGGGTCGCGCCCGGCGGGACGGTGATGCGGAGATCCACCTCCCCCGCGACATTGTCGGACTCCACGCCGACATAGGTGAAATGGCCGTAGCGGTCCGACTGGCGGAAGCTCTTGTGGCCTGGCGATATCACGCCCATCGCGGCATCCAGGAAGCAGGCGGTCAGCACGCCGGCCTTGCGGTTCCGCTCCATCTCGGGGTGCGGCACGAGCGAATAGGAAAAGCGGAGCGCCAGCAGGTCCCGGGGCCGGACCTCCTGCACCATGTGGAACAGCACGCGGCGGTCCGCCGGCACGGCCAGTGGCCCTTCGGCCAGCGAAGGGGGCGCGTCCTGCCGCCCCGCGGCCTGGTCTTCTCTGGTCGGGCGCGGGTTCGAGGAAGGCACCATGGCTGCCGAATCCTGGGACGGGGGCTGCGGCGGAAGCGCCACCCGTCACTGCCACGCTTAGGGCGCGGCAACCCTGGTCGTCACTTCCTCAACGTTTCTCCTGCAATTCCATCATCTCCGCAAGTTGTGATTGAGATGCGGGCGCCAATGGAGCGCGGGGGTTGATGGCGCCCCCTCGTGGCGGCCCGGCAGGGCTTGGCGCGTCAGGCGACCAGGTCGAGCAGCCGCCGCAACTCCGCCTCGGGCTGCGCAAGGTCGGCGATGGTGGTCGCGTCCAGCACCGCCAGGAAGGCCTGCCGCGCCGCATGCAGCGCATGCTTCAGCCGGCAGGCCGGCAGGATGGCGCAGGGTGCGTCCGCGAAGCAGGGGACCAGGGCCATGTCCGGCTCCATGCAGCGAACCACCTCGCCGGCGGTGATCGCCGCCGCCGGCCGCGCGAGGGCGAGCCCGCCGCCCCGGCCGCGGAGCGTGGCGACATAGCCCGCCTGGCCCAGCTGGTGCGCCACCTTCATCAGATGCGCTTCCGAGATGCGATAGGCGCGCGCCACCTCGGCGATCGTCGCGCGGCCTTCCGGCTTCAGCGCGAGGTGGATGAGCATCCGCAGGGAGTAGTCGGTGAGGGTGGTGAGCCGCATCGCGGAAAAGATACATCTTCGGTGTTGCTTTGCAAGCGGCGCCAGGCATAAGGTGCATCATAGATGTATCTTAAAGGCGCCGCGATGAACCCGATCCGCCTCTTCCTGCTGCCCGGCAACCTGGTCAGCGACGTGCTGCATGTCGACGACGTCGACAGCCGCAGCATGCTCCGCACGCTGGTCAACATGCTGGTGTGGAACCTCGTCGCGGTGCTCGCGGTGCTGCCCTTCGTCTGACGGCGCCTGCCCCGCGGCATCATCGAGCGTTTGTGAGGCTGCGCCCACGCAACGACGTTGCTGCCGTGGTGGACGGCGCCGACCCGGCGCGCGAAGCATTCACGACAGCCGCCGCGGAATTCGCCTGCATCAGCAGGGCTCCAATCGGGATGAACTGCCATGGCCGAACGTCTGACCAAATCCGCGACGCGCAACATCTTCTATGGTGGATCGGCTTTCTTTTTTGTCATCTTTGTCGCATTGACCATCCACAGCCACCTCTACATGACCAGTACTAGCGCGCCGACTTCCGCGATGACCGACAGCATCGTGCGCGGCAAGCATCTCTGGGAACGGCATTCCTGCATCAACTGCCACTCGCTCCTCGGCGAGGGCGCCTATTTCGCCCCCGAACTCGGCAATGTCTGGCGCCGCTACGGCGGCCATGAGGACCGTGAAGGCGCCCGCGCCGCCTTCGCCGCCTGGATGGCATCCCAGCCCAGCGGCATTCCCGGCCGCCGTCAGATGCCGCAGTTCAACCTGACGGAGCAGGAGATCAACGATCTCGCCGATTTCCTGGAATTCGTCAGCAGGATCAACACCCAGGGTTGGCCGCCCAACGAGGCCGGCTGAGGGGATCGGAAGCACATGAAATACGCAAGCCAGGGCGTTGCCCGAGTCTACTTCATCGGGGCGCTCCTCCTTTTCATCGTGCAGGTGCTGTTCGGCCTGCTCGCCGGCGCGGTCTATGCCATGCCGAACTTCCTGGCCGAGACGCTGCCCTTCAACATCCTGCGCATGGTCCACACCAATGCGCTGGTGGTCTGGCTGCTGATGGGCTTCTTCGGCGCCGCCTACTACCTCGTGCCGGAGGAGGCGGAGCGCGACATCGAAAGCCCGATGCTCGCCTATGTCCAGTTCGCGCTGCTGATGGTGGGCGCGCTCGCCTCGGTGGGCGGCTACCTCATGGGCATCCATGGCGGGCGCGAATTCCTCGAGCAGCCGCTCTGGGTGAAGTGGGCGATCGTCGTGGTCGCCGGCATCTTCCTCTACAACATCGGCATGACGATCCTGAAGGGCCGTCGCACCGCCATCACCAGCGTCCTGCTGCTGGGCATGGTCGGCGTCGCGGTGTTCTGGCTCTTCGCGATCTGGAACCCCGAGAACATCGCGGTCGACAAGCTCTACTGGTGGTACGTGATCCACCTTTGGGTGGAAGGCGTGTGGGAGCTGATCATGGCCTCCATCCTCGCCTTCCTCGTCATCAAGATGACCGGCGTGGACCGCGAGGTGGTGGAGAAGTGGCTCTACGCCATCGTCGGCCTGGCGCTGTTCTCCGGCCTGCTCGGCACCGGTCACCACTACTACTGGATCGGCGCCCCGGGCTACTGGCAGCCCATCGGCAGCTTCTTCTCCACGCTCGAGATCGCGCCCTTCTTCGCCATGGTGGTCTTCGCCTTCACCATGGTCTGGCGCGGCCGGCGGGACCATCCGAACCGCGCGGCGCTGCTGTGGTCGCTCGGCTGCACGGTCGGCGCCTTCTTCGGCGCGGGCGTCTGGGGCTTCCTGCACACGCTGCACTGGGTGAACTACTACAGCCACGGCACGCAGATCACCGCGGCGCATGCCCACCTCGCCTTCTACGGCGCCTACGCGATGATCAACCTCGCGGTCATCACCTACGCCATGCCCTATCTGCGCGGCCTGCAGCCCTACAACCAGGTGCTCAACATGTGGAGCTTCTGGATCACCACCTCCGCCGTCGTCTTCATGGCGGTCACGCTGACCTTCGGCGGCGTCGTGCAGGTCCATCTCCAGCGCGTCATGGGCATGACCTACATGGAGGTGCAGGAACAGCTCACCCTGTTCTACTGGATGCGCTTCGGCTCCGGCGCCTTCGTCCTGCTCGGCGCGCTGCTCTTCGTCTGGGCGGTGCTCGGCCCGGCGAGGGAGGAGCGCCCGGCCAGCATGTCCACCGCGCCGCAGCCCGCCGAATGAGCGCGGCCACCGCGAGGGAAGGGGTGGCGCCGGATGCGGCGCCACCCGGCGCCGTGCCCTTCTACGCGCCCACGGGGCAGGAGGTCGCGCTGTTCGAGCACGCCTTCCGCCACCGCCTGCCGCTGCTGCTCAAGGGCCCGACCGGCTGCGGCAAGACGCGCTTCGTCGCGCACATGGCGGCGCGGCTCGGCCGCCCGCTCTACACCGTCGCCTGCCATGACGACCTGACGGCCGCCGACCTGACCGGGCGCTACCTGCTGAAGGGCGGCGACACGGTCTGGACCGACGGGCCGCTGACCCGCGCGGTGCGCGAAGGCGCGATCTGCTACCTCGACGAGGTGGTGGAGGCGCGCAAGGACGTCACCGTCGTGCTGCACCCGCTGACCGACGACCGCCGCGTCCTGCCGCTGGAACGCACCGGGGAGGTGCTGGAGGCGCCGCCGGGCTTCATGCTCGTCGTCTCCTACAACCCGGGCTACCAGAACGTGCTGAAGGGGCTGAAGCCCAGCACGCGCCAGCGTTTCCTCGCGCTCGACTTCGGCTTTCCCCCGCCGGAGGCGGAGGCGACGATCGTCGCGCAGGAAAGCGGCCTGGCGCGCGACCGCTGCGTGCCGCTGGTGCGGCTGGCCGGCGCGCTGCGCGACCTGAAGGGCCAGGACCTGGAGGAGGGCGTCTCGACCCGCCTGCTGGTCTACTGCGCCACGCTGGTCGCCGCCGGCATGAAGCCCGCCCAGGCCATCCGCGCCGCGATGATCGAACCCCTCTCCGACGATCCGGACGTGAAGCAGGCCCTGCTCCGCGTCGCGGAGATCACGCTCGGCTGAAGGGGCGCCAGGCGATGGCCTTCCCTTTCTTCGAGCCCGAGGAGACGATCGGCCAGCAATGGCACCGCCTGGTTGGCGGCGCCGCGAGCTGGGCGCACCACCCCGATGCCGCGGTGCGGCTCGACGCGATGCGCACCCGGCTCGGCGTGATGTTCCGCGCGCTCGGCGGCGACCGCGGGGCGCGGCTGATGGCCGCCGGCGCGGCCGTCTCCGGCCACCGCCTGTCCTTCCGCCAGCGCCTCGGCCTCGGCGAGGCGGAGAAGCTGGAGACGGCGCGCTTCGACGGCGCGACGCTCGAGCTGCCCGCCGCGCTGGACCTGCTGCCCGACCGCGCGGGGAACGAGGCGCTGTACGAATGGCTCGCCGCCTGGTTCGCCGCCGCCGGCCCGGCCGCGCCCGTGCCGGCGGACCCGCTCCTGGCCGACATCGCCCGGCTGCGCGCGGCGGGGGCCGCGACGGCACGCATCCTCGCGGCCTGGCCCGGCCTGAGCGGGCATCACGCCCATCTTGCCGCCGCGCTCCGCGCCGCGCGCCCGCGCCGCCGTCTGCCCCGGATGGAGGCGGCGGTGGAGGCCGCGGTCCTCGCCCTGCTCGGCGCGCCGGATTCCCTTCCGCCGGACGCCACGGCGATGCTCGACCCCGCCGTCCCGTCCGACCGCTTCCGCGCGCCGCGGCGCTACCGCCCCTTCCTGCCCGTGCCGCTCTGGGGCGAGGTGGTGGCCGCCCAGGCGCCCGCACGGCGCGAGCAGGGCGCCGAGGAGGAGCGCGGCGGGGACGCCGCCGCGGCCGATGCGCGCCGCCGCCGCGCCCGCCGCCGCGGCAACGACCAGACCCGCCGCCGCGACCCGCTGCTGCTGAACAGGTTCGAGACGATCATCGGCCTGGCCGAGATGATGAACCTCGCCCGCGCGGTCGAGGATGACGACGAGGAAGGTGCACGCAAGGCGGCCGACGACCTGGACGAGATCGCGGTCGGCCAGCACCAGCGGCGGGCGGCCACGCGGCTCAGGATGGAGCTCGACCTGCCCTCGGAGGCGATCGCGACGGCGGCGCTCGCGCCCTCGCTCCATCTCTACCCCGAATGGGACCACACGCGCGGCGCCTACCACCGCGACCACTGCCGCGTCATCGCCGAGCCCGCGCCGACCGAGGGCGGCGAGCCCTGGCAGCCCGACGAGGCAACGCGCCGCCGCATCCGCCGCGTCCGCCGCCAGTTCGAGGCGCTGCGCCCGCGCCGCCAGATCCTGCACGCCCAGCCGGATGGCGAGGAGCTGGACCTTTCCGCCGTGGTGCGCGCCCTGGCGGACCGCCGCGCCGGCGCGCCCGGCAGCGACCGGCTCTACAGCGCCGCCCGCACCAACCAGCGCGACCTGGCGGTGGCGGTGCTGGTCGACGTCTCGCTCTCCACCGACAGCTGGATCGAGGACCGGCGCGTGCTGGACGTGGAGAAGGAGGCGCTGCTCGCGCTGGTCGGCGGGCTCGATGCCTGCGGCGACGAACATGCGGTGTTCACCTTCACCTCCCGCCGGCGGGACGCGGTGTGGCTGCGCACGGTGAAGGACTTCGACGAGGGGCTGGACGAGACGGTGGTGCGGCGCATCGGGGCCTTGCGGCCCGGCCACTACACGCGCATGGGCGCGGCGCTGCGCCACGCCGCGCGCCGCCTGGCCGAACGGCCCCGCGCGCACCGCCTGCTGCTGCTGCTGACCGACGGCAAGCCGAACGACACCGACCACTACGAAGGCCGCTACGCCGTGGAGGACACGCGCCGCGCCATCCGGGAGGCGCGGCGCGCCGGCACGAAGGTGTTCGGCATCACGGTGGACCGGGAGGCGCGGGACTACATCCCCTATCTGTTCGGCCCCGGCGCCTACGCCATGTTCCCCGACATCTCCCGCCTGCCCACCGCCCTGCCGGCGATCTACCGGCAGGTCGTCGCGTGACGCGGCGGGCGCGCGATCCTGCGGAAAGGTCCGACACGATGCTGAGACGCGCTTTCCTCCTCGCCGCGGCCGCCCCCGCCGGGGCTGCCTTGGCGCAGGCGAATCTCCGCCCCGATCCCACGCCGCGCCTGCCGCCCCAGCCCGGCCAGGGCCTGCCGCTCGACGACCGCCGCTTCCTGCGCGACGCCGCCGCGCTCAGCGCCGCGCAGGCCGAAGCCGCCGCGCGCGCCGCGCAGGCGGCGGGCGACGAGGAGACGCGCGGCTTCGCCACCGCCCTCGCGGCGCGCCACCGCGACCTCGGCGGCCGCATCGCCGCCCTCGTGCAGGGGGAAGGTGGGGCAGGCGCGACGGGGCTGGACGGCGAGGCGCCTGGCGGGCGCGTGGCGGAGGCGCTGCGCCGGCTGGAACGCGCCGCCGCCCCCGGCGCCGAACCCGCGCGCGACTTCCTCGCCACGCAGATCGAGGTGCATCCCGTGCTGGTCGAGCTGTACCAGACCCAGGCCTCGCACAGCACGAGCCGCGAGCTAGGCCGCTTCGCGATCACCACCCTGGTCGGCGTGCAGGAGGATTTCGCCGCCGCCGTCCGGCTCGGCGCCCGCCACGGGCTCGCGCCGCCGCAAGGGCTGCTGGCGAACCCCCCGCAATACGGCCCCGGCGCCGGCCCGCCGCGCTGACGCGCGATCCGCGCCAGCCGCGCCCCTGTCCTGACCTGCGGCCAGCGAAGCTGGCCGAGCGGCCTGATGGCCGCGCCGGCGATCGAGGGGAAAAAAACAGACGACCGGTCATCGAAGATGACCGGGCGCGTCACTCCCGCGACATCAGCCCGACCGCGTCGACCACGATCTTGTTCAGGAACAGCTTGCGGTCGAGCCGCCGGAACTGCCGGTGGCCGACCAGGAAGGCGACGATGTCGGCCTGCCGGCGCGCCGTCTCCGCATCTACCAGCCGTACCTTCGGCAGCGTGGCCACCTGCGGCGGCAGCGCGTCCACCCAGGGGTCGCAGACCAGCACCTCGATGTCGCCGGCCTTGGCGAGTTCCTGCACGATCTCGACCGCCGGGCTCTCCCGCAGGTCGTCCACGTCGGGCTTGTAGGTGACGCCGTAGCAGGCGACGCGCGGCGCGCGGAAACGCTCGGCATGGTCGCGGATCTGCTGCACCACGCGGTGCGGCTTGCCGTCGTTCACCTCCCGCGCCATGCGGATCAGTCGTGCCTGTTCGGGCGCGCTGTCCACGATGAACCAGGGATCGACCGCGATGCAGTGCCCGCCCACCCCCGCGCCGGGCTGGAGGATGTTGACCCGCGGGTGCCGGTTCGCCAGGTCGATCGCGTGCCACACATCGATGCCGAGCCGGTCGCAGATCAGCGACAGCTCGTTGGCGAAGGCGATGTTGACGTCGCGGAAGGCATTCTCGGTCAGCTTCACGAACTCGGCCGTGCGACAATCCGTCATGAAGGCCCGGCCCTTGACGAAGCTGTCGTAGAGCGCGAAGGCCTTCGGCCCGCAATCCTCGCTCATCCCGCCGATGATGCGGTCGTTCTCCACCAGCTCGCGCACCATGCTGCCGGGCAGGATGCGCTCGGGGCAGTGGGCGAGGTGGATGCATCCGTCCGGCGCCGGCTCGCCGCGCACCGGCATCACCAGGTCCGGCCGCGCCGCGGCGATGCGGGTGGCCAGCAGCTCCGTCGTCCCGACGGGCGAGGTGCTCTCCAGGATCACCGTGTCGCCCGCGCACAGCACGGGCGCGATGCTGTCGGCCGCGGCCTCGACATAGGTGAGGTCGGGGCGGTGCCCGTCGCGGAAGGGCGTCGGCACGGCGAGGATGAAATACTCCGCCTCCGCCGGCCGCGTCTGGGCGCGCAGCCGCCCGGTCTGCACCGCCGCCGCCAGCAGCATGTCGAGGTCCGGTTCGCGGAAATGCGACTGCCCGGAATTGACCAGCTGCACGACGCGGTCCGAGATGTCGCAGCCGATGACCTCGTGCCCGCGGCTGGCCAGCATCGCCGCGGTGGGCAGGCCGATATAGCCGAGGCCGACGACGCAGACCCTGCTCATCGCCCGGCCCACTCCTCGATCGCATCCGCGATGCGCCGCGCCGCCTGGCCGTCGCCATAGGGGAAGACGGGCCGCGCCATGGCCGCATAGGCCGCCGCGTCGTCGAGCAGCCGCCCCACCTCCGCCTGCATCAGCGCAGGGTCCGTGCCGATCAGCTTCACCACGCCCGTCGTCAGCGCCTCGGGCCTCTCCGTCACGTCCCGCATGACGAGCACGGGCTTGCCGAGCGCCGGCCCCTCCTCCTGGATGCCGCCGCTGTCGGTCACCAGCACCGCGGCGGCCTTCATCAGGAACACCATCTCGGCATAGCCGACCGGCGGGATGAGGTGGATGTTCGCCTGCCCGCCGAGCCGCCCGAGCACGACGTCGCGGACATTGGGGTTGAGGTGGACGGGGTATACGATCTCGACATCCGGCCGCGCCGCGATGGCCGCGAGTCCATCGCAGATGCGCTGGAAGCCCGGCCCGAAGCTCTCCCGCCGGTGGCCGGTGACGACGACGAGACGCTTGCCGGGCGCAAGGGCCGGCAGCCCCGCCGCCACCTGCGCGCGCAGCTCCGCATTGCCGTCGAGCCGCGCGGCCATGCCGAGAAGCGCGTCGATCCCGGTGTTGCCCGTCACCAGCACGCGGCCGCGGCGGTTGTACTCGCCGCGGAGATTGGCGGCGGAGCTTTCGGTGGGCGCGAACATCAGGTCGGCGATGGCGTCCACCGCGACGCGGTTGAACTCCTCCGGCCAGGGGCGGGTCAGGTCGAAGGACCGCAGCCCGGCCTCGACATGGCCGATGGCGACGCGGGCGTAGAAGGCGGCGATGGCGGCGGCCATGGCGGTGGTGGTGTCGCCATGCACCAGCACCATGTCGGGGCGTTCCTTCTCGAACACCTCCGTCATCGCCAGGATGACCCGCGCGGTCAGCTGCGGCAGCGTCTGGCCCGGCGACATCAGCCCGAGATCGACGTCGCAGCTCTCGCCGAAGGCGTCGAGGACCTGGTCCAGCATCTCCCGGTGCTGCCCGGTCGAGCAGCCGATCGCGGCGAGGCCCGGCCGGCGGCGCAGCTCGGCGAGCACCGGCATCATCTTGATGGCTTCCGGCCTGGTGCCGAAGACCACCATGACGCGTGGCGGGGAGGCTCGCGAGCTCATCGGGTGTCCCTCTCGATCGCGCCGCGCGCGCCGCCATCGTGGCCGCAGGCGCGCCGGCGGCCCTGGCTGTATCCGGACCGCATCGGTCCGGCCGGCATACACGCCTCCGCCCGGGCCGTCGATGGGGCGGGGCCGCCCTTGCCCCATCCCGGCGGGCGGAACATATCTGCCCGCCGCAGCCTGCCGCGCCCGTGCCGCGGCCCCTCCGGCCGCAGTCCAGGGAGACGACCCGCGTGAAGGTGCTGGTCACCGGCAGTGCCGGCTTCATCGGCTACCATGTCAGCCGCCGCCTGCTGGACGAGGGCCACGAGGTGGCCGGCATCGACAGCATGGTGCCCTACTACGACGTGCGGCTGAAGCAGCGGCGCCATGCCATGCTGGCCGAATCCGCGGCCTTCCGCGCGCATGTCCTCGACCTCGCCGACATGGCCGCCACCGACGCGGCGGTGGAGCGGGAACGGCCGGAGGTCGTCATCCACCTCGCGGCGCAGGCCGGCGTCCGCTACTCGCTCGACCATCCGGAGGCCTATGTGTCGGCCAATGTGGTCGGCACCTTCAACCTGCTGGAATCCTGCCGGCGGCGCCCGGTGCGCCACCTCCTCATGGCGTCCACCAGTTCCGGCTACGGCGCCAACACCGACATGCCCTTCCGCGAGACCGACCGCGCGGCGACGCCACTGACGATCTATGCCGCCACCAAGCTCGCCACCGAGCATGTCGGCCATTGCTACGCGCATCTGTGGAACCAGCCGATCACGGCCTTCCGCTTCTTCACGGTCTACGGGCCCTGGGGGCGGCCGGACATGGCGCTGTTCAGGTTCACCGAGGCCGCGCTGAAGGGCGCGCCGATCGACGTCTACAACCACGGCCGGATGGAGCGCGACTTCACCTATGTGGACGACCTGGTGGAGGCGGTGATGCGCCTGGTCCCCGCCGTGCCCGAACGCGGCCGGCCGGTCGGCGCCTTCGACAGCCTAAGCCCTGTCGCGCCCTATCGGATGGTCAACATCGGCGGCGGCCATCCCGTGGGCCTGCTGGAGTTCATCGCCGAGATCGAGCGCTGCGTCGGCCGGCCCATCGCGCGCAACCTCCTGCCGATGCAGCCCGGCGAGGTGCCGCGGACCTGGGCCAGCGCCGAGCTGCTGGAGGCGCTGACCGGCTACCGGCCCGCCACGCCGGTCTCGGTCGGGGTGGAACGCTTCGTGGCCTGGTTCCGCGCCTATCACGGCCTGTAGGCAGCGGGCCGCGGCGGACTTTACCTGCCGGCGCACGACTGGTATACATGTTGTTCGGCCACTGCCTCGCTGCGGGCCGCGATCTGCCGGCGCGGGAGCGGGATGGGCAACAGAACCTCACGCCGGGGCGACCTGCCCCCCAACCTCCGGGAACGCGCCCTTTCGGCCATCAAGCAGGGCATCCTGGATTCGCGCTACGCGCCGGGCAGCCTCATTTCGGAAGGGCAGCTTGCCGACGAGCTGCAGATCAGCCGCACCCCGATCCGCGAGGCGCTGCGGGAACTGGCCGGCAGCGGGCTGGTGCGCATCCTGCCGCAGCGGGGCATCATCGTCAGCGAATTGTCGATGCGCGACATCATCGAGGTCTACCAGCTGCGCGAGCAGCTGGAATGCTTCGCCGTCCGCCTGGCGACGGAGCGCGCCGGGCCCGAGGACCGGGCCGGCTTCGATGCCGACCACCAGGATGCGCTGCGCCACGCCGCGGCAGGGCGCCTGCGCGCCGCCTACGACGCCTCCGTCCTGATGCATGCGCGCGTGATCGAGCTGGCGCGCAACGGCCGGCTCGGCCAGATCATGCGGCTGCTGGGCGACCAGGTGCACCGCTTCGGCCTGCTGACGCTGCGCCACGGGCGGGTGGAGCCGGCGCTCGGCGAGCACGGCGCGATCATCGCCGCCATCCTGCGCCAGGACGCGGACGCGGCGGAGACGCTGATGCGCGCGCATCTGCGCGCCGACCGCGATGTCGCCCTGCGCCTGACCATGCCCGCCGGCATCTCCCCGGCCGAGGTCACCGCCTGAGGCGGCTCTCAGCCGTCACCCGCCGTCGAGGAAGATCAGCGCCGGCGTCTCCAGCAGCGTCCTGACGCGCCGGACGAAGGCGGCGGCGTCGTGGCCGTCCACCACGCGGTGGTCGAAGCTGGAGGAGAGGTTCATCATCCGCCGCGGGACGAAGCCGGTGCCGTCCTGCCAGACGGGCCGCACGGCGATGCGGTTGGCGCCGATGATCGCCACTTCCGGCGGGTTCACCACCGGCGTGCTGGCGATGCCGCCCAGCGCGCCGAGGCTGGTGACGGTGATGGTGGACCCGCCGAGTTCGTCGCGCGTCGCCGACCCGCCGCGCGCCGCCTCCGCCAGACGCCGGATCTCCGCCGCGCAGTCCCGCAGCCCGCGCGCCTCCGCATGGCGCAGCACGGGCACCATCAGCCCGCCCGGCGCCTGGGTGGCGATCCCGACATGCACCGCCCGGTGGCGGCGGATCACCTGCGCCGCGTCGTCGTAATGCGCGTTCACCTGCGGGACGTCGGCCACCGCCCGCGCCACCGCGAGGACGAGGAAGGGCAGGGGGGTCAGGCGGGGGCTTCCCTGCGCGGCGCCTTCCGCGTTCAGCGCCTCCCGCAGCGCCTCCAGCGCGGTGACGTCCACTTCCTCGACATAGGAGAAATGGGCGATGCGCCGCGTCGCCTCCGCCATGCGCTCGGCGATGCGCCGGCGCAGGCCGGTCACGGGCACCTCCTCCACTCCCTCGGCCTCGGCGCGCACCGTGGGCCGCGCGCCGCCGCGCAGCAGGGCATCGAGGTCGGCATGCAGGACCTGCCCGTCCGGCCCGGTGCCGCGGACCGCGCGCAGGTCGAGGCCGAGGTCGCGCGCGCGGGCACGCACGGCGGGGGAGGCGAGGGGCGGGCGCGTCGCCGCG
>NZ_JBNXUO010000045.1:0-29841 GCF_050563535.1 Falsiroseomonas sp. CW058
CCCCCCCCCCCCCGGGGGGGGGGGGGGGCGGGGGCCCCCCCCCCCCCCCGCGGCGCTATCACGGCGTCCTAGGACACCAGGGCACTGGCCTTGTAGCACGCTCTTGCGCTAGCGTTATGCAGGGGATTCGGGGGACGGCATGAAGACCATCATGGTCGCCAAGCAGAAGGGGGGCGTCGGCGCGACGACGCTGGCGCGCGAACTGGGCGTAGCGGCCGCCTCCGCCGGCAAGTCCGTCGTCCTGGTGGACCTCGATCCCCAGGGCACGCTGCGGGGGTGGTGGAACCGCCGCACCGAGGGCGCTGAGGGCGAGCCGAACCCCGCCCTGGCGGCCCCTCCCCCGGCCGGCATGGCCGAGGCGCTGGGGCAGCTCCGCGCCGCCGGCGTCGACCTCTGCATCATCGACACGCCGCCGTCCGTGCACCCCTTCCTCGGCGCCGTCATGCGCCTCGCCGACCTGATCCTGCTGCCGACCCGCGCGACCACGGACGACCTGGAGGCCCTGCCGGCTGTGCTCGACCTGGTGGAGGAGGCCGGGCGGCCCTTCGTCTTCGTCGTCACCCAGGCGGCCCCCGGCCGGTCCAGGCTCTACGACGACGCGCTGCCAGTGCTGGCGCAGCGCGGCCGCGTTGCCCCGCCGCTCCGCATCCGCGCCGACTTCCCGGTGGCGGCCGCCTCCGGCCGCACGGCGACCGAGGTCGCGCCGAAGAGCAAGGCGGCCGAGGAGGTGGTGGCGCTCTGGCAGTTTGTCGCGGGCGACCTCGCCCGGGCGCGCAAGCGCGCCGGCGTCCCGGCGTCCTAGGACGATGGCAAGCAAGCGACCCAGCGTCGTCGCGTCCGGGCTGCTGGCCCGGCCGGGCGCCGCGCCCGCCCGCACGACGCCAGTGGAGGACCTGCCGCGGCCCGCGCCCGTGCCGCCGCCCGCAGCAGCCCCGGCCCCCGCGGCCGCGAAGCCGCCGGAGCGGGCGGGGCGTGGCATCAAGGCCGAGACCGTTGGCACGACGGTCTACCTCCTCCCGAGGGAGCACAAGCGCATCCGGCGCCTCGCGCTCGACCTCGACATCCCCTCGGTCCACGAGCTGCTGCTCACCGGGCTCGACCGGCTGCTGGCGGAGCGGGGGGAGCCGCCGGTCGAGCGCTACAGCCCGCCGCGGCCCCGGAAGGGGTAGCGTGCCGGCGTCCTAGGACGCTCGCATGCCATACGGGGCAGGGGACGCCCGCCGCCCGCCTACGCCGGCGCGACGAGCCGGAAGCCGCGCGCCGTCGCCTTCGGCACCGCCGCCTTGGAGGGCTTCAGGAGGAGGCCGGTCGCGGTGACCTCCACGTTCGCGTGGGGGTAGGCCGTCGCCACGTCCGGCATCACCTCCCGCACGCGCCGCGCCAGCTCCTTCGTCTCTTTGAGCTCGGCCCCAAGCTGCGCCTGGAGGTGGGCCCAGCGCAGGTGCACGTCCCGCGACAGGCGCGGCAGGCGGTAGGCAAAGAGGGCGTAGAGGTCGAGGCCCAGGCTGTTCCCCGACAGGTGCGCGATGCCGCGCCGGTCGAGCGGCACGGCGTGCTCGCGCAGGTGCTCGTGGAACCGCGCGCCCAGCTCGACCGTGCCCGTCCAGTCCTCGCCCTTGGCGGACCGCCAGAGCTCCAGGCCGTCCACGATCTTGCTGTCCGAGATCAGCGTCCGCTCCGCGCCGTCCGCGTCGGTGTCGGTCCACTGCATGGTGAAGGTGCAGCGCGCGATGCGCAGGGACTGCTCGCGGATCGCGCGGATGGAGCCGCGCGGGCCGCCCGACACGGGCAGCCCCAGGGAGCGCAGGAAGGCCGAGAGGGTGGGCCCGAGCGAGACCGTACGGCTCCGCATGCCCTCGGTCTGGAGGTGAATGAGGATCAGCCTGGCCTTCGAGCCGTAGGGCACACCCACGTACATCCGTTCGATCTCGGCGGGCGTGGGCTGCCGGCCGCGCGCCGCGGGCGGCGCCTCATCGACGACGCCGGGCGAGACGATGAGGCTGAAGCGGCCGCTGCTCCGCCGCCAGACGGCGATGTTGCTGGCAGGGCGGGAGTGGGGGAGGCAGGTCTGGCATAGGCCGCTGTGCAGGAAGGACAGGTCGTCGGCGCCGGGCAGCTCGGTCATGAGCGAGTGGGTCACGTCCACCCGCTGCAGCAGCCTCTCGCGCTCGCGGCCGGTCGCGCCCTCGGCCGCCACGCGGCGGCGCGTCTCCTCGAGACCGTAGAGCTCCAGCTGCCCTGCTATGTGTCGCGCCACCCCTGATCCCTCCGGGGCCGAGGATAGCCGCCGGCAGGCGATTCGGGGCGATGAATCAGCCACCGCGCGAGCGCTGAGTTGTCCACGATGAATCGCCCACCCGGGCGATCCGTCCCCAATGAATCGCCCACCGCGCCGCGCTGAATCGTCCACCTGCCGAATCCGGCGCGCGCGATGCATCGCCCACCCAGGGCCGGGTTATCCACGCTGAATCGCCCACCCACTACCTATAAGAGTCTTATACCGGTTCCCTATAGGCGCGCGTCGCTCGAGCCGGTGTCAGTGGGAAGTCATCTTAGGTCGCCCAGCACGGCATGTGGCATGTGCAAAAGCACCACAAAGCGATCGGGTGCGGCCCCAGAGCTTCCCAGCAGTTACAGAGAAGGCTGGAGGACCGTGCTCCAGGGGTGGGCGATTCATCGTAAGCCGAACGAAGCCCACCACGCCCGTAAAGCAAAGAGCTCGCGCGCTAGCCGGCTGGCGCGCCAGCATCCTAGGACACTCGCTGCACGTGCATTTTCAAGGGTTTGAGGTGGCGAGCGGCTGAGGAAGGGGTCGGCCCACCTCGTCAGGATGGAGGAGAAGGGTCACCCGCCGCGAGACGCCGTTCTCCAGAGATCCCCGGAAGTGCGGCCGGACCACCTCAAGCCGGCCGAGCCGCCATCGCCAGAACATGCGGACCCGGTGCAGCGGCATGCCGCCTGGGACAACCGCTACCGGCCGTCGGATCTGACCGTCCGCCGGCTCGTCTGCCGAAACCTCCTCGTCGCGCGGAAGGTCGATGACGAGTCGAACCTCCTTCATGCCGACTTGGGGCGCGAGCCGCCGTTTCTCGCGGACTTTGTCGACTGCTTGGCGGGTTGAATCCCTTGCGACCTCGACCTGCTCCGACATTCGCGGCTGGCTGATGAAGGTAAGCACGGCGAGCAGGAAGCGCCCGAGCCGGGCGGCGTCCATCTCCCCGATCTCCGACATCGCCCCGGAGATATCGGTCACCTCGATAAGGGGCTTATCCGTGCTGGCCAGCCGCAGTTCGAACGACAGCATGGGCATAGCGCGAAAGCTGTCCCGGTTCAGCGTCCAATCGGCGGGAAGCGCGAAGATCAGCCCTCCCACGTCGCTCCTGGGAGCGTCGTCCTCCTTCGCCTGCATCACGACGCCGAAGCGCTGACCGGGGATCCCACACGATGTATCGCGCCACTCGATCCAGGTCAGGAAGTCCGGCAGCACGACCATCGAGCGCGCTGCATCCATCCCGCCGCGCTCAGCCTCAGCCACATCCGCGGCCGCCGCTGCGGTGAGCGGAGACAGCACCAACCGCATGGCTCCGAGAATGGCCCTGCGCTTCTGTTCCAACTGTCGAAGGTTCTTCTCGCGCTGCTCGGCCGTGTCGAACTGGTGGACACCACGCCATATCCTGGCCTCAAGCACGAGCATCTCGTCGAGCAACTCGTCGGCCACGCTGGAGGGCCGTGCCGCTTTACCTAGCCGGGGAATGCCGTTTCTATCGACGTCGGCCCAGGGCTCAGCCATGCGCAGGCGGTGGAACCTGATCATGCCTTGGCGGGGCGGCTTGTCGTAGAGGACATCGGTGAGCATGGGCGCGGACCCGATCGCGAGCAGGGCCATGACGAAGTGCGCGACGTCGACAACCTCGGCCCGACCTACGAGGCTCGGATTTGGGGTCACGCGCATACTGCCGTGCTCGTCGCGTTGCAGGGTGAAGGCGCGAGCTTTAGCAATGTAGCCTTCTCCGTCCTGAACGAAAAACGAGACGGCCCAGCGGCTATCAACCGGAGCCTCGATTAGGAACGCTTCCATGGCGTTCACCGCGGGATTCCAGCTCTCCATCCACATCGGAGTTTGGAGCGTCTCAAGCCGCATCGCGTCGTAGACGACCTGCCTGCCCTCCAAGGAGCCGATGCGGGACAGGTCAGTCGCAGCATCGAAAACGTTCTCGGCGACCTTGTAGGCACGCAGGTCGAGCTGAGATTTCAACAGCCTCAATGCTTCCGCGCTATTGGATGCGGTCGGTACAACTGCATGCATCAAGGTGTCGAGCACGCTGTCGAATTTACGAATGGGCGGCATCGAGGTTCGCTCGGAAGATCATATCGCTCGCATAGAACACCGCATGCCTCCAGCTGAGCCGTGTCGGAGCGAGTCGAGCCAGGTCAGCACGTTGCTCCTCCTCAGCCAGCACGGTGGAGCAGGTCGTCGGCGGTCACGCCGCGGAGGTTCAGCTCGGACGGCGTCTTGAGGAGCACGTCGAGCGTGGTCGGCACCGGCGCCGGCGTGCCGAGGTTCCCGCACGCGGCCCAAAGGCGCATGCGGTAGAGGCCGGGCCGCAGCTCGGCGCCGAGCACGAGCGACAGCACCGGCGCCGCGCCGCGGGATAGGCTCAGCTCGCCCACGCGCTGGCCGACCTGGCGGTCCTCGAGCCAGAGGGCGGCGCCGCAGCTCAGCGTGTAGATCAGCGTGCCGGCGCGCGGGGAGCCGAAGTCCACGGCGAGCTGGTGGCGGCCCTCCTCGCGCACCCGCAGCCAGCCCTGGAACTCGACGCCGGCCAGCCCGCGGTAGGCGACGCCGCGGCCGGCCAGGTCGTCGAGGCGCAGCGTGCCGCCGCCGAAGACGAAGCCGCCGACCGCGTCCGACGGCATGACGAGCGGCGCCGAGGAGGGTGGGGCCGGGTGCACCACGGCGAGCGCCCCCGGCCGGTAGCCGGCGGGGACCGCCGGTTGCGCCGTAGGCTCGGGGGCGGCGGCGGGACCGTTCGCCGCCGGCTGACCGGCCTGCGACAGGCGCCGGAGCAGCTCGTCGAGCTTGGCCTCGATCCGGTCGAGCTGCGTCGGGGCGGGGGAGGGGGCCGGCTGCTGCGCGGCTGCCGGCAGGGCGGCGAGCACCAGCAGGCCCGCCGCCGCCAGGTACGAGAGGCGTCGCGGGGTCATGGTCGGGGTCCGGGGTTCGGGGGCTGGGGAGCGACCGTGCCGAAGCGGTCGCCCGGCGTGGACCGCGGCGCGGCGTCGAGCGGCTGGCCGGGGTCGATGCGGAGGACGGCGCCGGACGGTGTCGAGGCGCCGCCGGGAAGGCTGCCGGGCGGCGGCACGGGCGGGCGCTCGGGGAAGGCAGGGGAGCCGGCCTGCGGCACGCCCGGAGCTTCCCAGGCAGGCTGCGGAGGCCCAGCGGTGCCCGGGGTCTCGGACAGGCGCCCGAGCAGGAACAGCAGGGCGAGGACGGCGCCGAGCGCGGCAACCCGGAAGACCCGGTCCTCCCGGAACGCACGCCAGGCCAGCCCGGGGAGGGCGCGGAGGCGCCACCAGGGTACGAACGGGAGCCTCACGCCCCGGCCTCCTCGGCGGCGGCGCGGGCGGAGGCCGCCTCGACGTCCGCGGCCTCGACCGTGGTGAGGTCCTCGGCCGAGCGGCGGGGCAGGCGCATGACGCGCGAGGCCTGCGCCTCCCGGGTGCGCTCCCACAGGGTGCGCGCGGCGCGGCCGTTGCCGGGGCGCCCCGCGGCGGCGAGCGCGGCGCAGGCGTCCTCGGCGGCCTCCTCCGCGTCCGGCGCGAGCCGGAAGCCGGCGCCCTCCACGTAGCCGCGGAAGATCACCACCAGCTCGGCGGCCGAGTAGTCCTCGAAGGCGATCGTCCGCGTGAAGCGGCTGCGCAGGCCCGGGTTGGCGTCGAGGAAGCGCCGCATCTCGTCCGGGTAGCCGGCGACGACGACGCAGAGGCGGTCGCGCCGGTCCTCCATCAGCTTCAGCAGGGTGTCGATCGCCTCGGGTCCGAAGTCGCGGGCGGCGTCCGGCGGGGCGAGGGTGTAGGCCTCGTCGATGAACAGCACGCCGTCCGTCGCGGCCTCGACCACGCGGTGCACGCGCGGCGCGGTGTGGCCGATCCAGCCGGCGACGAGGGTGGAGCGGTCGGCCTCGACCATGTGCCCGGAGCGGAGCTGGCCGAGGCCCGCGAGGATCTCGCCGACGAGCCGGGCAACCGTCGTCTTGCCGGTGCCGGGATTGCCGACGAAGACCAGGTGCAGCGTCTGCGCCTCCGTCCGGCCGCCGCCGTGGCGGGCGCGCTCGCGGTCGGCGGCGACCAGGTCGGCGAGGCGGCGCACCTCCGCCTTCACGCCGGCAAGGCCGACCATGCCATCCAGCTCGGCCATGGCCTCGGCGTAGGAGCGGCGAGCGCGGTGGACCATGAGGGCGATCTTCTCGTCGTCGTCCGTCCCGCCGGTCGAGCGGGGGAGGTCGCGCCCGGGCCGCCAGAGCCGCCACGCCATGACGCCGAGGCAGGCGAGGAGGACGGTGCCGGCGTAGGACCGGAACAGCATCAGGCCGACCACGAAGGCGGTCAGCCAGAGCGCCAGCCTGAACAGCCCGGGCGGGATCATCCGGCGCGCTCCGCCCCGAAGCCGAGCGCCAACAGCAGGCGGCGCCAGGCCGGCACGGCCGGCGCGGGGTCGCCGGTGCCGCTACGGTGGAAGCGGTTCGCGCCCACCAGGTCGCGCCACTCCGGCCGGCGGAACCACAGCGCGCGGCCGCAGCGCAGCGGCTTGGCGCCCCGCACGAAGACGAAGGCCTCGTCGGCGCGGGTGTCCTGCAGGATCTCGTCGGGCTTGATCAGAGAGCGCCGCAGCTCGGAGCGGTTCTCGCTCCGCCCCGAGTTGGCCGAGACGCCGCCGGCGACGCCCAGGCCCACGCGGCCCTGCGTGCCGCGGCTGTCGCCCTCCGCCGTGGCGACGACGCCGTACTCGCCGCAGAGCGCCGAGACCTCGCGCGCCGTCTCCGGGTCCTGCACCGCGGCGTAGAGCCGCCAGGAGGTGCCGTCGTACCAGGCCTGCCGGCCGGCGTCGCCCCACTGCTCGCGGAGCTGGCCGAGCGACTGGTAAAGCAGCAGCAGCGTGACGCCGTACTTGCGCCCAGCGTCGCGCGCCGTCTCGAGGAGCGCCATCGGCCCGAGCCGGGCCGCCTCGTCGAGCAGGAAGAGGATGCGCCCCTGGACCTTGCCGTCGGCCTCGTAGGCCGCGTTCAGCAGCGCGCCGACGAGCACGCGGCCGATCGCCGGCGTCGCCTGGAGCACCTTCAGCGGCACCTGCACGAAGACGGCGAGCTTCCCTTTCGTGACCTCCGCTGCCTTGCACGTCGGCGCGTAGCGACCCTCCGGCCCGCCGGAGACCAGGTCCGCGTAGGCCGGCACGGAGAGCCAGCGCGTGGACTGGCCGGCGTTGGCGTAGATGCCGGAGAAGGTTTCCTTCACCACGTCCTTCAGCGAGCCGGCCAGCTCCTTCGCCATGGCCGAGTGGGAACCGGCGTGGATGTCCCCGAGGTGCTTGCGCAGCTCCTCCTCCGGCTCTGCGACGCGGCGGCGCAGCTCGCGCAGCGTGCGCTCCTCCGGCTTCGTCTCGGGGTCCCAGAGCAGGTCGGCGAGGAGGCAGGCGACGAGGCTCCGGGCGCTGTCCTGGAAGAACTGGCCGGACCCGCCGAGCGGCGTGCCCGCGCGCTGCCGCGGCGGCTCGCCGCAGATCCAGCCGACGACGGCCTCGACGTTCCCCTCGGCGAGCGGCGACGTGGTGTCGATCCAGTCCAGCACGTCGAGGCAGTCGCCGCCCTCGCCAGCGGTGGGGTCGAGCGTCACCACGCCGTGCTGCATGTGCCGCCGGTGGGAAGTCAGCATCGGCCCGACCTCGCGCGAGGGGTCGAGCACCACGGCCGAGCCGGTCCAGGTCAGCAGCGTCGGGATGGCGAGGGAGGTGGTCTTGAAGCCGCCGGAGCCGGCGAAGGCGAGGGCGTGCGTCGGGCCGGTGCGGCAGGGATCCACCAGCAGCGGCGCCGTACCGCCGCAGCCCCAACTCCGGCGGTCGGCCGGGTCGAAGGCGACCCGCGCGACGCCGTCGCGGTCCACGCGGTAGGCCTCGCCGACGACGATCCCGCCCCAGCCCCCATCGGGCCCGGGGAAGAGCCGCCGCGCCTCGCGCATGGACAGCCAGTCGGCGTGGCCGTGGTTGTCGGAGCGGGCGCGCACGAGGGCGGGACGGGACGCCGAGCTGCCCGGCGCGCGCAGCCACCGCACGCCGCCGCTGAGGACGGCGACGCCGAGCACCACGGCCCACAGCACGCCCGGGTCGGCGGCGCCGAGCAGGGCGAGCGGGTTCGCCTCGCCGGCGTAGGGCGCGAGGCGCCCCCACTCCGGCCGGACCGTCAGGAACAGCGCGAGCGCCACGCCGCCGAGGCCGGCGATCGCTGCGGTGCGCGTGGCCAGGCCCGCCCGGTGCAGCGCGACGGCGGCGAGGCCGAGGAGGGCAGGGCCGGCGAGGGTGGCGGCGGGCCAGGCGCGGTAGGCAAGGGCGTAGCCGGGTGGGATGCCGCCAGGCGTCGCGCCGTAGCCGAGCAGGTGCAGCTCCCAGAGCCGGTGCGCGCCCGTCCAGGCGATCGCGAAGAGCCAGACGGGCCACAGCCGCAGGCCGAGCCGGAACGCGCCGATGAGGAGGTCGCCAGCGAGGCGCCCGATCACTCGGCCGCCGCCTTCCCCGCCTCCGGCCCGGCGTTCCCGATAACCCGACGCGCGGCGCCGCCGTGCGCGCCGGCGAGGGCCTCGGCCTCGTCGGGGCGGGCTAGGCCCTCCCAGTGCTGCATGACCTTGCTGAAGCGGAAGCCGGCGGCTCGGAGGCCGGAGGTGGCCTCCTTCGGCAGTGGGCCGGGGAAGGTCAGCAGGAAGGGCTCTTTGCCCTCGTCGCGGGCGCGGGCCTCGCGGGCGAAGGCGCGGCCGCCGAGGGCGGCCCACTGCTCGACCTGCTTCTTCGTCTCGGCGCCGTCGCGCAGCGACAGGAGGGCGCCGTAGAGGGCGTTGACCTCCAGCTCGAGCAGGCCCGCCTTCTCGGCGAGCGCGCCGGCCTCGATCAGGCGCTTGGTGCGAGCCTTGCGCTCGGCCAGCCTGAGCTTCGCCTCCTGCTCGGCGAGGCGCGCCTTTGACTGCTCGTGGGCGCGCTGCCGGTCGGCGAGGGAGCGGGCCATGTGATCCCCCTGGTATTCTCGGTCCGTTCTCGCGGAGGCTAGGGGTGGGGTCGCGCGAGCGGCAATGCGCGGGGCACAACCTTTCCGCGTGCAGGGCGGTCACGAGCGGGGGAGCGTGCCGCCACGTACTTCGCAGCCCGCCATCGTGTAGGAAGGGTCTGCGGCGAACAGCGAAGTCGGGAATGAGGAGGCCGCCGTGGCCAAGACCGCTCGTCAGAAACTCGAAGAATTCCACGTCCGGCAGGACGCGAAGCGGCGCACCGAGCGGCATGGCGAGGGCGAGCTCGTCCTCTTCGACGGCGTGCCGGTCGAGGCCAAGGGCTGCTTCCTGCCGGACGGCTCGCGCACGGTCGCGACCTGCCTGACGCGCGGCGACGGCATCCCCGACGGTGAGCGGGTCTGGTCGCGGTCCGTCACGTCGGGGTCGCCGCTGCGTCGGCGCGGCTACCTGCGCGTCGTGCCAGGGGTGGTGCTGGAGTTCCTAGATGCCCGGGAGGCCGACCTATCGGCCTCTCACGCGGGGGCCGCCAAGTTCGCCGCCGATCCCCTCGGCGACGACCTGCTCCGGTCGGACCGGCTGCGCGGCCTGGTGCGGGGGAGCGCCCTGTTCGCGGAACTGCTCTACGCCGCGCTCTGCAACACGACCTGGACGCGAGCGGCAGACGGTATCGAGGGCAGCGCGAGCTGGCGCCGCGCCGGGCGCCTGGTGGCCACGCTGCGGGGCGAGGGCGACTACGCGGACTGGTACTGCGCCGGCGGCGAGGGCACCGTCGACGAGGCCGTGCTGGCCGAGTTGCGGGTCCTCGGGTGGGAGCTGTCCCTCGCTGATTCGGTGGACAGACAGCCAGCGCTGAAACGGTAGCGTCGCCTAACGCCAGCCCTTTGTTCGACCCGGGCCGGAGGCCGGGTCGATCTGCCGGGGCGCCCTTCGCCCCGACAGGTCCAGAAGGTCACGGCGCGCAGGCGGGGTCGGGGACCGCGGAGCGGCCGGCGTGCCGGCGCGAGCGTAGCGAGCGTCCTCGACGCCGGCGAGCACCGTGGCATGGAGCTTTACTTCCATCCCGGGCGGCTGGCGGAAGCGTAGCAACCAGGGCTGACCTCCCCGCGCCGCCCGTTCTGCACCAGCAAGCCGAAGGCGAGCGCGCTTGCGTGCAGACGCAATATGCGTTGCCTGCGCAACGCGGCTTGCGGCCTCCGGCGGGCGGATTCAGGCTGCCGGCGTGGCCATCGCCTTCGCCCGCGCGCGCTACCTCTCCCGAGCCTCCGGCGGCAATGCCGTGCGCTCGGCCGCCTACAACGCGCGGGAGAGCCTGCACGCGGAGCGGACGGGCGAGCTCTTCCACTTCCGCCACCGCGGCGCGCCGGAGCACCACGAGGTGCTACTGCCCGACGGCGCCGATCCCCGGCTCGGGGAGACGGGCGCGCTGTGGAACGCGGCCGAGGCGGCCGAGAGGAGGAAGGACGCGCAGGTCGCGCGCGAGCTGGTGCTGGCGCTGCCAGCCGACCGCGATCTGACCACGGAGGACCGCGTCGAGCTGGCCCGCGGCTTCGCGCGCGAGCACTTCGTCTCGAAGGGGCTGGCGGTGCAACTCGACGTGCACGCGCCGCATGACGGGGCGGGGGAGGGGGCCGAGGGCGAGCGGTCCAACTGGCACGCCCACCTCCTCGTAACGACGCGCCGCGTGGAGGGCGAGGGGTTCGCGGCGAAGAAGGCGCGCGACCTGAACCCGGAGGTGCGACGCGCTGCCGGCGGCCGGGCCGTGGTGGCGGACGGCGAGGCCTGGGGCGCACTCTGGCGCGACCACCAGGACCGGTACTTCCGCGAGCACGGCATCGCGGTCCGCGTGGACCCGACGGCTGCGCATCCGGGCGAGCACATCGGGCCCGTGCGCATGCGCAGGTCCGGGTCCGAGGCGGTCGCCCGCGCCGAGGCGCTGAAGGAGGCCAACCAAGCCGCAGCGCGCGACCCCGGCCAGGTGCTGGCGGCGCTGACGCGGAACAACGCCACCTTCGACGCGCGCGACCTCGACCGCTGGCTCGATAAGCACCTCGGCCGGGAGGGTGATGGCGCCGCCGGGCGGGAGCGCGCGGCCGCTCGGGCGGCGGTGCTCGGGCACCGCGACGTGCTGGCGCTGCACGACCGGGAGACGGGCGAGGCGACCGGGCGCTTCACGACGCGGGCGGTGCGGGATCAGGAGCGCGCGGCGCTCGCCGACGGGGCCACCGTGGCACGGGCGCGGCATCACCGCGGCCTCGGCGCCCGGCACCTCGAGGCCGCGGCCGAGGGGCGCACGCTGCGCAATGACCAGCGCGCCGCGCTGGCGCACGCGGCCGGCGCCGGCGGGCTGAAGGTGGTCGAGGGCCGGGCCGGCACGGGGAAGAGCTACGCGCTCGCGGCGATCCGCGACGCGCACCGGGCGGCGGGGCACCGGGTGGTCGGTCTCGCGCCCACCAACGCCGTCGCGCAGGACCTGAAGGCGGACGGCTTCGGCGAGGCGGCGACGGTGCACTCGGCGCTTTTCGCCCTGAAGAACGGCCGCGCCGCGTGGGACCGCCGCACGGTCGCCGTGGTGGACGAGGCGGCGATGCTGGACAGCCGCGTGCTCGGCGAGCTGCTGGCCGAGGCGCGGCGGAGCGGGGCGAAGGTGATCCTCGCCGGCGACGACCGGCAGCTCGCCTCGATTGAGCGCGGCGGGCTCTTCGCCGAGCTGCGCGCGGCTCACGGCTCGGCCGAGATCACCGAGGTGACGCGGCAGCGCGCGGGCTGGCAGCGCGAGGCGGCGCGCGACCTAGCCGAGGGGCGCTTCAGGCGGGCCGTGGCGGCCTTCGAGCGCGAGGGGGCGGTCACCTGGTCGGACGGCGGCGAGGCGGCGCGGGCGGCCCTCGTCGCGGCCTGGACGCGGGAGACCGCCGCGGACCCGGCGGCCTCGCGCTTCGTCTTCGCCTACACCAACGCCGACGTGGACCGGCTGAACGCCGACCTGCGCGCGGTGCGGCGCGGGCGCGGCGAGCTGGGCTCGCCGGACCATCGGTTCGAGACGAAGCACGGGGCGGCGGACTTCGCCGTCGGCGACCGGGTGCAGATCACCGAGACGGACCGGCGGCTCGGGCTGCACAACGGGAACGCCGGCACGATCACCGGCATCGACGGCGCGACCGGCACCGTCCGCGCGCGGCTGGACGGCGGGCGCGAGGTGTCGTGGTCGGCGGACGAGTTTGCCGGCTTCCGGCACGGCTACGCGGGGACGATCTACAAGGGCCAGGGCAAGACCCTGGACCACACCTACCTGCTGCACACGCGGCACTGGCGGGCGGCGGCGAGCTACGTGGCACTGACGCGCCAGCGCGAGACGGCGCAGGTCTTCGTGGACCGGGAGACGGCCGCCTCCGTCCCGCAGCTGGCGTGGCAGATGGGCCGGGGCGAGACGCGCGCGGCGTCAGTGGCCTGGGCCACGACCGACGAGTTGGCGCCGGAGCTGCGCGCCCGCGCAGGGCGCGACGCGGTGGCGCGGGCTGGGCCCGGCGCGGGCGGCCCGGAGGAGTCCATGCCCGCTTCGGTCACGACCGGGCGGGCCGGAGCGCGCGGGGCCTCCGCCGCGGCGGAGACCGGCACTTGGCTGATCCCGCCGCGGATCTCACAGGACGGCCGGGACAGCCTCGGGCGTAGCGCCGGTCCGGCGGAGGTGGCGGCGGCGGTCGCCGGCGACGCACGGGTGCGGCGGGAGCGCGAGGCGCTCACCGACTACCTGCGCGGCGCCTATCGCGACCCAGAGGCCGCGGGCCGGCGGCTGGAGGAGCTTGTGGATCGTCAGGGCTGGACGAGCGCCGCCGCACGCGTCGCCGCCGACCCAGGCGCGCTCGGCGAGCTGCGCGGCAGGACGGGGTTCTTCGCGGGCCGAGCCGCGCGGGCGGAGCGGGGGCGCGCGGTCGGCCTAGCGCCGGCCCTGGCGGAGGCGATGGGGCGCATCGGCGCGGCCGAGGCACGCGCCGCCGGCGCGCATCGCGCGGCCGTCGCCGCGCAGCTGAAGGCGGACGCGACGGGCGTGCCACGCCTCTCCGCGAAGGCCGAGGCGGCCGCTGCCGCGCTGGCGGATGCGAAGGACGACACGAGCCGTGCCGCAGCCTGGAAGGCGGCGCAGGCCGACCCGGCGATCGCTGGCGAGCTGCGGCGCTTCGGGGAGGCAGCCCGGACGCGGCTCGGCAAGGAAGGCGTGCGCTCCGCGTCGCGCGGAAGCCGTCACGCCGGCAGCTCCGGCGTCCACCCCGGCATCCCACGGGAACATGCCCCGGCGCTGAGCCGGGTTGCAGCAGTCATCGCCTGCCTACGCGGGGCCGAGCGGGCGGCCACACGGACCGCCGAGGCATCGCGGCAGCGCCCGGAAGGCGGGCTGCGAGCGTAAGCGGGCGAGCAAAGGCCTTGCAGGACCGGCCCAACGAGGACCGTCATCGCAATGGGCGCCAATCCCGCCGGTGTGATAAACCCGAACCGCGTTGGCCTGACCGGCTTCGTCGGGATGGCTGGTGTTTAACGGGTGCGGGGAGGGGAGCCGCCGGCCCCCTGAGGGGTGGGAATTGAACGCTGTTGAAATCGAGGAAGCCGTGTCGGCGCTCGCCGAGCGCCCGTTCGACCCGGCCGAATTTCCCTACGCCTTCCTGGAGGCCTTCGGGAACAAGGAGACCACGCTGAAGCGGCTGCGCAGCGGCGCTTCGAACAAGTCCGACCTCGGCGGCGTGCTCCAGACCAACAACATCCACATCGCAATCTGCCCTCCGGGCCAGGTCGCGACGACCCTCCAGGCATTGAGGGCCAGCCCTGCGACCGCGCGCGCGAAGGCGAAGTTCATTCTCGCCACGGACGGCGGCAGCCTGGAGGCCGAGGACCTCGCCAGCGGCGAGACGGTCGCGTGCGCGTACGGCGACTTTCCCGACCATTTCGGCTTTTTCCTGCCGCTCGCGGGCATCACGACCGTCAAGCAGATCCGGGAAAGCGCCTTCGACATCAAGGCGACTGGCCGGCTCAACCGGCTCTACGTCGAGCTGCTGAGGGACAATCCGGACTGGGGTACCGCGGCGCGCCGGCCAGACATGAACCACTTCATGGCCCGGCTGATCTTCTGCTTCTTCGCGGAGGACACGGACATCTTCAGCGGGTCGCTGCTCTTCACCACGACCCTGGAGACGATGAGCGCTCCGGATTCCTCCAACACGCAGGAGGTGATCAGCACGATTTTCCAGGCCATGAACATGAAGACGGCCGACCGGCCGGGGGCCGGAATCCCGCGCTGGGCGGACGCCTTCCCCTACGTGAACGGCGGGCTCTTCTCGGGCAGCGTGGAGGTGCCGCGCTTCAGCAGGATCGCGCGGTCCTACCTGCTGCACATCGGCCGCCTCGACTGGAAGAAGATCAACCCGGACATCTTCGGATCGATGATCCAGGCTGTCGCCGAGGATGAGGAGCGCGGCGCGCTCGGCATGCACTACACCAGTGTGCCGAACATTCTGAAGGTGCTGAACCCGCTCTTCCTCGAAGATCTGCGGGAGAAGCTGGCGGAGGCCGGGGACAATGCGCGCAAGCTGCTCAACCTGCGGAACCGCATGGCACGGATCAGGGTCTTCGACCCCGCCTGCGGCTCCGGCAACTTCCTGGTGATCGCCTACAAGGCGATGCGGGAGATTGAAGCGGAGATCAACAAGCGACGGCACGAGAGCGGGCGCAAGTCCGACATCCCCCTCACCAACTTCCGAGGAATCGAGCTACGCGACTTTCCAGCCGAGATCGCCCGCTTGGCGCTTATCATCGCTGAGTTTCAATGCGACGTGCTCTATCGCGGTCAGAAGGAGGCTCTGCAGGACTTCCTACCGCTCGACGCCGAGAACTGGATCACCCCAGGCAATGCGCTGCGGCTGGATTGGTTGAGCGTCTGCCCACCGACAGCTACAGGAGTTAAACTCCTCGCCGATGATTTGTTTTTAACGCCCTTAAATCAGACGCAAATAGATTTCGAAAATGAAGGAGGAGAGACATATATTTGCGGAAACCCGCCTTATTTGGGCGCGAAGAAAAAGAGTACGGAACAGGTCGCCGATATGGCTGCGGCCGGACTATCTGACGCGCAACTTCTCGATTATGTCTGTGCCTTTATATTTAAAGGTCTGTCTATGCTAAAAGACACGAAATGTAGAATGGCGTTGGTTGCAACAAGTTCAATATGTCAGGGTGAGCAAGTCGCTTTGCTCTGGCCGAAAATATTCGCACGCGCCTCGATCTGCTTTGCATACCGCCCATTCAAATGGGCCAACTCGGCGGCGAACAACGCTGGTGTTTGGTGCACGATAATAGGATTGGAAGCAGAAGAGCGAAACCCAAAAAAACTGTTCTTTGGCGAGCAGATGCAAGAATGTCAGAGTATAGCACCCTATTTGATTCCTGGGCCCAAAATAATATGCACACCTAGAGACAACCCGATTTCTGCAATCGCCCCAATGCGAATGGGTAGCAACCCTGTTGATGGCAAGCGTCTTATTTTCGAGCAGCAAGATGTGTCTCGCATTTTGGGCGAAAGCACAGAAGCAGAAAAGTTCATAAAGCGGTATGGGGGAACAAAGGAGCTACTTTCGGGTACTCACCGTTGGTGTCTATGGGTGGACGACGCTGACGCGCATGATGCTTCCAAAATTCCCGTTGTTAGAAATATCATTGATGGATGCCGCCGCTATCGCGAAGGCGCCGGGCGCGACGCTCGGAAAGCTGCCCGACGCCCTCATGCTTTTTGCTATTCTACCTACGAGGACGATGATTTTGTCCAAGTGGGAAACACCATTGGAAACGGGTTTGAGTATGTGCCTGCCGATTTGAAGAGGCAGGGTCACGTCTCGAATCATGCAGCGTTCACCGTGTATGGCATTCGAACGCTAGAGTTCGCGCTTATTGTTTCGACATTGCATCGCGTTTGGGCGGAGACGATTGCCGGTCGTCTAGGTGATGGCATACGATATGGAAATACGGTAGTTTATAATACTTTTCCTGTCCCACCGCTGACCGAGAAGAATAAGGCTGACCTCACTCGCTGCGCCGAAGATATCCTCTTGGCACGGGAGACGCACTTCCCTGCGACTATAGCGGACCTGTACGATCCCGAGACCATGCCCGCCGACCTGCGCGCTGCGCATGACCGCAACGACGAGGTACTGGAGCGCATCTACATTGGCCGGCGCTTCAGGAATGACACCGAGCGCCTGGAAAAGCTTTTCGACCTCTACACGAAGATGACGGCCGGCCAGAACGCATCCAAGAGGAAGAAAAAGCCGGAGGCTGCCGTATGACCACCCCCACCCGGTCCGTTCCCTCCGTCTCGGTCTCCTACAACCGCAATGGCGGCTCGACCAAGGCTAACGCGCTCGGCATGCGGCCCATGCAGGAGCGCGCCTACGAGAAGCGCGGCGAGCAGTACCTTCTCATCAAATCGCCGCCTGCCTCGGGCAAGAGCCGCGCGCTCATGTTCATCGCCCTCGACAAGCTCCACAACCAGGGCCTCCGCCAAGCCATCATCGTGGTGCCGGAGAGGTCCATCGGTTCCAGTTTCGCCGACGAGCCGCTGACGAAGTTCGGCTTTTGGGCCGACTGGACCGTCGCGCCGCAATGGAACCTTTGCAACGCCCCGGGCACGGACGGCGGCAAGGTCAACGCAGTCGGAGCCTTCCTCGCCAGCACGGACAAGGTGTTGGTCTGTACCCACGCCACCTTCCGCTTCGCCGTGGACAAGTTCGGCGTGGCGGCATTCGACGACCGGCTGATTGCGGTGGACGAGTTCCACCATGTCTCCGCCAACCCGGACAACCGTCTCGGCCTGCACCTCGGCGAGTTCATCGCCCGCGACCGCGTGCACCTCGTCGCGATGACAGGCTCCTACTTCCGCGGCGACGCCGAGGCGGTCCTCGCCCCGCAGGACGAGGCCAGGTTCGAGACCGTCACCTACACCTACTACGAGCAGCTCAACGGCTACGAGCACCTGAAGCAGCTCGACATCGGCTACTTCTTCTATTCCGGCTCCTACGCCGACGACATCCTGAAGGTGCTCGACCCGGCCGAGAAGACCATCATCCACATCCCGAGCGTCAACTCGCGGGAGAGCACGAAGGACAAGATCAGGGAGGTCGAGCACATCATCGAGGAGCTCGGCAGCTGGCAGGGCACGGACCCCGCGACGGGCTTCCAGCTCGTGAAGACTCCTGCGGGCCGCCTGCTGCGCATCGCGGACCTGGTGGACGACGACGCCGCCAAGCGGGACCGCGTCTCCGCCGCGCTGAAGGACCCGGCGCAGAAGAACAACCGCGACCACGTGGACATCATCATCGCGCTCGGCATGGCGAAGGAGGGCTTCGACTGGATCTGGTGCGAGCACGCGCTGACCGTGGGCTATCGGTCGAGCCTGACCGAGATCGTCCAGATCATCGGGCGCGCCACGCGCGACGCTCCCGGCAAGACCCGCGCTCGCTTCACCAACCTCATCGCGGAGCCGGACGCCGCCGAGCAGGCCGTCGCGGAGGCGGTCAACGACACCTTGAAGGCGATCGCCGCCAGCCTGCTCATGGAGCAGGTCCTCGCGCCCCGCTTCGAGTTCAAGCCGAAGAAGACGGGGAGCGGGCCCACGCCCGGCTTCGACTACGGCGAGGGCGGGTACGACCCGGCGAAGTGCAACGTCGGCTTCAACGAGGAGCAGGGCAGGTTCGAGATCGAGATCAAGGGCCTGGCGGAGCCGAAGAGCCCGGAAGCGGCCCGCATCTGCCAGCAGGACCTGAACGAGGTCATCGCTGCCTTCGTGCAGGACAAGCCCGCGGTTGAGCGCGGCCTGTTCGATCCGGAGCTGGTCGCAGAGGAGCTCACCCAGGTTCGGATGGGGAAGATCATCAAGGAGCGCTACCCGGAGCTCGACGAGGAGGACCAGGAGGCGGTTCGGCAGCACGCCATCGCCGCCCTCAACCTGACGCAGAAGGCCAAGGAGACGGCGGCCGGCGGCGGGGACGACGAGAAGAGCCCGAACACCGCCTTCGTCGAGGGCGTGCGCAAGTTCGCCATGGATGTGCGGGAGCTCGACATCGACCTGATCGACAGCATCAACCCGTTCGGCGAGGCCTACGCGATCCTCGCCAAGACCATGAGCGAGGATAGCCTGAAGCAGGTCCAGGCCATCATCAGCGCAAAGCGGGTGAACCTGACGCCTGAGGAAGCGCGGGACCTTGCGAAGCGCGCCTTGCGGTTCAAGCAGGAACGTGGCCGCCTTCCCTCCATCACCTCGCCGGACGCCTGGGAGAAGCGCATGGCCGAGGGGGTGGCCTTTCTCGCCCGGATGAAGGCGGAGGCGGCGCGTGGCTAAATTCACTGACGAGGACGACGCCCTTCTCGAGGAGCTCGGCGTCGAGGTCGAGGCGAAGCGCGAGGGTGGCCGCACGGCCCGCGAGGAGCACATCATCGCCGGCTTCGAGGACATCCAGCGCTTCGTGGAGGAGCATGGACGGCTACCCCAGCATGGGGAGGACCGCGACATTTTCGAGCGCCTCTACGCGGTTCGCCTCGATCGCCTGCGGGAGCTGACCGAATGCCGCACACTGCTCGCCCCCCTCGATCACCAGGGTCTGCTCCCGGCCGGTGGGGAGGGAGAAGAGGCCGCTGCTGACGAGATGGACGACGATGAGCTCCTGGCCCAGCTCGGCGTAGAGGTGGGGGGCGCCTCCGACATTACCGAGCTGCGTCACGTCCGCACGGCTGCTGAAAAGCGTGAGGCCGAGGAGATTGCAAGTCGCGACAGATGCGAGGATTTCGAGAGCTTCAAGCCGCTGTTCGAGCAGGTGCAGAGCGAACTCCAGAGCGGCTTGCGCCAGACACGGAGGTTCGAGCGCAAGTCCGAGATCGCGGCTGGCCGCTTCTACATCCTCGGCGGGCAGAAGGCCTACGTCGCGGCGATGGAGGAGGCCTTCACGAACGATCATGGCAATATCGATGCGCGGCTGCGCGTGATCTTCGACAACGGCACCGAGAGCAACATGCTGATGCGGTCCCTGCAGAAGGCTCTCCAGCAGGATCCGACTGGCCGCCGCATCATTGAACCCACATCAGGGCCTTTGTTCGCCGACACCGAGGAGGATGGGGACGAGGCGAGTGGCACGATCTACGTGCTACGGAGCAAGTCCGACCACCCCGCCGTCGCGCAGCACCGCGAGCTCGTCCACAAGATCGGCGTCACGGGAGGCAGCGTCGAGCGCCGTGTCGCCAATGCCAAGCTGGACGCCACGTTTCTGCTCGCTGATGTCGAGGTGGTCGCCACCTACAAGCTGCACAACATCAACCGCAGCAAGCTCGAGAACCTGATCCACAGGATTTTCGCGCCCGCGCGGCTCGACATCGAATTGAAGGACCGGTTTGGCAACCCGGTCGTGCCGCGCGAATGGTTCCTGGTGCCCCTTTTCGCGGTCAACGAGGCTGTCGAGAAGATCAAGGACGGCACGATCACGAAGTATGTGTATGATCCGCAAGCGGCACGGTTGAAGCCGCGCGTCGCGACCTGACGGATCGCATTTGCATGGAAATGGATAGGCTAGCATGCTGCTGCGACACATAGATGCGTAAGCAGAACGCTGTTTTCGCAAACTTCGTCTGCCATTTCGGCTCCGACGCGGTCCTCCTCGACTACGCGCGCGAGATCGTCGTTCCGGCGCTCACCGATCCGGCGCTTAAGCGGACCTACGGCCCCGACACCGTTTACGTCATCCGCGACGCGGAGCTCGTTCGCTTCGGTGAGCCGCAGAGCCCAGTCGTCGCTGTCGGAGGTCGCTTCATCAAGAACACGGTGCTGCGTCGGCATCAGGTTCTGCACCCTGAGCAGGGGCTCATCCCAGACCAGCAGGCTATGGCGTCGGCGCCATCCGCATGGTTCTTGCTGGTGCTGAACAATCACCGCCTCGTTTACCTCCCCGAGACGCCATACGCGCCCGATCTCGTGGCCTTCGAGGCGGCAGCCCGGAAGTTCATCTCTGAGCGGCACAAGGCCTACATCGACGGCCTGCTTGCCGCCGCAAAGGAGCGCGGCGAGCGCACCACCAAGGCAGCTTTGATGCGCGAGCATGGGCGCCCTGTGATCGACGTCGTCCCGCTCTCAAACGAGGCTAGCATCGAGGCGTTTCTCAAGCGCTTCTCTAAGCTGCAGCGCATCGAGTTTGAGCTGGTGAAGCCGAATCAGGAGATCGACGGCAGTGCCATTTGGCGCCAGTGGCGCGAGCAGAACCAGAAGCTGGCGCCCGACAAAACTGTCGTCCGCACGGAGAAGTCAGAAGGCTTCGATCTTCAAGAGGCGGGCCGCCAGATCGCGGACGCCGCGGCGTCCGGAGGCCAGCGTGTGCGCCTCGTCGGGCGCGACGAGAACGACAACAAGATCGACGGAGACAACGACAGCTTCAAGGTAAGCGCACCGATCAAGGATCCTCCAAAGGAACGCCGCGCGCTCTTCGGCCGCCTCTACCAAAGCTTTGTGGGGCTGATGGCCGCGGGGACTATCCGCGTGGAGCAGCCGGCGGACGACGTGCAGGCGAAACTCCGCGCGCTGGACGGCATGTGACGCCCCCCGAGCAGGACTGGCGCGACGGGCTCTTCGCGCACGGCTCCTATTGGCAGCTGGCGCGGTCGGCGCTGTGGGCCTCGATGACGAGGCTCAGGAGCTTCGGGGGCATTGCGCTCTGCATTGGGCTAAGCGCTGGCGGCTTTCTGATCGATAAGCAGCTGCTGGGTGGCTCCTGGGGTAGCGGAGCCGGCGCCGTCACCTTCGTGAGGACATGGGCTGCCACCGGCCTCGCCTTCGGGTCAGCCATGCTTGCCTTCCTGATTGCCGGCTTCACGATCTTTGCCACCGTGACCGACGTACGCGTCTTCCGCGCGCTGGCTACGCTGCCCGACAACAGCAGCCCGCGCGGTAATGCCCGAAGCCAGCTCCAGACTATCTTTCTCTCCTTTATGCTCGACTTCTGGCACTTCATCGCCTTCCTGTTGGTGTGTGTCGTGTTGGGCTTCCTGTTTGCCCAAGGTACGCCGGCTACGGCACTGCTGGGCTGGCTCACGAGCAACCATCCCGAGCTTCGGAGCGCCTTAATCCACTTCGCTGTTGGGCTACTGGGGACGTACTTGCTGCTACTCGTGGTGATCACGAAGAGCTTCGTGTGGAACGTATACCAGTCGGTGCTGATCGCTATCGCGCTGAAGGCGGAGGAGTTGGAGAAGCAGACCCACAGCTAGCATCATTCAATACGCCATTCTTGATAACAGATTTTATCAAGACTAGTTTGCCTGCCTCAGCCCGACCGAGGGAAGGTGCGATTCGATGGCCCATCTATCCTGGCAGCGCGGTCCGACGACGGGGTTCACGGTCGCGGCTGACATCTTCCCCCTCACCGAGCTGACCCCTCATCCCCGCGGTGTCATCGAGTACGAGGTCCTCGTGACCGATGCCGAGCTGCTGGAGGCGCATGTCGGCACATCACACCGGTTCATCGTCGGCGACCGGGTCGGCCCCTTCCTGGCGAAGATCGGCCCGCTCATGCAGGTTACGAGCACGCACGCCGGTTTGGGCCTGATGCGCGGGGAGCCGACGCTGCGAGGCCGCCTCGAGATCATCGATCCCGAGGCTGCGACATGACTGACCCGCTTCCCGTCGTCGCACCCTCGTCTGCCCGGCTGCTGACAGCAGAGGAGTTCCGGCACCTCGCCAGCGTGCCGCCGGAAGCGGAGTGGTTCGCCAACATCACCAATCCAAGCACCCAGCGTGCCTACCGTCACGGGGTGGGCGATTTTATGCGCTTCACCGGCATCGCCCGGCCCGAGGAGTTCCGCGCCGTCACGCGGGCCCATGTCATCGCTTGGCGCGACGAGCTCGGGCATCGCGGCCTTGGGGGCAGCACGGTCCGGCACCGGCTCGCCTCGCTCGCCTCGCTGTTCGAGTATCTCTGCAACCGCAACGCCGTGACCCACAACCCGGTGAAGGGTGTCCAGCGCCCGCGGACCGAGAGCGGCGAAGGCAGGACGCCAGCGCTTGGTGACCACCAAGCGCGCGCCCTTCTCGCGGCGCCCGCCGACGACGGCATCCGCGGCAAGCGTGACCGCGCCATCCTCTCGACGCTGCTGTTCCACGCGCTGCGGCGCGACGAACTGTGCAAGCTGCGGGTGCGGGACTTCCGCCACGCACGGAAGGGCGTGCCGCACCTCAGGGTGTCGGGGAAGGGCGGTAAGACGCGCTACTTGCCGCTGCACCCCGGCACGAACGCGCTGATCCACGACTACCTCGACACGGCGGGCCACGGCGACGACGACGGCGGTGCCCTGTTCCGGCCGGTACGCAACAACCGCACCGGACGCCTTAACGCGGCGATCACGCCGGACGGCGTCTACAAGTTGGTGCGGGCCTACTCGGCCGCCCTGGGCTTCGAGATCGGCGCGCACGCGCTGCGCGCGACGGCCGCCACCAACGCGCTCGATCACCAGGCCGACATCGCCAAGGTGCAGGAGTGGCTCGGGCACGCGAACATCGCAACGACGCGCATCTACGACCACCGGCGGACGCGGCCGGAGGACAGCCCGACCTTCAAGGTCGCGTACTAGGCGCTGCGTCGCCGGCGACGAGGCACTTCACCGAGGCGAGGAAGCCGCCGATCCTCGGCTTCTGCGCCAGCCTCGCCGCCACGAGCGACGGCTTGTGCCCGTCGATTACGAGGGCATGGTCGCCCGAGCGGAAGCGCAGCAGCCCGTTCAGGTTGGCGACCCCGATGAAGAGCGGGCGGAAGCCCTTGCCGTGGTCCGTCCCGCGGCCGTGCCGCGACACTCCGTCGGAGAGGGTCAGCCGCAGCGCCTCCCCGTGGTCGTCGAGCCCGGCGTACTCCGGGCAGGTCCGCAGGCTGTCGAGGACGCCCGCGCCACGGTCGGCGGCCACGAACTCGAAGGATTTCTCCCGGGCCATGAAGGCGACCAGACCGGTCCTGGCGGCGCCCGAGTGCTCGTAGATGTTGCTGTACATCTCGCCGATCGCGCCCACGAGCTGCGCGGCGACGCGCTTCGCAAAGCCCGCCCCCACCGCCGCCTGCTGGGCGGCGACGCCGAAGGCGGTCCAGCTCATCTCGTCGCGCTCCCCCGCGGTGCGCAGGAAGCCGACGTTCCGGCGGAAGGGACACACCCAGCGCATCTGGCCCTGCGCGAGGGCGCCGCGCAGGTCGCCCACGCCGTCCAGCTCCAGCCAGGGCGCATCCCCGGGGCGCGGCAGAAGACCGGCGGCGGCCAGGTGCGACATCTCGATCAGCGGGCCGAGGTCGCGCACCACCGCGCGCTCCACCTGCCTGCCGGCCAAGCGCCCCCGCTCCGCGGCGAACGCCAGCCCGTCCAGGGCGGCGAAGTCGAGCGTCGTCACGCGGCGCGGCCGCGCTTGCGCCGCTCCGGGCCGCTGCGGCCGAGCCACCCCTCCACCGCGGCCAGGTTTTCGGCCAGCAATCCGTCGAGCGGTGCGCCGAGCGGCGTCGGAGCGGAGCGCCACGTGGGCGGCGCACCGTCGCCGGCGGAGATGGCGCGCTGGCGCATCACGGTCTTCATGAACACGTTGGTGTCGAGGACGGTCGTCCTGGCGAAGGCCCCGGCCAGCGCCGGCAGCACGTCGGCCCCGCCCCGCACCACGATGGCGAGCGGGCGGCCGACGCCCCGCGCGAGGCCGGCCAGCCACGCGGCGTGCCGCTCCCGCCGGCCGGCCCAGCCGGTCCCGGTGGCGAACTCGTAGGCCAGGAGGGTTATCTCCAGCCGCTCCGCCAGGAAGGCCGCCCAGCGCTGGAAGTCCGCCTCGGTGCGGCCGTTGACGTGGAGGGCGGCGGGCAGCCCCTCGTCTAGGAACTCCCAGTGCACGATCGCGATCCGCGCCATCGCGTGCAGGTCGTCCCAGCGCGGCCGGTCGAGGAACAGGCTGAAGTTGGGCGTGGTCGCCGCAACGGCGCCCGCGGTCCGCGCGGCGCGGATCACCGCGCGCCGGCGGGCGCCGCCGATTCCCCACCAGCGTTCCAGGGGGCGGTCGCGGCCTGTGCCCGTGAGCAGCAGAGGCGTCCCCGGCGCGATGCCGTACGCCGCGCAGAGCGCCTCGTGCGAGGCGTGCCGCGGCTCGCCGGTCCGGCGGTCCAGCATCTGGTACAGCGACAGCGCCGCCGCGGGCGGCGAGACGCGCGCGGCGCGCGCGCTGCCGTGGAAGATCATGGGCACGACGGGCGGCAGCTCGGGCGTGGGAGGCGGGACTGACGCTCGCGGTACCTCCGCGAGGTCGAAGCTGCCGATCTCCCGCACGCGGTCGACGAAATCGGGGTTGTTCCGGCAGACCCGGTCGCAGCCCGACGGGTTCTTGCAGCAGAAGTCCAGGCAATCGAAGGAGCGCAGCTCGAGCCGGAGGCCGCCGCACAAGGCGCGCTCCGGGCAGCCGGAGCAACCGATGCACGGCGGGTTGCGGGCCTCGTCGTGCCAGAGCCGGCGCTCCTTGCGGTGGCTCCGCGACGGCGTCGGCGTGTGGGAGGTGGGATCGGTCAGCACAGCGAGATCTCCACGGCGCCGGCCAAGTCGTGGACCTGCTCCACGGTCCCCTTCGCGATGCCGCAGGACGCCTCCACAGCGGCCATCAGCTCGGGCCGGCACCCCTCGGCCCGCGCCACCACCGCGTTGCCCCGGCGGGCCGTCAGCCCGCCGCCCTCGGCCTGCACCACGAGGACATCGCCGGCATGCAGGCGCGCCCCGCCGACGACGTCGGCGGCCACGGTGCGCACCAGGCGGGACGGCTCGCTGGTGAACAGCGTGGAGGTGGCCAGCGCCACCCGGCCGCGGTCCCAGCTCTTCTTGAAGCTCGGCGCGGCCTTCTCGATGAAGTCGGCTCCCATCGTCACGCCCCCTCGAACAGGGGCCGGTAGCGCTTCGCTCGGCCCTGGCTGACCTCGACCACTAGGCCGAGCGCCGCGAGAGCGGACAGCCTGTTGTTCCACGCCGTCGCGTGCTTCGTCCCCTCCTCCTCGCCGTAGGCGCGCATGAGCGCGGCCGCGTCAGTCTCGCCGTGTTTGCGGACGAGGTCGAAGGTGAGCCGCTGCTTCGGGTCGAGCTCGCCGATGGGGGCCGCCTGCGTCACCGAGCCGGCCGGGTCGAGGACGCAGGCCATCAGCACGTCCCCGCGCGGCCCGACGAGCTCGGCCAGGTCGTCCCGGACCGCGTCGTTCGGGTTCGCGATGACCGGGTAGAGGCGCGACCGCCGCCCCCGCACGGCGTCCCGGAACGCCAGGACGCTCTCGCGGAGGAAGCTGGCGGTGGCCACCTCGACGCCGGCGAAGTCGAGGAACACCGGCGCCGGCTGGTCGGGCTCCGCGGCGGCCGCGGCGAGCATCCGGCCGAGGGTGTGCCGGCCGTTGACGGCGCCGGCCAGCACCTCCCCGCCGCCCATCTCATTCATATCGAAGCGCATGACCTTCAATATCTCACATGACACACGTGAGGAAAATGGGAAGATGGTCGCGCGCTGTCAAGTCGGCGCGCGCACGGCCTGGGAGTGCCCTCAGAAGGGCCAGTCGTCCGGCGCGGCCGCGGCGGGCTCCGGCGCCGGAGCCCGCTCCCGCGCCATATCATCCACTTTCACCTTGCCCTGCCGCCGCCCGGCCTGAACCACCCGGAGCAGCCCGACACGCTTGCGCGGGTCGAAGTCGGATCCGCTCAGCCCTGTGAACTCCATCGAGTCCACGAAGTCCTCGGCGGCCGCCTGCGCCTCGGAAGGCGTCATGTCGGCGACGTACTCGCCCGCGAGCAGGTGCATGCCCGCCTCGGCTAGCGCCCCGGTCATCTCCTCGAGGACGAGCAGGCCCTCCAGGCGGCCCACGGCGCTCGCGCGCCAGGTGCCCAGCGTATCCCAGTCGGTGTGCCCTGTGCCGGGCAGGAGGCGCTCGAAGCAGCGCAGCGTCGCCAGGAGGCTTTGCAGGGTGTCGGGGCGGGGCCTGTCCTCGATGTCCAGCAGCACCGCGTCGCAGCGGAGCAGCAGCTCCATCAGCTCCCGGGCCGAACCGAGCGGCGCGAGCGGCACGAAGTCCACCTCCGGCCCCGCCCCCTCCCGCTCCGCGGGCTGCAGGAGGTCGGCGAACGCGACGCCGAGCACCGCGGCGACTTGGTGGACGGTCTGGTAGTCCACGGCCACGCCGCGCTCCAACCTCTCCACCGTCGTCTTCGAGACCTTGGCCTTGTCGGCCACGTCCTGCTGCGAGAACCCGAGCCCCCTGCGCAGGCTTGCCGCCCTGGCCCCGTCGCACCGCATGCCCTTTCTCCTCTCCGGCTTGCGCATGGATGCTCCGCTATCGAGGGTCGGCAGGGTGACGGCAGCCAGTCGTCAGGTGGTCGTCACCTCGGATTGTAGGGCGCCGGGCCTATGTGGCGCCTCCACCACCCGCCGGCGCCGTCCACTCTACCGGGCACCGGATGGGCCTTCCGTTCCGCCCGACCAGGACCGGCGCGAACTGCGCCGCCGCGAGCCGGCTTGGCGTCACGTGCCGCACGAAGCTCGCTACGGCGCCGAGCTTCCCGGGCTGCGTGCCGTCGAGCCACACGAGGCCCACCGTCCGGCCCACTTCGTCGCGCACGATGCGCAGCGGCTCGCAGAGGTCGGTATCCTGCGAGAGTACGACGGCCACGTCGTACAGCCCGCGCCAGGCGTCGTGGACGAGGTAGGTCGCGAGGTTCACGTCGGAGCCCTTTTCCTCGGTGTTCCAGACCTTCACGTGCGTCGTGCCGTCCGCAAGCGGATGGACGAGCGGCCGGACCTTTTGCTTCGTCAGGAAGTTGCCGAAGTGCACCTCGACGCAGGACAGGGTCCGCAGCGCGCGCAGGTAGGTGTCCTGCCGGACCGGCTGGCCGGGATCGAGTTTCCCGCTGACGGGAGCGGTGAAGTAGCGGATCTTCTGGACGTCGTTGTCGGGGTCGAGCAGTCCCCGCACGAGGGCCAGGATGTCGAGCCACTTGTGCGGCGTGCCCTTGAGCGCGCGGTAGTAAAGGTTGAACCCGTCGACGTAGACGAACGTCCGCTTCACCGCCCCTGCCCAGATACGCAGAAGCCGCCGAGGGCGGGTGCCCTGGCGGCTCCTGAACCGACACCGCTCCCCGGCGAGCGGGGTGCCGTGCCGGCGGGTATCCCCGAAACAGATATCGGTATCCCCGCGTTGCTTCAAGCCTTGCAACAATTTGTCTCGGGCGTGCCCCCGCTGCGCGGGGTCGGGCCCTACTCGGCCGCTGCGCGGCCTCCCCGAGCCCCTGCGGGTCTCGGCGCTACGCGTGACGGTCCCTCACGCAGGTATGGCGGCGGCGCCGCGCCTGTCCCGCCGCGTGGGAGGCTGCCGGCGTGCTCGCGCGCGTCAAGGACGCTCGGCCCTGCCTCGCGCCGCTCCGCGGTCGCCTCCGGCGATCCCTGACCCGCGCTGCGCGCGCCGGCTCGGCAGAGCCCGTCGGGACGGGGAGCGTCAATGCAGAAGTCCGACCCCCGCCTCCGGCGCGGGTCGAACAGGGAGCGGGGTTGAGAGAAGAGAGAAAGTAAAGGCGCGTATTGCCCGCGCTGTTGCTCGCGGCGGCACTGTCGAGGCGGCGGCGAGTACGGAAATGCACTCGTGGCCGTGAAGCAGAAATACGGCTAAACCGCTGTATTTGCTTGCTAATTCAGTGCCTTGCGTATACTCTTCTTCTTGCCGGTCGGGATGACCGGCGGCCAGGGCGAGGGGCGGCAACCCCTCATCCCCGGCCTGACCCGAGACATGGACTGTGACCATGACCCAGGCTGACCCCGTGATGGGGGTCCAGGGCCGCGCGCGCAACCGTGCCCGCCACCCCTCCCTCTCCTTCCACCCCTCCCCTGCCCTTCCGACCCGGAGGGCCGCCCTGTGAACGACCGCTGGACCGACGTTGCCCTCGCCACCGCTGAGGGTGCGCGAAGCGAGCTGGCGGCCGTGCAGGCCGGCCTCGCTGCCCTGCCGGTGCACTCCCCTGCCCGCGCCGCGCTCGCGGCCCGCGCGGCCGACCTCCGGCACTGCCTCGCTGCCGCCCGTGCCGTGCTCGACGCCTACGCCGTCCCGGCCGGGGCGGAGGAGGCCGCGGCATGAGCGCCCTCCCCTCCCCTGCCCCGCTCTATCTCGCCGGCCCACGGCCCTTCTTCGTCTACTGGCGCAGCCAGCGGCGGCAGTTCTTCTCCTTCCGCGCCCGCGTCGTCGCGTGGTCCGCCTGCGAGGCCCGCGCCCCCTTCCGCCCCCGCCGCGGCTGGGGGCCGGAGCCGCGCGTCGTCGGCGTGAAGGCCTGCGCCAGCCTCACCGGCCACGCCTGCGCCAGCTCCGGCCGGTGGGTCGGATGATGGCGGCCCGGCACGCCCAGGCCCGGCGGGAGGGGCCCAGCACGCGGCAGCACGCGGCGCGGGAGGCCTCCCCTCCCCCGCCGGCTGCCGAGGTGCGCGCGGACGTCTACGCGCGCGTCACGGACGCGATCGTCGCCGCCATCGAGAGCGGGGTGGCGAGAGGAAAGGACTGGCGCATGCCCTGGCACCGCCGGCGCGACCCGAGCGGCTCGCCGATGCTCCCCGTCAACGTCGCGCGCGGCGCGGCCTACGGGGGCGTCAACACCCTCGCCCTCTGGGCGGCGGCCGAGGCGCGCGGCTACCCGGGCGGCCTCTGGGGCACCTACCGGCAATGGGCCGAGCTCGGCGGCCAGGTCCGCAAGGGCGAGCGCGCCGCCACCGTCGTCTACTGGCGCTTCCCGGATGCGGCGAAGGGTGGCGAGGCCGAGGACGGGGAAGAGGTGGAGGAGGGCGCCCGGCGTGGCCCCTGGGCGCGCGCCTACGCCGTCTTCAATGCCGCCCAGGTGGACGGGGCCGCCCTGCCCCGCGACGCCGCCCCGCGGCTGCCGGAGGCGGCGCGGATCGCGGAGGCGGAGGCGTTCTTCGCCGCCCTGCCCGGCCTCGACCTCCGGCACGGCGGCAACGCGGCGTTCTACAGCCCGGGCACGGACCACGTGCAGATGCCGCCCTTCGCCGACTTCCGCACGGTCGGGGGCTACTACGCCACCCTCGCCCACGAGGCCGCGCACTGGACCGGGCACCCGTCCCGGCTCGCGCGCGACCTGACGGGGCGCTTCGGCGGCCAGGCCTACGCGGCCGAGGAGCTGGTGGCGGAGCTCGGCGCGGCCTTCGCGCTCGCCGCCCTTGGTTTCACGGCCGAGCCGCGCGAGGACCATGCCCGCTACGTCGCGCACTGGCTCGGGCTGCTGCGCGGCGATCGGCGGGCGATCTTCACCGCCGCCGGTAAGGCCCAGGCCGCGGCGGACTGGCTGATCGCGGCGGCCAAACAGCGGGCGCCGTAGCCGGGCAGGGGGCGGGCACCAGCCCGCCCCCGATCCACTCCGGACAAGTCGAGATCAGAACGACCCTGTCCGGGCGGGGGGGGGGGGGGGGGGGGGGGGCGGCGCCCGGCCGCGGCCCCCCCCCGGCCGCCCCCCCCCCCCCGGCCGGGGCGGGGGGGGGGC
>NZ_JBNXUO010000046.1:0-29700 GCF_050563535.1 Falsiroseomonas sp. CW058
GCGCGCCGCGCAGCGGGACGCCGCATCCGCCGCCGCCGCCGCCGCCGCGGAGGCAGAGGCGCTGGAAACGGCCGAGGCGCGTGCGCGGGCCACCGCCGCGGCGGTGGAGGCGGAGCTTTCCGAGGCCCGCCGCCGCCGGGCGGCCGCCGACGAGGCCGAGGACCGGGCCGCCGAACGCGCCCAGGCCGCCGCCGCCCAGGCGCGCGACCTGGCCGCGATGCTCCGCCAGCTGGAGCGCGAGCAGGCCCGGCGCGAGGCCGAGGACCGCGCCAGCGCCACGGCCCGCGCCGCCGAGGAGGCGCGGCGTCGCGCTGAAGATGTGCGCGAGCGGCGGCTCGCCGAGGAGGCGCGCGAAAGAAGGCTCGCCGAGGAGGCGCGCGAGAGGCGCACCGCCGAGGAAGGCCGCGCGCGTCCCGCCCCCCAGGCCGAGGGTCGGGCCGGCGCGGCGCGGTCCGCCGCGCTTCCCCCGCCGCCCGCCGGCGGCCGCGCCCTGCCGGTGGCCGGCCGGGTCGCCACGGGCTGGGGGGAGGCTGCGGCCGGCGGGGTGCATCGCGGCCTGACCTTCGCCGCGGCAGCCGGCGCGCGCGTCGTCTCGCCCTGCGGGGGGCGGGCGATGTATGCGGCGCCGTTCCGTTCCTACGGGCTCTTGTTGATTGTGGACTGCGGCGGGGGATACCATTTTGTTCTTGCCGGCATGGACCGGCTCGACGCAACTGCCGGACAGAGGCTGCTGGCAGGCGAGCCGGTTGGCGTGCTCGGCGGGGCTGGCGGTGGCGGCGCTTCCCTCTATGTGGAGTTGCGGCGCAACGGCCAGCCGGTGGATCCCCGGCCGTGGTTCGCCGCGCGGGGCTAGCGCGCCGCCGGCGCGGGGCAGAGTAACCTCCGGGTCATCGCCCGGGGGGCATTGTGGTCAGGCGGGCGGCCGGGAAGGGCCGTCGGCCCAAGCATCGGGTGGTCGCATGGGCGGCGAGTCGCAGCGTGACGGACGGGTGCCGAGCCTGGGCGCGGTGGTGACGGCGGAAAGGGGGCAGGCCCCCGAACGCCGGCGCCGCCTGCGCACCGCGGGCGCGGTCGCCGCCGCCTTCGTGGCCGGCGCCGTGGTCGGCCCGGTCATCGCGGTCCCCACCATCCAGGCCTGGGCGCAGGATGGCGGGCGGGCGGAGACCTATCGCCTGCTCAACCTGTTCGGCGACGTGTTCGAACGCATCCGCGCGGAATATGTCGAGCCGGTCAGCGACCGCGATGTGATCGAGAACGCGATCAACGGCATGCTCCAGGGGCTCGACCCCCACAGCTCCTACATGAACCCGCGCAGCTTCCGCGACATGCAGGTGCAGACGCGCGGCGAGTTCGGCGGCCTCGGCATCGAGGTCACGCAGGAGAACGGCTACGTCAAGGTCATCTCCCCGATCGACGAGACGCCCGCGGCGCGCGCCGGCGTGCGGCCGGGCGACGTCATCACCCACCTGAACGGCCAGTCCACCCAGGGCCTGACGCTGCAGGAAGCGGTGGAGCAGATGCGCGGGGAGCGCGGCACCGCCATCCGCCTGACCATCCGGCGCGAGGGCGAGGCCCGGCCGGTGGAGCTCTCGCTGACCCGCGACGTGATCCGCCCGCAGGTCGCCCGCTTCCGGCTGGAGGGCAACGACGTCGCCTATGTGCGCCTGTCCGCCTTCAACGAGCAGACGGAAGCCGCGCTGCGCCGGGCGGTCAGCACCATGCGCCAGCAGGCCGGCGGCAACCTGCGCGGCCTGGTGCTCGACCTGCGGAACAACCCGGGCGGGCTGCTGGACCAGGCGGTGCAGGTCGCGGACGACTTCCTCGACCAGGGGGAGATCGTCTCCACCCGCGCCCGCCGCAGCGAGGACGCGCAGCGGTGGAATGCGCGCTCGGGCGACATCGCGCAGGGCCTGCCGATGGTGGTGCTCATCAACGGCGGCAGCGCCTCCGCCAGCGAGATCGTGGCCGGCGCGCTCCAGGACCACCGCCGCGCGGTCGTCATGGGGGTGAAGAGCTTCGGCAAGGGCAGCGTCCAGACCGTGATGCCCATCCCCGGCCAGGGCGCGATCCGGCTGACCACCGCGCGCTACTACACGCCGTCCGGCCGCTCCATCCAGGCGACCGGCATCGACCCCGACATCGAGGTGCTGGCCACCCGCCCCGACCCCAACGCCCCGCAGCGCGACCGCGAGGCCGACCTGCGCCGCGCGCTCCGCAACGACGCGGAACGCCAGTCCCAGGCGCAGCAGCCCCCGCCGCCGCCGCTGCCGCCGCTGAACCTGCCGGCCGGCGTGCAGGACCGCGTGGTGCGCGTGCCGGCGGAAGGCGCCCCCGCCTTCGACGCCGCGCGGCCGGAAACGGATCACCAGCTGCAGCAGGCCGTGCAGTTCCTGCGCAACCTGGCCGCCGCCCAGGGTGGGCCGCAGCGCCGCGCCCAACGCTAGGACAGGCTGCCCCGGCCCGATGCGACTGCTGAGCCTCCGGGCACTGGGGATCTTCTGGGTCGTCGTGCTCGCCCTGATCGGCGGCGGGGCCGGGGTGCTCGCCTGGCTCGGGCCGCCGCCCGGCCCGGCGGCGCCTGCGGCGGAGGCGGCACCGGCCCCGGTGGCGCAGGACTCGGCGCAGGCCTCGGCGCCGGCCGTCCCGCCGCCGGCGGCCGCGGCGCCCCCGGCCGCCCCGGTGCCGCCGCCCGCGCCGCCGCCCGCCGCCGCGGCGGCGCCACCCGTCGCCCCGCCGCCGCCACCGCTGGCCGAACCCGCCGCCCGCCGCGTCGCCGCCGATCCCGTCATCGCGCCGCCCGACCCCGCGCTGCTCGCACCCTCCACCCACGGCCCGGTGCCGCGGCTCGGGCCGGAGAGCCGCAGCGCCATCCGCACCTATGCCCGCGCCTTCGACCGCGAGGACCGGCGCCCGCGCATCGCCATCGTCATCGGCGGCATGGGCCTGAACGGCCAGCACAGCGAGGAGGCGATCCGCCGCCTGCCCGGCGGCGTCACCCTCGCCTTCAGCCCCTATGCCCAGCGGCCCGAGGCGCTGCTGGACCGCGCCCGCGCGAAGGGGATGGAATTGCTGACCGCGCTGCCGCTGGAACCCGCGGGCTTCGGCAGCCGCGCCGACCCCGGCGACCGCGCGCTGCTGACCGGGCTCACCATCGGCGACAACCTGGACCGGCTGGACTGGGCGCTGTCGCGCATCCAGGGGCAGGTCGGCGCCATCGGCGCGGAAGGCGGGATGCGCGGCGAACGCTTCGCCGGCAACCCGGAACTGCTGGGCACGCTGCAGGCGACGCTGACCAATCGCGGCCTGCTCTACATCGACCCGCGCCCCGGCGCGCCCCCGCCTGCGCGGGCCTTCGGCCGCAGCGCGGATGTGGTGCTGGACGAACCGCCGACCCGCGGCGAGGTGGAGCGGCGCCTGGCGGACCTGGAAGGACTGGCGCGGCAGAACGGCTCCGCGCTCGGCTATGCCGGCGACCCGGTGCCCTCCGTGGTGGCGGCCATCGCGGCCTGGAGCGCGGGACTCGAGGCGCGGGGCGCGGTGATCGCGCCCGTCACCGCGGTGATCCGGCGCCCGACGGAGCGGTGAGGCGGCCGGGCGTCAGCGCGGCAGGAAGGGGTTGCCGCGGCGTTCCTCGCCGAAGGTCGAGCCCGGCCCGTGGCCGCAGAGGAAGCGCATCCCGTCGCCGAGCGGCAGCAGCTTGGTGACGATCGCGTCGATCAGCGCCGCGTGGTCGCCATAGGGGAAGTCGGTCCGCCCGATCGAGCCGCGGAACAGCACATCCCCCACCACCGCGAAGCCCAGCGCGGCGGAGGCGAAGACGACATGGCCCGGCGAATGGCCGGGGCAGTGCAGCACGGCGAAGTCGTGGCCGGCGATGACAACCGTCTCCCCTTCCGCGAGCCAGCGGTCGGGGGTGGCGTCCTCCATCCCCTCCAGCCCGTATTGCCGCGCCTGGGCGGCGATGCCCCGCAGCAGGAACTCGTCGCGCCGGTCGGGGCCGAGGATCGGCACCGGCGCCCCCTGCGCCGCCTCCAGCGCCGCCTTCAGCGCCATCGCGCCGCCGGCATGGTCCAGATGGCCATGCGTCAGCAGGATCTGGTCGATGCCGCAGCCCGCGCGCGCGATCGCGGCCTCGATGCGCGGCAGGTCGCCGCCGGGATCGATGACGGTGCCGCGGCCGCTTTCCGCGTCCCAGATCAGGGCGCAGTTCTGCTGGAAGGGGGTGACGGCGATCTGGGCGGCTTGCAGCTTCGGCATGGCGACTGCGTGCCGTGGCGGGGCGCGCGCGTCAACGCCGCCCGAACAGCCGCTCCAGCTCCGCCTTGCCGAGCTTCAGCACGGTGGGCCGCCCATGGCTGCAGGTGGCGGCGCGCGGCGTCGCCTCCATCTGGCGCAGCAGCGCCGCCATCTCCTCGGGCTTCATGCGGCGCCCCGCGCGGATCGAGCCGTGGCAGGCGAGCCGCGCCACCGCCGCGTCCAGCCGGTCCGCCAGCGCCAGCGATTCGCCCATCTCGGCCAGTTCCGCCGCCAGGTCGCGCAGGATCGGCGCGGGCTCCGGCGCGCCGAGCAGCGCGGGCGTGGCGCGCACCAGCACCGCGCCGGGGCCGAAGCCCTCGATCTCGAGCCCGAGCCGCGCGAGATCCGCCGCGCGGTCCAGCAGGCGGGCGACATCGGCGGCGGGCAGTTCCACCACCGCTGGCAGCAGCAGGGGCTGGGCGCGCACCCCGCCCGCGACGAGCTGCGCGTGCAGCGCCTCATGCGTCAGGCGTTCATGCGCGGCGTGCTGGTCCACCAGCACCAGCGTGCCGTCCGGCGCCTCGGCCAGGATGTAGGTGTCGAGCACCTGGCCGATCGGGCGGCCGAGCGGGCCTTCCGCCCGCATCTCCGGCAGCGGCGCCGGGGCGGGCGGGGCGAAGCCCAGCGGCAGGGCGGGCGCGGCGGGCGGCGCGGCCTGCGGCCGCCAGCCGGGCGAGGGTCGCCAGGACGGCGTGGCCGCCACCGGCGCCTGCATCTCGGCGAAGCCGCCGCGCTCCTCCCCGGCAAGCCCCGGGGCCGCCCCCTGGGCCAGCCCCTCCGGCACGGCGCCGCCCGCCCCCACCGCCAGGGCGCGGCGCAGCGCGGAGATCAGCAGGCCGCGCACGCCTTCCGAATCGCGGAAGCGCAGCTCGGTCTTCATCGGGTGGACGTTCACGTCCACCGCCTCGGGCGGGAGGTCGAGGAACAGCGCGGCCGCCGGGTGCCGCCCGCGCGGGATCAGGTCCCGGTAGGCCACGCGCAGCGCCGTCTTCAGCTGCGGGTCGCGCACCGGTCGGCGGTTGACGACGAGGTGCTGCGCCGCGCCGGTGGCGCGGTGATGCGTCGCCGCGGCGGCGAGGCCGGACAGCACGAGCCCGCCCCGCGCCGCCTCCACCGGCAGCGCGGCCGTGGCGAAATCCGGGCCGAGCAGGGCGGCGATCCGCGCCTCGCGCGGCTGCGGGGCGAGCGACAGCGCGGTGCGGCCGTCGACCTCGACGCGGAATCCCACCTCCGGCCAGGCCATGGCGAGCCGCTCCACCGCCTCCACCGCCGCCTCCGCCTCGCTGCGGGGGGATTTCAGGAAGGCGCGGCGGGCGGGGGTGGCGAAGAACAGGTCCCGCACCTCCACCCGCGTCCCCGGCGCGCCGGCGGCGGGGGTGACGGCGGATGTCCGCCCGCCCTCCACCGCGATCGCGAAGGCGCCGCCCGACCCGTTGCGGGAGGTGAGCGTGAGGCGGGAGACGGCGCCGATCGAGGGCAGCGCCTCCCCCCGGAAGCCGAGGGTGGCGATGCGGAACAGCATGCCCTCCTCCGGCAGCTTGGAGGTGGCGTGGCGCTGGACGGCCAGCGCCAGGTCCTCCGGCCCCATGCCGCCGCCATCGTCCTCCACGAGGATGCGGCCGATGCCGCCTTCCTCCAGGCAGACCGAGACGCGGCGCGCCCCGGCGTCGAGCGCGTTCTCCACCAGCTCCTTCACCGCGGCGGCCGGGCGCTCCACCACCTCGCCGGCCGCGATGCGGTTGGCGGTGGTCTCGGGCAGGAGGCGAATCCGCGCTGCGGCCATCCGCCAGAGATGCGCCGGCGGGAGTCGGTGGGCAAGGGCCAGGGGCGGTTCAGGGCAGCAGGATCGGGCTCAGCCCATGCCGCGCCGCCGCGCGGGCCAGCGTGCCGTCGACGCGCGCGCCTTCCAGGAAGGCGTTGACCTCGTTCAGCCAGGCGGCGTCGCCGCGCGGCACGGCATAGGCGTAGAGCGTCTCGCCGAAGCGGGCCGGCGGGTCGATCACGCGCGCCCAGTCATGCATCAGCACCATGCGCCGCGTGTAGGGGAAGTCCGACATGAAGACGTCGGCGCGGCCGGACAGCACCTCCCCCTCACGCGTGCGGGGGGCGCGCACCACCATCAGCTCCGCGTTGCGCAGCGTCTCGCGCATCAGCGGCTCCATCACCGTCCCCGACGCCACGGCGACGACGGTGCCGGGGTTGTCGATGTCGCGCCAGGACTGGATGCGTGCATTGGTGCGCGTGGTCACCGCAAGGACCGGGCTGGCCAGGTAGGGCTTGGTGAAGGCCACGCGCTGCGCCCGCGCCGGCGTGACGCCGACCGCCATCATCGCGATGTCGCAGGCGCCCTCCTCCAGCCGGTCCATGAATTCGGCGAAGTTGGTCTCGACGAATGCGACGCGATGGCCGAGCCGCGCGGCCAGCGCGCGCGCCATGTCGATGTCGATGCCCTCCAGCTCGCCGTTGCGGGGGTTGCGGAAGGAGATGGCGAAGTATTCGGGCCACATGCAGACCTGCAGCTCGCCCCGGGCGCGGATCGCCGCAAGCCGGCCCGGCACCGCCTGGGGTGGCACCGCAGGCGGCGTCGCCACCGAGGGTTGCGCCGATGCGCCGGGAAGCTGCGCGGGCTGTGGCGCGAAAGCCGCGCCGGGCCGATGTTGCCCCAAACCCTGCGCCCGCAGCCCGTCACGAGACTCGCAAATTAAGACGAGACTTGCGATAACTGCCGTCGCAACAATGAAACCCCGCATCGCCCAGCTCCGTCGGACGCTCCGGCGCTCGCTCGGCCTCGGTGCCCCGAGGCCGCCCGAGCCGCGGCCCTGGCTGCTGTTCTCGGCCGCGGTCGGGCTGGTCGCGCTCTGTCTCGTCGGCATCTACAGCATCCTGATGCATCGCGGCCAGCAGGACGCCCTGGCCGAGGCGGAGCGCCTGACACAGGGGGTGGCCGCCGGCCTCGCGGACCAGCTGACCCGCGCGGTGCAGACGGTGGACCTCGTGATGCTCGACGCGGCGGAGCGCCTGGCGGAGGGCGACCCCGGCGCGGTGACGCGGCAGATCGGCCCGCGCATCCGCGACCTGCCGCAGCTGCGCGCGCTGCTGATCACCGACGCGCAGGGCTTCATCGTCGCGAGCTCCATCGAGGGCCTGCGCGAGGCGACCGTCGGCGACCGCGAATGGTTCCGCCTGCTGCGCTTCGGCGGGCAGACCACCCGGCTCGGCGCGCCCGAGGCGGGGCGCTTCCTCGGCCCGCCCGGCCGCGCCATCGCGCAGTCCGGCGGGCTCTACGCCATCCCGATGGCGCGTGCGCTGCGCGGGCCGCGCGGCGAATTCCTGGGCACCGTCGTCGGCGTGCTGAACCCCGACTACCTCGTCGGCGTCGCGCGCCGCCATGCGGACAGCTTCGGCACGGCGATCCGCATCCATTCCTTCCAGGGCCTGCTGCTGGCGCGGTCCGACGGCCGCACGGACGGGGTGGGGGAGCTGAACTCCTCCGCCTGGATGTTCCGCGACTTCCTGCCGCGGCGCGAAAGCGGGAGCTGGGCCGGGCTGGACCAGGACGGGAGGGAGGTGGTCGCCGCCTTCGCCGTCACCCGCCAGGGCGTCTTCGTGATCGAGGCCGCGCGGTCGCGCGACGACGCGCTCGACACCGCGCACCGGCTCGGCGCGCTGCTGGCCGCCGGCGTCGCGGCGGCGGCCATCGTCACCCTCGTCGCGCTCTGGCTGCTGGTGCGCCAGGCGCAGGCGCTGAAGGTGCAGGGCCAGCGGCTCGCCGAGAGCGAGCGGCGGGCGGTCGCCGCCTCCCGCGCGAAGGAGGAGTTCCTCGCGGCGATGAGCCACGAGATCCGCACGCCGATGAACGGCGTCATCGGCATGACCGGCCTGCTGATGGACACGCGGCTCGACCCGCTCCAGCGCCGCTACGCGGAGACGATCCAGGGCAGCGCCGAGCACCTGATGATGGTGCTGAACGACATCCTCGACTTCTCGAAGCTGGAGGCCGGCGCGCTGCAGCTGGAAAGCGTGCCCTTCAACATCGAGCAGGAGATCTCGACCATCGTCGAGCTCTTCGCCCCGCGCGCCGCCGCCAAGGGGGTGGAGCTGGTGGCGGCGCTGGCGCCGGACCTGCCGGACCGCGTGCGGGGCGACCCGGGGCGGCTGCGGCAGATGCTGTTCAACCTGGTCGGCAACGCGGTGAAGTTCACCGAGACGGGCTGGATCCAGGTGGCCATCTCGATCGAGCCGGAGCTGGACTACTGGCGGCTGCGGGTCAGCGTGTCGGACACCGGCATCGGGCTGGAACGCGACAAGGTGCCGATGCTGTTCGAACGCTTCACCCAGGCCGATGCCTCGATCACCCGCAAATACGGCGGCACCGGGCTCGGCCTCGCGATCTGCCGGCGGCTTGCGGAAGGCATGGGCGGCGGGATCGAGGCGGTGCCCCGCCTCGCCGGCGTGCGCAACGGCGGCGGCAGCATCTTCCGCTTCACCGTCCGGATGGACCGGGTGGAAGGGGCGGCGCCGCCCATCGGCGGGCTCGCCGGGCGGCGCGTGCTGGTGGTGGACGACCTCCCCCTGAACCGGGAGATCCTGGTCCGCCAGCTGGCCGGGATGGGGGCGGAGGCGGCCTCGGTCGGCGATGGCGCCCAGGCGCTGGCGGCCCTGCGCGCCGCCGCCGCCGCCGGCCGCGCCTTCGAGGCCGCGGTGCTGGACGGGCAGTTGCCCGATGGCGACGGGCTGGCGCTGGCGCGCCACATCCGGGCGCATTGGGACGCCTATGGCCGCCCGCGGCTGCTGCTCTGCGCCAGCGGCTCGGCCGACCCGCGCGAGGCATCGGGCCAGGGGGTGCTGGACGGGCTGCTGCTGAAGCCCGCCCTGCCGGGGCGGATGCGCGATGCGCTGCTGCAGGCGCTGGCACCGCGCGCCGCCGCTCGGCCCGCCCCCGCCGCGCCGCCCCCCGCTGCGGCGGAGCCTTCCGCCCAGGTGCGCGTGCTGCTGGTGGAGGACAACGCGACCAACCAGCTGGTGATGAAGACCATCCTGGCGCGTGCCGGCGCGGCGGTGCAGGTGGCGGGCGACGGCGCGCAGGCCGTGGCGGCCGCGCGGGAGGCGCCGTTCGACGTGATCCTGATGGACCTGCAGATGCCGGTGATGGACGGGCTGGAGGCGACGCGCGGCATCCGTGGCCAGCCCGGCCCCAACCGCCGCACGCGCATCATCGGCCTGACCGCCGCAGTCGGCCCCGAATTCGAACGGCAGTGCCGCCAGGCCGGGATGGACGACTACCTGGGCAAGCCGGTGCAGCGCGACACGCTGCTGCGGAAGCTCGGCCTCGCCGCCCCTGCCCCGGCTTCCGGCGCGGCCTGACCGCTTCGGGCGCGGCCGCCGGTGGACGCGCGCCGGCGGCCGCCCCTACAGTCCCGCGACCGGAGAGGAAGCCGCCCCATGCGCGCCGCGACCCTGGCTGCCCTGGCCACCCTTGCCGCCGCCCCCGCCGCCGCGCAGGACAGGCCGCCGCTCCACCCGACGCGCGACGTCAGCGTCACCTACCGCATCACCGGCGGGGCGCCCCAAGGGACACCCCAGGGCGCGCCGCAGTCCATCGCGATCTCCTGGCTGGCAGCCCCGCAGGTCTCGCGCATGGACATGGGGCCGCTCGGCTACATGGTGGCCGACCACCGCACCCAGCGCGGCTTCATGGTGATGCAGCAGCAGCGCATGGTGATGGAGGTGCCGGTGCAGCAGGCGATGCAGCAATACGGCCCTTCCGCCAATGCGACCTATCGCCGCACCGGGACCGACACGGTGGCCGGGCTTGCCTGCCAGGTCTGGACCTACCAGGACCGTGGCAATTCCGGCACCGCCTGCATCACCGCCGATGGCGTGATGCTGCGCGCGCGGGGAACCGCGCAGGGCCAATCCGGCGGGATGGAGGCGACGCAGGTCAGCTACGGGCCGCAGGACCCGTCCCGCTTCCAGCGCCCACAGGGCTACCAGTCGGTGCAGATCCCGGGTGGCATCCCCGGGCTGCCGGGCGGGGGCATGCCGGGCGGGCAGCCCGGCCGGTAGCCGGCGCCCGGGATCAGACCGGCTCGCCGTTCCACACGCCGAAGCTGCCGCTGGCCACCGGCATTCCGGGGCGGCGCCAGACCGCGCGCCAGGCGATGCGGTCCACCTCGATCCCCATGTGGAGCACGCTGCCCGCCTCCGTCACCTCCATCTCGGCCACCAGGCCGCGCAGCGCGGGCGGCAGCTGTTCCAGCGCATGGGCGACCAGCAGGTGCCGGGGCACGCCGTGCAGCGGCGCGAGGTCCGGCGGCAGCGTCGCGGCGGCGAAATCGAAGGGCATGGGGACGCTCCGGTCTGCTGGGGGCGACCCTCCTGGCCGTCTGACGGGGCGGAGCCTAGCGGCGCCCGGCTTTCGCGATGGTTAACGCGCCGGGGACCCGCCCCGCCTTCCCCTGCGCCGCGGGAGGGGCCACATCTGGCGCATGTTCCGACGCAGCCTGCTCGCCGCCGCGACCCTCGCCAGCCTGCCGGCCCTGGCGCAGACCCGCCCACCCGCGCCCGCGCCCGCGCCGGCCCCCGCCGCCATCGACCGCGCCGCCCTGGCGCGGATCGAGGCCTATCTGAACGCCATGCGCACGCTACGCGCGCGCTTCCTCCAGGTGGCGCAGAACGGCGCGACGGCGCAGGGCACGGCCTGGATCAGCCGCCCCGGCCGGATGCGCTTCGACTACGACCCGCCGGAGCCGACGCTGCTCGTCGCCTCGGGCGGGCAGGTGATGATGTTCGACCGGGAACTGCGCCAGCCCAGCATCGTGCCGGCCGCCTCCACCCCGCTCGGCCTGCTGCTGCGGCCGGAGATCCGGCTGTCCGGCGACATCACGGTGACGGGGACCGAGCGTTCGGGCGGGTTCCTGCGCGTCTTCCTGCACCGCACCGGCGCGGCGGCCGAGGGACGGCTCGGCCTCGCCTTCCAGGAGGACCCCTTCGAGCTGCGGCAATGGACCGTGCTCGACGCGCAGGGGCGGGAGACGCGGGTGACGCTCTACGAGGTGGACACCACCACCCGCCCCGACAACCGCATCTTCGACTTCAACGACCCCACCTTCCTCGACCGGGAGGGGATGCGGCGATAGGGGCACGCCCCTGCCGCCGCCCGCCCCCGTTCGCGCGGGGCGGCGGCATCAGGCGGTCGTGCGTTCCCGTTGACGCGAAAACGCACGGCGGCATGACGGGCACGAAGGTGAGACCTTCGTGCGGCCTACATCAATCGAGCTGCGCGTTGGCCAGCCGCACCACGGGCGGCCAGCGATTCGCCTCCTCCCGGATCAGGGCGGCGAAGGCTTCCGGGTTCGTGCCCGTCACCTCGAAGCCCTGGCTCCTCAGCCCCTCCGCCACGTCGGGGCGGCGCAGCGCCTCCACCAGCACCGTGTGCAGCCGGGCGATGACCGGCTCCGGCGTGCCGGCGGTGGCCAGGATGCCCTGCCAGGTCACGATGTCGAAGCCGGGGAAGCCCCCTTCGGCGATGGTCGGCACATCGGGCAGCGCGCCGCTGCGCGTGCCGGACGACACCGCCAGCGCCTTCAGCCGGCCGCCGCGGATGTGCTCGATCGCGGCGGGCAGGGTGACGAGCAGCGCCTCCACATGGCCGGCCACCACATCGATCACGGCGGGCCCGCCGCCGCGATAGGGCACATGGGTGAAGGCCACCTCGGCGCGGCGCGACAGCACGGCGCCGGTCAGGTGCCCGATCGAGCCATTGCCCTGCGACGCCATGGTCATCCGCCCTTCCGCCTGCCGCGCGAGGCGCAGGAAGGAGGCGAGGTCGGTCGCCGGATGCGTCGGGTGCACCACCAGCACCTGCGGCGCGCGCACCAGTTCGGCGATGGGCGCGAAGTCGCGCACCGGGTGGAAGCCGACCCGGCGATAGAGCGAGGGGTTGATCGTCAGCGGGTCGGAGCCCACCAGCAGCGTGTGCCCGTCCGGCCGCGCGCGCGCCACCAGTTCGAAGGCGAGGTTGCTGCCCGCGCCCGGATGGTTCTCCGCCACCACGGGCTGGCCGAGCACGGGGGTCATCTGCCGGGCGAAGGTGCGCCCGAGGATGTCGAGGCTGCCGCCCGGCGCGACCGGGATGATCATCCGCACCGGCCGGTCCGGGAAGGGGGCGGAGGGGTCCTGCGCAAAGGCGGGCCGCGCCGCGGCGGGGCGGGCCAGCGCCGGCAGGCCGCCGGCCGCGAGGAGGGCGAGGAGGGCGCGGCGGGATGCGCCTGCCGCGGGCGAAACTGGCTTGCTCATGGAATTCTTTTCTTCGAAAGACGCGAACGGCTGCAAGTGAAAGATTTTTCTGCTATTTCCCTCGCATACCACGCCGAGGGAGTTCCACCATGCCCGCCACCGCGGAGTTGGACCGCATCGACCGCGAGATCCTGCGCCTGCTGATGCAGGACGCCTCCCGCTCGCTGGCCGAGATCGCGCAGGAGGTCGGGCTGACCCCCACCCCCTGCTGGAAGCGCATCCGCCGGATGGAAGAGCAGGGCGTCATCACTGGCCGGGTGGCCCTGGTGGACCCAACCCGGGTCGGCCTGCCCATCTCGGTCTTCGTCGCGGTGGAGACGGGCGACCATTCCGCCGAATGGATCGCCCGCTTCGCCGCCGCGGTGGACAGCCTGCCCGAGATCGTGGAGTGCTGGCGGCTCGGCGGCGACGTGGACTACCTGCTGCGCGTCGTGGTGGCGGACATGGCGGGCTACGACGCCTTCTACCGCCGCTTCGTGGCCGCCGTGCCGTCGCTCCGCAAGGTCACGGGCCGCTTCGCGATGGAACGCGTGAAGGGCACGACGGCGCTGCCGATCTGACGCGGCGGCGCCTTCCCCGCCTGCCGAAACCGGTGGATCGTTCGCGCGTGCCGCGCGTTGGGTCCGGACGATGCTCCATCGCAGATGCCGGCGCCTCGCGGCCGCGCTGATCGCCGCCCTCCCGCTCCTGGCCCTGCCGGCCGCGGCGCAGCGGGTTCCGTCGAGCCGGGAGGAGGTCGCGCAGCCCGGCGGCCTCATCGCCGGCTTCCCCGCCCTGACGCTGGTGCAGGTGGCCGACGGGTTCCGCGAGCCGGTCGGCGTCGCCGCTGCGCATGACGGCACCGGGCGGATCTTCGTCGTCGAACGCGCCGGCCGCATCCGCGTGGTGACGCGGGAGGGCCGGCTGCTCGACCAGCCCTTCCTCGACCTCGCCTCCGACCAGCCGGGCGCGCCCCACCCCGAGGTGGCCTCCGGCTTCCTCGAACAGGGGCTCTGGTCCGTCGCCTTCCACCCGCGCTTCCGGGAGAACGGGCACTTCTTCGTCCACTACTCCTCCACGCGGGAGAACGGCGCGGGCATGGTGGTGCGCCACACCGTCGATCCCGCCAGCCCCGATCACGTCACGCCCGAACGCGCGCAGGCGACGCGCAAGGTGCTGCTGCAGATCCCGCAGCTGCAGTTCCACCACAATGGTGGCACCATCGCCTTCGGCCCGGACGGGATGCTGTATGTCGGCCGCGGCGACGCGGGCTGGGCGGAAGCGGCGCAGCGCGCCGACCAGGCCTATGGCCGGGTGCTGCGCCTTGATGCGGATGCACCCGGGGACGAACCCCATCGCGTGCCCCCCGGCAACCCCTTCATGCGCCCCTGGCACCGGGCCTATGGCGCCGCGCTCGGCCTGCTGGAACGGGCGGGCGTGGTCGGTAAGGGCGCGGCGGAGCGGCAGCTGCGCTGGCGGCGGCTTTCCTGGGTGGTCGGGCTGCGCAACCCCTACAGCTTCCACTTCGGCCGCGACGGCGCGCTGTGGCTGGTCGATGTCGGCGACATCGGGTGGGAGGAGGTGAACTGGCTGCCGCCGGGCGAAGGCGCGGGGCGGAACTTCGGCTGGCCCAGGATGGAGGCCGCGCATTGCTTCCCGCCCACCGGCGGGCGGCCGGATTGCGCGGTGCACGGCACCCTGCCGGTGGCGCAGGTCCCGCATCTCCGCCCCTGGCCGGAATCCCCGCCGCTGCAGGCGGACTGGGCCTGCTCGGCCATCGGCCTCGGCGTGCTGGAGGATGCGGCGCCGGGCGGCGCCTACCTCGTCGGCGACTGGTGCTCGGGGCGGATCTGGGCGCTGGCCTGGGACGGCGCCGCCGGCCGCTGGCGCATGCCGGAGATCATGCGCGTCGCGCTCCAGCCCACGGGCGGCGCGGTGGACGAGGACGGGCGGGTGCTGATGGTGAACTGCAACTGCAACTACGGCGACCGGTCGCCCGATGCGAACCCGCCCGGCGCGCTCTGGCGCTTCCTGCCGAGCGCCGAGGTGCCGCCGGACGCCAGCCGCGCCGCGCTCGGCGCGCCGCGCATCCGCCGGTGACCTCCGTGCTGCGCCGGCTGGCGCTGGCAGCCGCCCTGCCGCTGCTGGCCGCCGCCGGCCTCCTGCCGGACGAGCCGGAGCCGGAGCCCCCGGCCTTCCTCCACCTCCCGAGCGGCGAGCCGCTCGACCTCACGCCGCTGCCCGGCGAGGTGCCGGGCGAGGCGGTGGGGCAGTTCCTGCGCAGCGGCCGCAACCCCTACCGGGAGGATGCGGCGGCGATCGCGGCGGGGCGGCTGCTCTACCGCCGGCACTGTTCCTTCTGCCACCTGTACGACGGCAGCGGCGGCAACGCGCCCCCGCTCGACCGGGCGGAGTGGGTCTATGCGACCTCGGCCGAGGATGCCGGGATGTTCTCCATCGTCTATGGCGGCGGCTTCGGCGCGATGCGGAGCTGGAAGCGCCACGGCATGACCCAGGACCAGGTGCTGCGCGTCATCGCCTATGTCCGCCGCCTGGCCGTGCCGGGCCCGGAACGGGAGGAGGCGCGCCGGGCCGCCGCGATGGCCTCGGGCCCCGGGGTCCACTGACCTGGCGGCGCGCCTGACGGGGCGGATGGCCGATCAACCTTGCCCCGGCACCGCTTTCCCGGCCCCTGACAGGTTTGCGGCACGGGTCATGGCGGCTAGAACCCCCGGGCCATGCCCGCCTCCCCCGTCAGGATCGCCCCCTCCCTCCTCGCCGCCGACTTCGCCCGCCTGGGCGAGGAGGTGCGCGCCGTCGCGGCCGCCGGCGCCGACTGGCTCCACCTCGACATCATGGACGGTCATTTCGTCCCCAACATCTCCTTCGGGCCCGCCCTGGTGAAGGCGCTGCGGAAGCACGCGGCCATCCCCTTCGACGTGCACCTGATGATCGCCCCGGCCGATCCCTACCTGGCCGCCTTCGCCGAGGCCGGCGCCGACCTGATCAGCCTCCACCCCGAGGCGGGGCCGCACCTGCACCGCTCGCTCCAGACCATCCGGGCGCTCGGCAAGAAGGCGGGGGTGGTGCTGAACCCCGCGACGCCGCTGGCGGCGGTGGAGCCGGTGCTCGACCTCGTGGACCTGGTCCTGGTGATGTCGGTGAACCCCGGCTTCGGCGGGCAGTCCTTCATCCGTTCCCAGCTTGCCAGGATCGCCGCCTTGCGCGCCATGATCGATGCGACGGGGCGCGATATCGCGCTGCAGGTGGATGGCGGGGTCACGGCGGAGACGGCGCGGGACTGCGTGGCGGCCGGGGCGGATGTGCTGGTGGCGGGGACGGCCGTGTTCGGCGCGCGCGACTACCGCGCGGCGATCGCGGCGATCAGGGGGGGCGAGGGGGGCGGCTGATGGAAGGCATCCTGCGCGGCGCGCGCCGCATCCTGGCCAACCTCAAGCCCATCCGGGTGCCGGACGGGCCGGCGCGGTCCTTCCGCGACCTCTGGCCGGGCGAGGCCGCGCGCGGCGCGCGGCTGCTGCGGGGCGAGTTCGAGGTGGCGGGCACCGTCCGCCCGCTGCGCCCGGCGGAAGCCGACGGCACGCAGGACTGGGGCCCCGCCGGGGGGTCGGCCCATTGGCGCGCCGCCGCCCACGGCTTCGCCTGGCTGCGGGACCTGCGCGCGCTGGGCACCGACGCGGCGCGGCTGCGCGGCCGCGCGCTGACGGCCGACTGGCTCGCGCTCGCCGCGCAGGACCCGCTGGCCGAGGCGCCGGAGGTGGCGGGGGCGCGCATCTCCGCCTGGCTCGGCCATTGGGACTTCCTCGCCGCCACGGCGGAGGACGGGTTCCGCCGGCAGCTGATGCAGCGCATGGCGCAGGATGCGCGCGGCCTGGTCGCGGGGCTGCCGGCCGAGGCCGCGCATCGCGGCGCGCTGGTCGCGCTGAAGGGCGCGATGGCGGCGGCCGTCGCGCTGGAGGAGGAGACCTGGCTCGCCCGCTGCGTGCGCTTCCTGCCGCCGGAGCTGGAACGCCAGTTCCACCCCGATGGCGGCCATGTCGAGCGCAGCCCGGGCCAGCAGCTCCTCGCGCTCCAGGACCTGATCGAGATCCGCAACCTGCTGCATGGCGCGGGGGTGGAGGCGCCGCCCCAGCTCGCCGCGACGATCGACCGCGCGGCGCCGGCGCTGCGGCTGATGCGCCACGCCGATGGCGGGCTGGCGCTGTTCAACGGCACCCGCGACGAGCTGGTGACGGTGGTCGACCTGGTGCTGACCCAGAGCCAGTCCCGCGGGCGCGCGCCGACCTACCTGCGCGAGACCGGCTTCCAGCGCCTGGCGGCGAGCCGCACGCTGGTGATCGTCGATTGCGGCGCCCCGCCGGCCGCCCGGCGCGAAGGCGCCGGCGGCCTGCCGCGCGGCGCCGACCGCTTCGCCCATGCCGGCACGCTGTCCTTCGAGATGTCGGTCGGGCGCAACCGCGTCATCGTCAATTGCGGCGCCGCGCCGGCGGCGGAAGGCGAATGGCGCGACGCGCTGCGCGCCACCGCCGCCCATTCCGCCCTGGTCCTGGCCGACACCAATTCGAGCGAGCTGAAGCCCGAGGGGCTCGGCCGCCGGGTGGAGGCGGTGGAGGCGGACCGGCAGGAATCGGCCGGCGCGCAGTGGCTGGAGGCGAGCCATGACGGATGGGTGCGCCAGTTCGGCCTGCGCCACCGCCGCCGCTTCTACCTCTCGGAATCCGGCGACGACCTGCGCGGGGAGGATGTGCTGGAGCCGGAGCGCGACGCGGCGGTCCCGGGCTTCGTGGTGCGCTTCCACCTGCATCCCGGCGTGGTCGCCAGTCTCCAGACCGACGAGGCCGGCGTGCTGCTGCGCCTGGCCGACGGCGCCGGCTGGCGCCTGCGCGCCAAGGGCGCGCGCGTGGCGATCGAGGAGAGCATCTACCTCGCGGCCGAGCCCCGGCGCAGCCAGCAGGTCGCGCTGCACGCGGAACCGGGCGCGGCGAGCATCCAGTGGGCTATCGGCCGCGTCAGCATGCCCGGCGCGCCAGTGCCGGAGCCGTCGGCGGAGTAGCGGGCCGGCGCGCATGTCCCGCCCCGCGAAGGCCTCCGCCGGCACGCCCGCATGAAGATCCTCGAAGTCACCAACGTGGACTTCTCGCTGCGGCACTTCCTGCTGCCGCTGATGCGCGGCCTGCGCGCGCGCGGGCACGAGGTGGCGGGCGTCTGCGCCGGGGGCCCCCTGCTCGACCAGCCGCGGGCCGAGGGGTTCCGCGTGCTGCACGCCCCGATGGCGCGCAGCATGAACCCGGTGGCGCAGGCGCGCTGCCTGGCCGCGCTGGTCGCCATCATGCGGGCCGAGAAGCCGGACCTGGTGCATGCCCACATGCCGATCAGCGGGCTGCTGGCGCGGGCGGCGGCGCGCATCGCGGGGGTGCCGCGCATCGCCTACACCTGCCACGGTTTCCTGTTCAACCAGCCGGGGCCGCGCTGGCGCGCCGCGCTGTCGCTGGCGCTGGAACGCGCGGCCGGGCGCATCACCGACACCTACCTGACGGTGAGCGAGGAGGAGGCGGCCGATGCGCGCCGCCTCGGCATCCACCCGGGCGCGACCGCGGTGCTGAACGGGCGCGACCCCGCCCGCTTCCGCCCCGACCCCGCGGCGCGCGTCGCGCTGCGCGCGCAGTTCGGCGCGCGGGAGGAGGACTGCGTGGTGGTCGCCGTCTCCCGCCTGGTGCGGCACAAGGGCTATCCGGAACTGCTGCGCGCCATGGAGGCGACGCCCGCCAACTGCGTGCTCTGGGTGGTCGGCGAACGCCTGCCGACCGACCATGGCGAGGACCTGGAGCCGCATTTCGCCCGCGCGGCGGGGGTGCTCGGGCGGCGCCTCGTGCGGCTCGGCTACCGCGACGACGTGCCGCGCATCCTGGCCGCGGCGGATGTCTTCGCCCTGCCCTCGCATTTCGAGGGGCTGCCGATGTCCATCATCGAGGCGATGCTGACCGGCCTGCCCGTGGTGGCGACCGACATCCGCGGCCCGCGGGAGCAGGTGGTGGAAGGCGAGACCGGCCTGCTGGTGCCGCCCGCCACCGCGAAGCCGCTGGCGCTGGCGCTGGCGCGGCTGGCGGGGAACCCCGGCCTGCGGCGGCTGATGGGCGAGGCCGGGCGCGCCCGCGCGCTGGACCGCTTCGACGAGGCGCGGATCGTGCAGCGCACCATCGCGCTTCTCGAAGGTTGATGCGCCGGGCGGCCGGGTCCATACGGCGCGCCACCCGCCCTCCCCGGACCGCATGACATGACCGACCGAATCCCCGTCCGCCGCGCGCTGCTCTCCGTCTCCGACAAGGCGGGGATCGTGGACTTCGCGCGCTTCCTCGCCGGACAGGGGGCCGAGATCCTCTCCACCGGCGGCACCGCGGCCGCGATCCGCGCGGCCGGCATCCCGGTGAAGGACGTCTCCGACCACACCGGCTTCCCCGAGATCCTGGACGGGCGGGTGAAGACCCTGGTGCCGCAGGTGCATGGCGGGCTGCTCGGCCGGCGCGACCTGCCGGAGCACCTGGCGCAGATGGAACGCCACGCGATCGCGCCGATCGACCTCGTCGCCGTCAACCTCTATCCCTTCGAGGCGACGGTCGCGCAGGGCGCCGGCTTCGACGACTGCATCGAGAACATCGACATCGGCGGCCCGGCGATGATCCGCAGCGCGGCCAAGAACCACGCCTCCGTCGTGGTGGTGACCGAGCCCGCGCAACTCGCCGAGGTGCGGGCGGAGCTGGAGGCGGGCGGCACCACGGCGGCCACGCGCCGCCGCTTCGCGCAGGCGGCCTATGCCCGCACCGCCGCCTATGACGCCGCGATCTCGGCCTGGTTCGCGGGCCAGGCGGGCGAGGCCTTCCCGCAGCGGCTCGTCGCCGCCGGGCTGCTGCGCCAGCCGCTGCGCTACGGCGAGAACCCGCACCAGGGGGCGGCCTTCTACGTGGACGGCACGAACCGCCCGGGGCTCGCCACCGCGACGCAGTTGCAGGGCAAGGAACTGTCCTACAACAACCTGAACGACACCGACGCCGCCTTTGAATGCGTGGCGGAATTCGACCGCCCGGCCATCGTCATCGTGAAGCACGCCAATCCCTGCGGCGTGGCGGAGGCCGACGACCTCGCCGCCGCCTGGGACCTGGCGCTGCGCTGCGACGCCGTATCGGCCTTCGGCGGCATCGTCGCGGCGAACCGCCCGCTGGACGCGGCGGCGGCCGAGCGCATCGCCGCGATCTTCACCGAGGTGGTGGTGGCGCCGGATGCGGATGCGGGCGCGCGGGCGGTCTTCGCGCGGAAGAAGAACCTGCGCCTGCTGCTGACCGGCGCCCTGCCCGACCCGGCGGCGCCGGGGCTGCTGCTGAAGTCGGTGGCGGGCGGCTTCCTGGCGCAGACGCGCGATGCGGGCCGCGTGGCGGAAGCGGCGCTGCGCGTCGTCACGCAGCGCGCGCCCGCGCCGGCGGAGCTGGCCGACATGCTGTTCGCCTTCCGCGTCTGCAAGCACGTCAAGTCGAACGCCATCGTCTATGCGAAGGGGCTGGCCACGGTGGGCATCGGCGCGGGGCAGATGAACCGGGTCGAGAGCAGCCGCATCGCCGCCTGGAAGGCCGAGGCGGCGGCGAAGGCCGCGGGCCTGCCGGAAAGCCTGGCGAAGGGCAGCGTCGTCGCCTCCGACGCCTTCTTCCCCTTCGCGGACGGGCTGGAAGCGGCCGCCGCGGCGGGGGTGACGGCGGTGATCCAGCCCGGCGGGTCCATCCGCGACGCCGAGGTGATCGCGGCCGCGGACCGGGCGGGCCTCGCCATGGTCTTCACCGGCATGCGCCACTTCCGCCATTGACGCCACGCCACGCCCCATGAACCGCCTCCTCGACGGCTACCGGCGCTTCCGCGAGGACACCTGGCCGCAGCAGCGCGCCCGGTTCGAGGCGCTGGCCGCGCAGGGCCAGCGGCCCCGCACCATGGTCATCGCCTGTTCCGACAGCCGCGTGGACCCTCAGATGATCTTCTCCGCCGCGCCGGGGGAGCTGTTCGTGGTGCGGAACGTGGCCAACCTGGTGCCGCCCTACATGCCCGACGCCGCCTTCCACGGCACCAGCGCGGCGGTGGAATTCGGCGTGCGGGTGCTGGGCGTCGCCAACCTCGTGGTCATGGGCCACGCGCTGTGCGGCGGCATCCGCGCGCTGCTGGACGGCGTGCCGGCGGCGGCGGGGGATTTCGTGGCCGGCTGGATCGGCATCGCGGAACAGGCCCGCCAGGCCGCCTTCCGCTGCGACACGCCCGAGGCCGCGCAGGAAGCCTGCGAGCACGAGGCGGTGCGCATCTCCCTCGCCAACCTCATGACCTTCCCCTGGGTGGCGGAAGCGGTGGCGGCCGGGCGGCTCGCGCTGCACGGGGCGCATTTCGGGGTGGCCACGGGGCGGCTGGTGCTGCTGGACCCCGCGACGGGCGCGTTCCGGCCGGCTTGATCCGTGCGAGACTCGCCCCCGCGACTCGGGGAGGCTGCCGCCCGCATGAGGATTCCGCACGTCCCGGTGGCGCCCCGGCGCCGCCGCCCCTGACATGCCCGACTGGCTTCCCCCCGCCCTGATCGCATCGGCGGTGCTGGCCGCTGGCCTGCTGCTGCTCGCCGCGTGGCGCGGCCGGCGGGCCGACGACCTGGCGCGGCTGTCGGCCGGGATCGAGGCGCTGGCCGCCGCGCAGGACCGCCTGGCCGCCCGCACCGAGGACCGGCTGCGTGAGCAGGAGCGCGCGCTGGCCGCGCGGCTCGACCTCGCGGCGGAACGCACGCAGGAGACGGCGGGCGCGATCCAGCAGCGGCTTGCCGTCATCGATGCGGCGCGCGCCAACCTCGAGGCGCTGGGCGGGCAGGTCACCTCGCTCGCCGCCGTGCTCGGCAACAAGCAGGCGCGCGGCGCGCTGGGCGAGGTGCAGCTGCGCGAGCTGATCGCGGACCGGCTGCCGCCCGACGGCTTCCGCTGGCAGCACACGCTTTCCAACGGCACGCGCTGCGACTGCCTGGTGACCCTGCCCTTCCCGCCCGGCCCGATCGTGGTGGACAGCAAGTTCCCGCTGGAATCCTGGGCCGCGATGCAGGACGGCGACAGCGCCGCCGCCCGCCGCCGCTTCGCCGCCGACATCCGCCGGCATGTCGACGACATCGCGACGAAATACCTGATCGCGGGGGAGACGGCGGAAGGCGCGCTGATGTTCCTGCCGTCCGAGGCGGTGCACGCCGCCCTGCAGGCGCGCTTCGCCGAGCTGGTGGCCGAGGCCGCGCGCCGGGGCGTCCACATCGTCGGCCCCTCCACGCTCTGGGCCGTGCTGAACACCATGCGCGGCCTGCTGCGCGACGCCCGGCTGCAATCGGAGGCCCGGCGCATCCGGGGCGAGGTCGAGAAGCTCGCCGAGGAGACGGCACGGCTGGAACGCCGCGTCGCCGCGCTGCGCGTCCACCACGCCGCGATGGGCCAGGACATGCGCGAGATCGAGACGACGGCCGAGAAGATCGCACGCCGGGGCGAGGCGATCCGCGCCCTCGACATCCCCGACGAGGCACCGAGGAGGGCGGCGGAGTGACCGCGCTCCAGCTGCAATCTGCGGTCGGCCTGCTGGCGCTCTGCCTGCTCGCCTGGCTGCTCGGCGGCTGCCGGCGGCCGGTGCGGTGGCGGGTGGTGGGGGCTGGGCTGGCGTTGCAGGTCGCTCTCGCCGCGGCGCTGCTGCACGTCCCGCCGCTGCGCGCCGCCTTCGCGCTGCTGGGCGACGGCGTGGCCGCGCTGGCGGAGGCGACGCGGCAGGGCACGGCGCTGGTCTTCGGCTATCTCGGCGGCGGCCCCCTGCCCTTCGCCGAGGTCAGGCCGGGGGCCAGCTTCATCCTGTTCTTCCAGGCGCTGCCGCTGGTGCTGGTGGTGGGGGCGCTGTCGGCCGTGCTGTACCACTGGCGGGTGCTGCCGGCCGTCGTCTCCGTCCTCTCGCGCGGGCTGCGCGGCGCGCTCGGCCTCGACGGCGCCACCGCCTTCGCCACCGCCGCCAATGTCTTCGTGGGCATGGTGGAGGCGCCGCTGCTGATCCGGCCCTGGCTGGCGAAGCTGTCCCGCGCGGGGCTGTTCGTGGTGATGACCGGCGGGCTCGCCACCATCAGCGGCAACATGCTGGTGGTCTATGCGCTCATGATCTCGCCCGTCGTGCCCGACGCCGCGGGCCAGTTGCTGACCGCGAGCCTGGTCGCCGCCCCCGCGGCGGTGCTGGCCGCGCTGCTGATGATCCCGGAGACGGGGGCGCCGCCCGCGGCGGAGGATGCGGCGCCGCCGCGGCTCTACGACAGCACGATGGACGCGGTCGTGCGCGGCACGGGCGACGGGCTGACGCTGCTGCTCGGCATCATGGCGATGCTGGTGGTCTTCGTGGCGCTGGTCGCGCTGGCGAACATGGCGCTGGAGCCGCTGACGGGGCTGACCCTGCAGCGCGTCGCCGCACTGGCCTTCTGGCCGCTCGCCCTCGCCATGGGCGTGCCGGCGGAGCAGGCGGGCATCGTCGCGCAGTCGCTCGGCGTGAAGGTGGTGGTGAACGAGTTCGTCGCCTATCTGGAGATGGCGTCGGGCGGCGGGCTCGGCCTCGATCCGCGCTCGCGGCTGATCCTTGCCTATGCGCTCTGCGGCTTCACCAATTTCGGCTCGCTCGGGATCATGCTCGGCGGCCTCGTCTCGATGTGCCCGGAGCGGCGGGAGGAGATCGTGCGGCTCGGCCTTCCCTCCCTCGTCTCGGCCAGCATCGCCTGCTGCATGACGGGCGCCGTGGTGGGGATGCTGACACCCCCCTGAGGGCGCGGGCCGCGCCCCCGCTGGCCGGCTGAACCCCGCGCCGCCCGGGGCGTTTCCCACCCGACGCGGCAAGCCCGCCGCGGGAATGAAGGGAGACGCCGCATGGACAAGGACCGGATCGCGGGTGCCGCCAACAAGGTGAAGGGCAGCATCAAGCAGGGCATCGGCGAGGCCACGGGCGATGCGAGCCTGGAAGCCGAGGGCCGGGCCGACAAGGCCAAGGGCAAGGTGCAGAGCACCGTTGGCGGCGCCAAGGACGCGGTGCGCGACGCGATCGACGGCAAGGACCGGATCTGAATGAAGAAGGCCGGGAGGGGTCGCCCCTCCCGGCCTTTCTCATGTCGGTTGCGGCAGGCGCCGGTTCAGCGGCGCAGGCCGAGGCGGCCGATCAGGCTCTCGTAGCGTGCCCGGTCCTTCCGCTTCACGTAGTCGAGCAGGCCGCGGCGCTGGCCGACCAGGACCAGCAGGCCACGACGGCTGTGGAAGTCCTTGTTGTGCGCCTTCAGGTGCTCGGTGAGGCTGGCGATCCGCTCCGACAGCAGGGCGACCTGCACCTCGGGGCTGCCGGTGTCGCCGGGCTTGACGGCATAGTCCTTGATAAGCGCCGCACGGCGCTCCGCGGGGATCGACATCGCGAACTCCTTCGCGTTGGGGGTCAGGAATCGCCCGCCGGCGCATCGCCGGGGCCGTTCTGGATCAGCCGCTCGGGCTGCATCCATCCGGCTTCCAGGCGGCACAGCCCGAGCAGACGCCCCCCCGCCATCGCGCGCAGCAGGCCCCCTTCGGGATCGGCTTCGCGGGGAACCCGGCCCATCAGGTCCACCAGGCTGATCGCCTGGCCCTGCATGAGACGGGCGGCCTCGTCCTCCGTGACGGCCAGTGCCGGGATGTCGGCCAGCGCGGTCGTCACCGGAAGCAGGAGGTCCGGGGAAGGGGGCGGGGTATCGCCCGAAGCGGCGACCCTGTCCAGGGGAATCGCGTGCTCCTCGCGGAAGGGGCCGACCCGCAGGCGCCGCAGCGCGGCGATGTGCCCCACCGTGCCGCAGGCCCGCGCCAGGTCCCGCGCGAGGGAGCGCATGTAGACGCCCTTGCCGGATTCGACGTGGAAGATGGCGGTGTCGGCATCCACCCGCTCCACCAGGTCGAAGCGGTCGATGCGGGCGGGCCGCGGCGCGATCTCCACCGCCTGGCCTTCCCGCGCCAGGTCATAGGCGCGTTCGCCGCCAATTTTGATGGCGGAATAGGCGGGCGGGACCTGCATGATGTCGCCGCGGAAGGCGGGCAGCGCCGCCTGGATCTCCTCGTCCGTCGGGCGCGCGTCGGAGGTGGCGGTCACCTGGCCGTCGGCGTCGTCGGTGTCCCGCGCCTCGCCGAAGCGCAGCGTGAAGCGGTAGGTCTTGGTGCCGTCCATGACGTAGGGGACGGTCTTGGTGGCCGCCCCGAAGGCGACCGGCAGCAGCCCCGTCGCCAGCGGGTCCAGCGTGCCGCCATGCCCGGCCTTCTGGGCATCGAAGGCGCGCTTCACGCGGTTGACCACATCGGTGCTGCCGATGCCGGACGGCTTGTCGATGATGAGCCAGCCATCGAGCGCGACGCCCTTCGGCTTGCGGTTCGGCCGCCCGCCGGGCCGGCCCGGCCCGCGCCCGCCCCCATGGCGGCCGCCGTTCCGGCCGCCGCCATGCCCGCCACCGCCGGGACGGCCACGGCCGCCACGGTCCACGATCTCGCTCATCCAGGACTCCAGTCGCACTCTGCTCCCCTCCCCGCCGGTGCGGGAAGGGTCGGGGGGCGGCGCCGTCGTCGCGCTGCCGGCCTGCCGCGGCCCACCATCGAAGGGCGGGCCGTTAGCACGGAACCGGCAGCCGCATCACCCCGCCGCGAAGGCGGAGCTGGCCAGATTCTTGTCCTTCGCCTCCACCTCCAGGTCCGTCCAGGCCAGATGCGCGCGCGCCCAGGCCGCATGGGCGGGGTTCCAGAGCCGTGCGGAATGCGCCCGCAGGTCCCGCGCGGTGACGCCCGCGGCCAGCAGCGCGGCGTGGTCGGGCAGCGCGTCGCCGGTCAGCGCCGCGTGTTCCTCGCGCGGGGCGCTGACATGCGCCATCGGCCGGATGCCCCGCCAGGACGCCGCGACGGGGGCGATGCGCGGGTCGTCGGGCCGGACGTACTCCCCCGTCGCCACCCAGTGGTGGTGCAGGTCCAGCACCACGGGCAGCGTGTCCGCCAGCGGCAGCAGGTCGTCGAGGCCGTAGGCCACCTCGTCATTCTCCACTGTCAGCAGGCCGCGCGCGGCTTCCGACAGGCGGGCGAAGCCGGCGCGGAAGGCGGCGATGCCCGGCGCCTTCGCGCCGCCATGGATGTTGATGTGCGTCCCCCGCCGGTGCCAGCCGCCGGCGAGGCCGAGCAGGCGGAACAGCTCGGTGTGGTACTCGATCTCGTCGATCGAGCTGTCCAGCACCTCCGGCCGGGTGGAGGTCAGCAGGCAGAACTGCCCGGGATGGGTCGAGAGCCGGACATCCCCGGCCGCCGCCAGCGCGCCGACGGGGGGGAACAGCGCCTCCACCACCTCGCGGATCGCGGGCTCGTCGTAGAGGGGGCGGGTCTCGGGGTGGGTGTAGGTGGGCAGGGCGTGGCTGGCGATGCGCATGGCGCGCTGGCCGGGCGGCAGGGCGGCGGTCAGCGCCACCTGGCGGCGCAGGGCGGCGGCGTTGTGGCGCAGCAGCTCATGCAGCTTCTCGACCCGGCCAGCGGGCGGCAGGCGCAGCAGGGCGCTGACGGTCGTGTCCCGGAAGTTGAAGGCCTTTGCCTCCTTCTCCGGCAGGTCGGGGCTGAGCCAGTTGCAGACCCAGCCGATGCGGGGCTGGTCGGGCGGGGGCGGGAGGTCCATCGCGCGCCAACGCGGCGGGGCGAGCAGGGTTACGCGCCGCGGCCGCCGCGGGACGCCGGGGCCACGCCGGCGTTCAGCCGCCATGGTGCCGCATCCCGCCCCCGCCACCCCACCGCCCGCCGCCGCCGCCGCGCCGGGGAAGCAGCCCTTCGACATCGACGAGGTCTTCGCGCGCCTGCGCGCCGCCACCGCGGCGCTGCCCCCGGCCGCGATGTTCGACCTTCGGGACCGCGGCCACGGCTCGCCCTTCGAACAGCTCGTCGCGGCACTGGTCTCGGCCCGCACCCGCGACGAGACGACCATCCCCGTCTGCCTGCGCCTTTTCGCCCGCGCGCGGACACCGGCGGCCATGGCGGCGCTGGATGAGGCGGAGATCGCCCGCCTGCTGGACGGCGCGACCTTCCCCGAGCCGAAGGCGCGCGACATCCGCGACCTGTCCCGCCGCATCGCCACGGAGCATGGCGGCGAGGTGCCCGGCACGGCGGAAGGGCTGATGGCCTTCCGCGGCGTGGGTCCGAAGATCGCGGCGCTGACGCTCGGCGTCGGCTTCGGGCGGGCGGCCATCTCGGTGGACATCCATGTCCACCGCATCGTCAACCGCTGGGGCTACGTGGCGGCCCGCACGCCCGAACGCACGCAGGAGGCGCTGGCCCGCACGCTGCCCCGGCGCTACTGGATCGAGATCAACGAACGCCTGGTGCCCTTCGGCAAGCGGGTCTGCACCGGCGAACGGCCGCGCTGCTCCACCTGCCCGTTGCTGAGCCTGTGCCGGCAGGTGGGCGTCACCGCGCAGCGTTAGGGATCAGCCCTCGTCCTGTTCCGCCGGCGGCGCGGGCTGCGGGCCAAGGTCGCGCTGCACCTCCGGCCGCTTCATCACCGCATCGATCTTCATGGCGTAGTCCAGCGCCGTGTCCGGCTGGAAATGCAGGTCGGGGGCGTATTTCAGCCGCACGGCGCGCGACACCTCGCGCCGCAGGAAGGGCGAGACGCGCCGCAGGCCGGCGAACTGCGCCTTGGTCAGGTCGCGGCCGAGCCCGCTGACGAAGGCCGTCATGTGCTTGAGGTCCGGCGAGGCGCGGACCTCGGTGACCGTGACATGCAGGTCGTGCAGGTCGGGGTCGTGGAAGGTTTCCCGCGTGAAGACGGCGGAGAGCGCGTGGCGCACCTCCTCCGCGACGCGCAGCTGCCGCTGCGAGGGACCTTCGGCGCCACCCTTGGGCGCATGCTTGCGGGCCATTGCGGGCCTCCTTCAACGCAAGGGGGCGCGGCCCACCGGACCGCGCCCCCCGCCGTTCCAACCAGGTGGCGCGATCAGAGCGTCGCGGCCACCGTCTCCGTCTCGTAGCACTCGATCTGGTCGCCCACGCGGATGTCGTTGTAGTTCGTGAAGCCCATGCCGCATTCGTAGCCGGACGTCACTTCCTTCACGTCGTCCTTGAAGCGCCGCAGGGTCGACAGCTCGCCCTGATGGATGACCACGCCGTCGCGCAGCAGGCGCACGCCGCAGCCGCGCCGCACCACGCCTTCGGTCACGCGGCAGCCGGCGACGTTGCCGATGCGCTTGACCTCGAAGACCTGGAGGATCTGCGCGTAGCCCAGGAACTTCTCGCGCTGCACGGGCGCGAGCTTGCCGCGCACCAGCTCCTCGATGTCGTCCGCGACCTCGTAGATGATCGAGTAGTAGCGGATCTCCACCCCGTCGCGCTGCGCCAGCTCCCGCGCCTGCGCGGTCGCGCGGACGTTGAAGGCCACCACCACCGCGTCCGACGCCTTGGCGAGCTGGATGTCCGTCTCGGTGATCTGGCCGACGCCCGAATGCAGCACGCGGACGCGCACCTCCTCGTTGCCGATCTTGCCGAGCGTGACGCCGATCGCCTCGGAGCTGCCCTGCACGTCCGCCTTGACGACGACCGCGACCTCCTTCTGCTCGCCCGCCTGGATGCGGGCCAGCATCTCGTTCAGGCTGCCGCGGCCGGCGCCGATGGCGGCGACCTGCTTCTCCCGCGCCTTGCGGGTGCGGAACTCGCTGATCTCGCGCGCGCGGGCCTCATCATCGACCACGACGAAGCTCTCGCCCGCCCCCGGCACGCCGGAGAGGCCGAGCACCTCGACCGGGGCCGACGGGCCGGCTTCCTTGGACTGCCGCCCCTTGTCGTCGAGCATCGCGCGCACCCGGCCCCATTCGGCGCCGGCCACCACGATGTCGCCCTGCCGCAGCGTGCCCTTCTGGACCAGCACGGTCGCCACCGGGCCGCGGCCGCGATCGAGCTTGCTCTCGATCACGGTGCCTTCGGCGCCGCGGTCGGGGTTGGCGCGCAGGTCCAGGATCTCGGCCTGCAGGCTGATCGCCTCGAGCAGCTTGTCGAGGTTGATCTTCTGCGTGGCCGAGACCTCGATCTCCTGCGTCTCGCCGCCCAGGCTCTCCACCACGATCTCGTGCTGGAGCAGTTCCTGGCGCACGCGGTCGGGCTTCACGCCGGGCTTGTCGATCTTGTTGATCGCCACGATCAGCGGCACCTCCGCCGCCTTGGCGTGGGCGATCGCCTCGATCGTCTGGGGCATCACGCCGTCATCGGCCGCCACCACCAGCACCACCATGTCCGTCACCGACGCGCCGCGGGCGCGCATGGCGGTGAAGGCGGCGTGGCCGGGGGTGTCGATGAAGGTCACGCGGTCGCCCGACGGCACCTGCACCTGGTAGGCGCCGATGTGCTGGGTGATGCCGCCGGCCTCGCCCGCCGCCACGTCCGTCTTGCGGAGCGCGTCGAGCAGGCTCGTCTTGCCGTGGTCGACATGGCCCATGATCGTCACGACCGGCGGCCGCGGCGGCATGTCCGTGTCGGTGTCCTCCTCGGCCACCAGCCCGATCTCGACGTCGCCTTCCGCCACGCGCTTCACGCGGTGGCCGAATTCCTGGACGACGAGTTCGGCCGTGTCGGCGTCGATGGACTGCGTCAGCGTCGCCATCACGCCCATGCGGAACAGCGCCTTCACCACCTCGCCGCCACGGGCGGCCATGCGGTTGGCGAGTTCCTGGACGGTGATCGTCTCCGGCACCACCACGTCGCGCACCACGCGCTCGGCGCCGGAACGGAGACGGGCGAGCTCCTGCTGCCGCCGCTCGCGCTCACGCGCGCGGCGGACGGAGGCGATGGAGCGCGTCCTCTCGTCCTCGCCCTCGATCGCGGCGTTGACGTCGATGCGGCCCTCGCGCCGCCGGTCGGAGGGGACCAGCGTCTTCTTGGCCGGCGGCTGCACCGGCTTGCGCGCGGCGGCCGAAGGCGGGCCGGCGCGGCGGCCGCGATCGTCGTCGCCGTCGTCGCGGGTCGTGCGCGGACGCAGCGTCAGCTTGGACGGCGCGGTGACGTCGCCGGGCGGCGCGATGGTCGGCACGGG
>NZ_JBNXUO010000047.1:0-29647 GCF_050563535.1 Falsiroseomonas sp. CW058
AAGCTGCGGATCAGCCGCGGCAGCTGCGCCAGCAGCCGGTCCCGGTCGGTCGGCGCCAGCTCCGCAGCGACGCCGCGCCAGGGGCTGGCGGGCCCGCCTTCGGCCGCACGGGCGGCGAGTTCGGAGACGGCCGCGCGCGCCGCGGCGATCCGCGCCGCGGTCCACCCGCCGCCCGCATCCGTCGCGTCCCCGCCCGTGGCCAGCGCGACATCGGGCGCCGCCACGCCGCGGGCGCGCAGCGCCACCAGCGTGCCGACCACCTCATGCAGCGCGCGGCCGCTCGCGCCGACCTCACCGGCCATCGCCGCGGCATGGCCGTTCAGCCGCGCCCGCAACGCGCCCAGCCGCCTGACCAGCGCCTCGCGCTCCGGCCGGGCGGGGGAGGGGAGGGCGAGGGTGGCGCGCAGCTCGTCCAGCACGGCGCGCTTCGACTGCTTCTCGGAATGCAGCTCGAGGCAGGCGGGGCCGAGGCCGACGGCGCCCAGCCGGCGCTGCACCACCTCCAGCGCGGCCAGCTTCTCGGCCACGAACAGCACGCTCCGCCCGTCCAGCACGGCCTGGGCGACGATGTTGGCGATGGTCTGGCTCTTGCCGGTGCCGGGCGGGCCCTGGATGACGACATGGCCGCCCCGGCGCACGGCTTCCGCCGCCAGCGCCTGGCTGCCATCCACGTCCATCACGTGGTCGAGCCGCTCCACCCGGATCTCTGCATCGACATCGGCGTCGTCGGGGAAGGGCGGGGGCGCCGACAGCGGCTCCCCGCCGACCAGGGCGCGCACCAGGGGGTGGTCCAGCAGGCCCGGATTGGCACGGGGGTCGAGGTCCCGCCACATCAGGAACTTCGCGAAGCTGAACAGGCCCACCGCCAGCCCGTCGGATTCGACGCGCCAGCCCTCCCGCGGGCCGAGCGCCCCTTCGACGGCGGCGGCCCAGGCGGTGGGGTCGTAGGCCTCCGCGTCGAATTCCGGCAGGGCCAGGCGGAACTCGGTCGCCAGCTTCTCGCGCAGCGACAGGTTCTCGGCGATGTCGAGCCCGGAGGAGCGCAGCCGGAAGGTCTGCGACACGCCCTCGCGCTCCAGCGTGACGGGCAGCAGCGCCAGCGGTGCGAGGCGTTCGGTCTCCGGCGTGGCCGGGTCCCGCCAGGCGAGCGTGCCGATGCCGAGCGAGAGGGTGGCGATGCCCGTCTCCTCCCGCGCGGTGCGGGCATCGGTCATCAGGTCCCGCAGGCGGCGGCCGAGCTCCTCCGGCGCGGTGCGCACGCGCAGCAGGCGGTCCGCCTGCCATTCGACCCGCGTCGCCGCGCCGCTCGACACCGCGACGCCTGCCGCCTTCGGCTTCGCGGTGCGCCGGCCCCGCCGGAGCGGCGCCGCCGCGCCCTCGGGCTGCGCGGGGCCCGATGCCTCGAAGCCGAAGGCACGGCCGGCGGCGAGTTCCGCCAGGACATGGTCGGCGTCCTCGTCTTCCAGCATCAGCACGCCGCGTGACCGGCCGGGCCTGGGCAGCGCCAGCAGGCGGTTGCGGGTCGAGAGGTCGAGCAGCCCGCGGCGGGCCTCCTCGAGCCGGGCGGCGATCGGGGTGGCGTCCATGCCGCCGGATTACCCGGCCGGGACGGGGCCGAGAAGGCGCATGATGCGCAACTCCTCCAGGTCCGCCTCCGCCTCCAGCGTCGCCAGCATGCCGTCATCCACCGCGCCGTCGCGGTGGTGGTCCAGCAGCGCGGCGCGGCCGGCGCGCAGCGCGGCGAGGCGGATGCGGAGCCGCGCCTCCAGCTCCGCCTGGCCGCCGCCGCCGGCCACGCCCTGGAAGACGCGCGCCTTGTCCCGGTACTCCTCCAGCAGGTCGCGCGCCACCGCGCCTTCCAGTATGTCCTCCGCCCGGCGTTCCACCTCGGCCAGCGTGGCGCGGGCGACGTGGCGCCGCGCCCGCGCCTCCGGCGGCGCCATGCCCGTCGGGCGCGCCTCCTCCACGCGGAAGCGGGCGATGACCCAGCCCAGCGTGGTGCCCTGCACCACCAGTGTGGCGAGGATGGCGCAGAAGGCGAGGAAGACGAGCAGGTCGCGTTCGGGGAAGTCGAGCGGCAGGGCCAGCGCCGCGGCGAGCGAGACGACGCCCCGCATCCCCGTCCAGGCGATCACCACCACCTGCCCCGCGGGCGGCGCCGGGTCCCGCCGGCGGATCGCCGGGACGAGCCGGGCGAGGTAGGTCGCCGGGAACACCCATGCGAAGCGCGAGACGATGAGAACGAGGGCGATGCAGGCGGCGATGGCCGCCAGTTCGCCCACCCCGCGGTCGGCGATGCGCGCCAGGATTCCGCGCAGCTGCAGCCCGACCAGGATGAAGACCAGGCTGGTCAGGACGAATTCCGCGAACTGCCAGACCGCGAGCGCGACCATGCGCGTCTCCGGCGTGAGGCTGCGGTGCTGCCGCTGGCCGAGGACGAGCCCGGTGGCCACCACCGCGATGACGCCGGACAGGTGCAGCGCCTCCGCCGCCATGAAGCTGGCGAAGCAGGCGATGAAGGTCATCGCCGTCTTCAGCAGCGGGTCGCCCAGGCGCCGGAAGGACCAGTCGCAGACGCGGCCCACCGCCCAGCCGATGGCGATGCCGCCGAGCGCGACGAGGAGGAAGCTGCCCGCCACCGCCCCGAAGGACACCCCGCCCGCCGCCAGCGCGGCGACGGCGAACCGGTACAGCACGAGCGTGGTGGCGTCGTTCACCAGGCTCTCGCCTTCCAGCACGACGACGATGCGGTGCGGGATGGGCAGGCGCTTCAGCACCGCGGCCGCCGCCACGGCATCGGGCGGCGCGACGATCGCGCCGAGCGCCACCGCCGCCGCCCAGGGCAGGTCCGGGACCAGCAGCTTCACCGTCACCGCCACGCAGGCGGCGGTGAACAGCACGCAACCCACCGCCAGCAGCAGGATGGGGCGCAGATTCGCCCGGAAGGCCCGCCAGTCGGTGCGCCAGGCGCTGGCCTGGAGCAGCGGGGGCAGAAAGAAGGCCAGCGCCAGCGCGGGGTCCAGCGTCACCGCCGGCAGGCCGGGGATGAAGGCCAGCGCCATGCCCCCCGCCACGAGGATGACGGCATAGGGGATGCGGGAGCGCCGCGCGAGCAGCGCGAAGGCGATGCAGGCCGCGATGAGGGCCAGCACGGCCTCGACGATGGGCATGGCCCGACCATAGCCGGCCCGCGCGCCGGCGGGAGAGGGAGATTCGTCGCCCGGCCGCGTTGCGCTTCCTGCCCGGCCTTGACCGCGATGGGCGCGGCTGCCGCCATGACCGCCACGGGCGCGGCTACCGCCTAACCGCCACGGGCGCGGCTACCGCCTAACCGCCACGGGCGCGGCTACCGCCTAACCGTCACGGGCGCGGCTGCCGCCTAACCGTCACGGGCGCGGCTGCCGCCGCGACGGTTGCGGCGCGCGGCCCCGGCCGGGTAGCCTCGCGCCGCCCGGGAAGGGCAGCGGGAGGATAGGCGCCCATGCCAGGCACGGTCCGGATCCTGTCCTTCGACGGCGGCGGCATCCGCGGGCTGATCCCGGCCATCGCGCTCGGCCAGGTCGCGCAGGCGCTCGGCATCCCCGGGAAGCAGCTCGCGGCGCGGTTCCACATCGTGGCCGGCACCTCCACCGGCGGGATCATGGCCGCCGGGCTCTGCGCCCCCGGCGCGCTGCGCCACGGCCCGGCGGAGCTGGTGGAGCTGTACGAGAACCACGGGGAGACGATCTTCCCCCCCGGCGCCTGGTCTCGGCGCAACCCGCTGTCGGACGTGAAATACGACCCCGCGCCGCTGGAAGGCGTGCTGGCGCAGCGGCTGGGCCAGGCGCAGCTGTCGGAGGTGTCGCCGGAGCTGATGGTGACGGCCTGGGACCTGGAGCGAGCCTGGCCGAAGCTGTTCTGTTCCTGGCGCGCGCGGCATGCCTCGGTCGAGGATTTCCGGCTCTGCGACGTGGCGCGCGCGACCTCGGCCGCGCCGACCTACTTCCCGCCGGCGGAGATCCTCTCGCTCGACGCCAACTACGACCGCGAGCAGCGGCGCCATGCGCTGTGCGACGGCGGCGTCTTCGCGAACGACCCGGCGGCGCTGGCCCTGGCCGAGGCGCGGCGCCTGTTCCCGCGGGCGGAACGCGCGCTGGTTCTCTCGCTCGGCACCGGGGCGCGGGTGAACCGCATCGACGGCGCGAAGGCGATGGGCTGGGGGGTGGCGGGCTGGCTGCCGGGGCTGATCGACGTCTTCATGGACGGCGCCGCGGCGCTGACCCAGCACGAGATGATGCTGCGCCAGGCGCGGGACGAGCTGGACTACTACCGGCTGCAACTGGAACTCGACCCGCCGCCGCCTTCCTACTCGCTCGACGACGTGGCGCGGCCGACGCTTGCGGGGCTGCGCAAGCTCGGCGACCGCATGTTCCGCCGCTTCGCCGACAGCGGCGCGCTGGCCGGGCTGCATGCCGCGCTGTCCCGGCCGATGGCGACGCCGGCGGAGCTGGGCTTCGCGCCGGATGCGCCGGGGCCGCGGCTGTAGCCCTATTTCCGCCGCGTGAGCGCGAGCACGACCACCACGGCGGCGATGATCGCCACCGCGAACATGCCCTCAACCACGCCGAAATTCGGCGCGTCGCGCGCCACGAACAGCGCGGCCAGCGCGCCCGCCGCCAGCAGCACGATGCGCAGCAGCCAGCCCATCACGCGCCTCTCCTCTCCAGCGCCTCGATGCGGTCGAGCGCGCGTTTCAGCAGCTCCGTCATCTCGATCAGCTGCCTCTCCCGCAGCAGGTCGATCTTCTCGTGCAGCAGCGCGATGTCCGCCTCCGCCCGCAGGTTCACCTGGTAGTCCGCCACCGCGCGGGCCCGGTCGACGTCGGATTGCCGGTTCTGGCTCATCATGATGATGGGCGCGGTGTAGGCCGCCTGGAAGGACAGCAGCAGGTTCAGCAGGATGAAGGGATAGGGGTCCCAGGCCCCGCGCCCCGCCACGGCGTTGCCGAGGATCCAGGCGACGAGAAGGCCGGTCTGCACCAGGATGAAGCGCCAGGACCCGACGGTGCCCGCCACCAGGTCCGCCAGCCGGTCGCCCAGGCCGCCCGGCGCGGCCGGCCCGGCGCGCCGCCGCCGCCGGGCGCGCGCGATGGTGCGGCGGATGTGGTTCGGCGCCTGGCGGGGGTGCGGGCCGTGATGGTGGCCGGCATCGCTGCTCATGGGTGGTCTCCTGGGACGGGCGGAGGGTAGCGCGCAGGCGCGCCCCCCGCCTTGGCCCGGATCAAGCCGCGCCTCCTCAATGGGCGAAGCGCGTGGTCCCGCCGTCGCAGTGGATCACCTGGCCGGTGATGTAGCGGGCGCGTGGCGAGCAGAGGAAGGCGACGAGCACGGCGAGGTCCAACGGCTCCCCGATGAAGCCCACCGGCACCTCCCGCTCCGCCCAGTCGCGGCGCGCCTCCTCGGTCGGCAGGATGCGGCTGTCGATCTGCTCGGACCGGATGCGGCCGGGGGGGACGGAATTCACCGTGATGCCGTCGCGGCCGAGCTGGCGCGACAGCGCCTTGGCCCAGATGTGCACCGCGCCGTTCGGGGCGTTGGCGGCGTTGATGATGTGCGGCTCGTCCGAGCCGGTGAGGTTGACGATGCGGCCGAATTTCTGCGCCCGCATCGCCGGCACCAGCGCATGCGTCATGCGCCGCCCGGCATGGAAGTTGATCTCCATGCTCTCCATCCAGACCTCGTCCGGGCCGAGATCGGCCTGCGGGCGGCTGCCGCCGGCGTTGTTGACCAGGATGTCGCAGCGGCCGAATCGACCCAGCACGGCGTCGCGCGTGCGCTCCGCGGCGCCGGGGCTGGTGAAGTCCTCGACGATGACCAGCGGCTCGGCGGAGGCGGGGAGGGCGGCGGCCAGTTCCTCCAGCAGCGGGCGGCGGCGGGCGAGCAGGGCCAGCCGGCAGCCCTCCTCGGCCAGAAGGGTGGCGATGGCGCGGCCGAGTCCCGCCGAGGCACCGGTCACCAGTGCCACCCGTCCCGTCAGTTGCAGGTCCATCGCGTCGTCCTCCTTGCGGTGCGGGCGCAGGCTGCGGCCGGGCGCGCGAAAACGAAAGGGGGCCGCCCCTTGCGGGACGGCCCCCTTCAGCCAGTGGCGGTGCCGTCGGGCGGTCAGCCGCCTTCGGACAGCGCCTCCTCCTTCTTCGCCCGCAGGTTCGGCAGCATCATCGTGGCCAGGGCGAGGAAGCCGATGGCCAGCAGCGTCGCCGAGATGGGGCGCTGGACGAACACCATCGCGTCGCCGCGGCTGAGCAGCATGGCGCGGCGGAGGTGTTCTTCCATCATCGGGCCGAGCACGAAGCCGATCAGCAGCGGCGCCGGCTCCATCTTCAGCTTGGCGCAGAGATAGCCGAACAGGCCGAACAGCACCGTCAGGTAGACGTCGAAGACGTTGTTGTTCAGCGAATACACGCCGATCGAGCAGAAGATGAGGATCGACGGGTAGAGGAAGCGGTAGGGCACCTCGAGCAGCTTCACCCAGAGCCCGATCATCGGCAGGTTGATGACCAGCAGCATCAGGTTGCCGACCCACATCGAGGCGATGAGGCCCCAGAACAGGTCCGGCTGGGCTTCCACCATCCGCGGGCCGGGCTGGATGCCCTGGATGATCAGCGCGCCGACCATCAGCGCCATCACGGCGTTGGCCGGGATGCCGAGGGTGAGCAGCGGGATGAAGCTGGTCTGGGCGGCGGCGTTGTTCGCCGCTTCCGGACCGGCCACGCCCTCGATCGCGCCCGTGCCGAACTCGTGCTTGTACTTCGAGATCTTCCGCTCCATCATGTAGGAGCCGAAGGCCGCAAGCGCCGCGCCGCCGCCCGGCAGGATGCCGAGGGTGGAGCCCACCAGCGTGCCGCGCAGGGTGGACGGGATGGCGCGCTTGAACTCGTCGCGCGACAGGAACAGCGAGCCGACCTTGTGGGTCAGCACGGAACGCGATTCCGGCCGCTCGAGGTTCAGGATGATCTCGGCGATGCCGAACATGCCCATGGCGACGGCGACGAAGCCGATGCCGTCCGACAGTTCGGGGACGCCGAAGGTGAAGCGCTGCTGGCCGGTCTGCACGTCGGTGCCGACGAGGCCGAGCGCCACGCCCAGCACCACCATGCCGATCGACTTGATCACCGAGCCCTGCGCGAGCACGGCGGAGATGATGAGGCCGAGCAGCATCAGCGAGAAGTAGTCGGCCGGCCCGAAGGACAGGGCGACCTGCGTCAGCAGCGGGCCGGAGGCCGCGACCAGGATGGTCGCCACCGTGCCCGCGAAGAAGGAGGCCAGCGCCGCGGTGGCGAGCGCGGCGCCGGCGCGGCCCTTGCGGGCCATCTTGTAGCCTTCGAGCGTGGTGACGACCGACGACACCTCGCCCGGCAGGTTCAGCAGGATGGCGGTGGTGGAGCCGCCGTACTGCGCGCCGTAGTAGATGCCCGCCAGCATGATGATGGCGGTGGTCGCCGACATGCCGAAGGTGATCGGCAGCAGCAGCGAGATGGTCGCCACCGGGCCGATGCCCGGCAGCACGCCGATCGCCGTGCCGATGAAGGCGCCGAGAAGGGCGAAGACGAGGTTGTCGAAGCTCAGCGCGACCGTGAAGCCGAGGTAGAGGTTCGTGACGAGCGTTTCCATGGATCCCGTTCCCCCGCCTTCAGAACTGCGGCCAGAGGTTCACCCGGATATCAAGTTCCCGGATGAACACGAACCAGCACAGGGCCAGCAGGAAGATGATGAGGCCGGCGACGCCGAGCGGCCGGTGCGTCCGGTCCGCCATGGCGGAGACGGCGACCGTCGCGGCGATGGCGAGGAACAGCCCGCCCTTCTCCAGCAGCAGGCCGAACACGCACATGGCGGCCAGCACCAGCAGCAGCTCGCGCCAGGCCCAGCGGTCGAGCCCGTCCGGGCCGTTGAACAGGCCCATGGCGAGCACGATCGCGCCGAGCCCGATCTGGATCCAGAACACCAGCATCGGCATGTAGCCCGGGCCCATGCGGCGCGCCGTGCCAAGGGTGTGGTCCTGGTTGAGCCACAGCCCCACCACGGCGATCACGATCAGGATCAGCCCTGACGCGACGTCCTTCTGGTTGATCTTCATCCGCACCTCATTCCCCACCCGGCCATGCCGGGGCCAGTCCGTTCCTGACAGCCCGCCCGCCCCACCCTGCGGTGGAACCGGGCGCACCTTCAGGGGCTGCCCGGTCTTTGCCGGTTCAGCCCCATTCCGCAAACCTAGGCACCCCTCGTGTCATCACGCAATCGCGAGGAACGTTAACTTCGTCACACCCCAATGGGCGTCCGACCTCAGTCCACCGTCGCGCCCGAGGCCCGCACCACGGGCGCCCAGCGCTGCACCTCGGACGCGACGAAGGCCGTGAAGCCCTCCGGCGTCATCTCGGCGGGATCGCCGCCCATCTCCGCGAAGCGCTGCCGCGCCTCGGGCGTGGAGGTCAAGGCCAGCGTCTCGCGGTGCAGGCGTTCCACCACCGGACGCGGCATCCCCGCCGGGCCGGACAGCGCGAACCACGAGGTGCTGACCAGGTCGAAGCCCTGTTCGCGGAAGGTCGGCACCTCCGGGAAGGCGGGGTGGCGGCGCTCGCTGCTCATCGCGATGGCGCGCACGCTGCCCTGCCGGATGTGCCCCGCGGCCGAGGGCAGGCTGTCCGACATCATCGGCAGCTGCCCCGCGATCACCGCCGTCATCGCCGGGCCGGCGCCGCGGAAGGGAACGTGCGTGTGGTCGATTCCCGCGATCTCGCTGAAGCGGACGATCAGCAGGTGGTTCGACGAGCCGGAGCCGGAGGACGCCATGTCGAGCCCGCCGCGCCGCGCGCGGGCCAGCCGCACCAGGTCCGCGAGGTTGGCGATCCCCGAGTCCCTGTTGACCACCCAGACCGACGGGTTGGTGATCACCATGGCGATGTGGGTGAAGGACCGCACGGGGTCGTAGCGGAGGTTCCGGTAGAGCGAGGGGCTGATGGCGTGGCTGGCGATGTTGCTCATCACCAGGGTCTGCCCGTCGGGCGCCGAATCCGCGACGAGCTGGCTGCCCGTCGTCGCGCCCGCGCCGGGGCGGTTCTCCACGATCACGGAGACGCCGAGCCGCTGGGACAGGCCGTCAGCCACCAGCCGGGCGGTCAGGTCGGTGCTGCCGCCGGGCGCGAAGGGCACCACCAGCCGGATGGGTCCGTTGGGCCAGGACTGCGCGCGCAGCGTCGCCGGCGCGGCCAGCATGGCGGTCGCACCAGCCAGGACAGCTCGACGACGGAGATCTGCGGACATCCTGCCTCCCGGACGTTGGTCCCGCGTATTGCACGCCGTTTCCGCCCCCCGCAAGCGGCCAGCGGCCGGGCCGCCTTGCCATGACCACTTCTTCACCTGAGGATGCGGATTTCCTACTCGTCAGGACGGCGACGCATGCACATCAACGACCCCGGCCGGATCATCCGCGACGCCGCGGAGCGCCTGGCGCCGGCGCTGGTCGCCATCCGCCGCGACATCCACGCGCATCCCGAACTCGCCTTCGAGGAGACGCGGACGGCCGGGATCGTGGCGGCCGAACTCGCCCGGCTCGGCATCGCCCACCGCACCGGCATCGGCCGCACCGGCGTTGTCGGCACCATCGAGGGCGGCCGGCCCGGCCCCACGCTCGCGATCCGCGCCGACATGGACGCGCTGCCCATCGCGGAGGAGACGGGCCTGCCCTTCGCCAGCACGGTGGCTGGGAAGATGCACGCCTGCGGGCACGACATCCACACCGCCACCCTGCTCGGCGTCGCCGCCGTGCTGCGGGACATCGCGCCGATGCTGGCCGGGCGCGTGCTGCTGGTCTTCCAGCCGGCCGAGGAGGTGCTGGAGGGCGCGGCCGCCATGATCGCCGACGGCGCGGGGAAGGGGATCGACCTCGCCCTCGGCTTCCACAACCAGCCCGACCTGCCGGTCGGGCGCTTCGGATTCGCCCGCGGCGCCTGCCTCGCGGCATCCGACCGCTTCGACCTCGGGATCCGCGGGCGGTCGGGGCATGCGGCGCACCCCTATGCGGCGGTGGACCCCATCGTCGCCGCGGCGGCCTTCGTCGCCCAGGTGCAGACCGTGGTCAGCCGGGAGATCCGGCCGGTCCACCCCGCGGTGGTCACGGTGGGCGCGCTGCAGGCCGGCACGACCTACAACATCATCCCCGAACGCGCGCATCTGAAGGGCACGGTCCGCACGCTGCACCAGGCGGCGCGCGACACCGCCGAAGCCGCCATCCGCCGCCTGGCGGAGGGGCTGGAGGCGACGATGCGCGTGCGCTGCACGCTGGACTACCAGCGCAAGGTCCCGCCGCTGGTGAATGACGACCGCGTGCTGGAACCCGTGCTGTCCGCCGTCCGCGCCCAGTTCGGCGAGGTGCTGGAGGAGGGCGAACCCAGCATGGGCGCCGAGGACTTCGCCGAGTTCGCCGCCCTTGCGCCCGCCTTCCAGCTCCGCATCGGCAGCGGCGCGCCCGGGCGCGACGACAGGCTGCACAATGCCGACTACCAGCCCGACGAGGGCTGCATCCCGCTCGGCGTGCAGGCGCTGGGCCGGGCCGCGCTGGAACTGCTGTCCTAACCCCGGCGCATCCCCGCCTGCCGCGCCACCCCCTGCCGCGCCACCCCGCGCACCATCCTTCCGCACACCCCACGGACATTCCCCATGAAGATCTGCGTCTTCGGCGCCGGCGCCATCGGCGGCCACATCGCAGCCCGCCTCGCCCGTGGCGGCTCCGACGTCTCGCTCGTCGCGCGCGGCGCGCATCTTGCGGCGATCCAGCGCGACGGGCTGACCGTCCACGCGCATGACGGCACCCACCATTCCCGCCCGAAGGCGAGCGCGGATCCCGCCGATCTCGGCCCGCAGGATGCCGTGATCGTCACCGTGAAGGCGCCCGCGCTGCCCTCCGTCGCCGCCGCCATCGCGCCGCTGCTGCGCGAGGACACGCCGGTGGCCTTCGTGATGAACGGCATCCCCTGGTGGTATTTCGACCGCCATGGCGGCCCGCATGACGGGCTGCGCCTGCCGGAGGTGGACCCGGGCGACGCGCTGCGCGACGCAGTGGGCATCCACCGCACCATCGGCGGCTGCGTCTATTCCGCGACGGAGGTGCTGGCGCCCGGCGTGGTGAAGTCCGAACACGGCAACATCCGCGTCATCCTCGGCGAGATCGACGGCCGCATCACGCCGCGCGTGCAGGCCATCTCCGCCGCGCTGGAAGCGGGCGGCTTCCCGTCGCCCGTCTCGCCCGACATCCGCACCGAGATCTGGCTGAAGCTGCTCGGCAACCTCGGCAACGGGCCGCTCTGCGTGCTGACGCGCCGCGGCGTGCGCGACACCTATCTCGACCCGCTGCTGCGCGACGCCGCGCGCCGCAGCGCGGAGGAGGGGCGCGCCATCGCCGCCGCGCATGGCCGCCCGCTGCCCGATTCGGCGGTGGAGCGGGTGGCGAATGCCAGCATGGCGCACAAGCCGTCCATCCTGCAGGACCTGGAACTCGGCCGTCCGATGGAGATCGACGGCATCCTCACCACCACGCTGCACCTCGCTCGCATTGCCGGCGTGGCCACGCCGCAGCTGGACCTGCTGACCGCGCTGGTGAAGCAGGCGGCGCGCGCCGCCGGGCTGTATCCGGACATCGCGCCGGCGGGCTGACCCCACCCGCGCTCACGCCTGCCCCAGCACCCACCCCTCCCACCGGCGGATCCACGGGTCCGCCGGCACATGGTCCGCGCGACGCCCGTCCAGCACCTGCACCAGGCAGAGCAGGCCGAGCACGCAGTCCAGCCGATCCTCGCCGGCCGCATCGGCGCCGAAACCGTCCTCGACCGCCTCCGACAGGGCGGGCGAGGGCGCGACGCGCAGCCGCGCCATGGCATCCCGCAGCGCCCCGGCCAGCGCCCGCCGCGGCGCCTGCGCGCGCTTGCTGCCGGCAAGCCTCAGGTCAAGCTGGCGCAGCGCCTCGGCCGGATACACCTCGGCTAGCGCCGCCCGCCCCGGCGCCAGCAGCCCGTGCAGCGGCCCCGCGAAGGGCCAAAGCGCCACCGGCGCACCCGCCGCCAGCGCCGGCGCCAGCCAGTCCCGCCAGGCGGCGATCGCGGCCTTGCCCGACTGGTTGGCGCCGAGCGTCCAGAACACCGGCGCGCCGGCCGGGCGGGTCGGGGTCGCGCGGTCGCAGGCGCGCGACAGCGCCTGCGCGGAACCGAGGCCGAGCGCCGCCGCATGGGAGGCCCGCGTCATCCCCTTCACCCCGCGCGCGGGGTAGAAGGGGCGCGCCGCGCTCACCGTCTCCAGCGTCGCGCTCACCTCGAAGAAGGCGGGGTCGCGGACCAGCCCGGCCAGGAAATCCGGGAAGTCGCGCTCCGCCCGGCCCGCCGCCCAGTCCCGTGGCACGCCGAGCGGCAGGTCGAGGCCGAGCGCGACCGGCACGCCTTCCCCCAGCAGCGCCGGCAGCAGCGCCGCCGTGTCGCCAACCGCCCGCGGCGCCTCCGCCCGCCAGCCGACGGCATCGCGGCGCGCGATGGCCATCCAGCGCTTGCGCGGGTCGATGCTCCAGTCGGCATGGGCCGCGATCATGCCGGCGCTGCCGGCCTCAACCGGGCGGCGCCTCGTCATAGGCGCTGTCGAAGAAGGCGCGTTCCAGCCGCGCCGCCGCCACGAACAGCGCCCGCACGCGCGCCCGCCCGGCGGCGTCGAGCGCCGCCACCTCCCGATCGAGCGCGGCGCGCAGCCCCTCCACGAAGCCCTCGAAGAAGGGGCTGGCATGCAGGTCCACCCATTCGGCGCACCAGAAGGGCTCAGCCGGGCGCGTGTCCCGCGCCGGGCGCGCCCAGCCCAGATAGACCCATTCCGCCACGCAGAGCACGGCGAGCTGGTCGGCATGGTGGGGGCTTGCCGCGGCCTCGCGCAGCAGCGCGCGGAAATCCCGCGCGGCCGCCGACAGCGGCGGGTCGCGGCGCAGCGCCTCCGCCACGCCGAGCGCGTCGAAGCTGCGGAGGAAATAGGTGTTCTCCTCCGCGCAGAGCAGGCCCATGAACCGGCCGAGCGGCAGCCGCGCCGGAAGGTCGGGCGCGGTGTGGATGGCGCGGCCGAGCAGGGCGGCGAAGGCGTCGATGAACTGGTAGTCCTGCACCAGGTAGCGGCGCATCACCTCGGGCGGGACCCGGCCCGCGTTGCACTCCCGCCCGAAGCGGTGGCCGACCGCCGCGCCCCAGTCCGGCTCCGCCGCCGCGCGCAGCCAGTCGGTCGGGCGCGCATCGGGGTGCGCGGCGCGGTGCTGCGGCCAGTCGGGCACGGGGGTCATTCGCGTTTCGCTTCCAGTCCGGGCGGCCGGTCATGCCATATTGGCGCGGCGCCCGGGAGATGCGCGAGAGATGGACCAGACCGCCCCGTCCCCCCCGATCCGCGGCCAGGACGCGCTGCACCCGGACGGCCAGTATTCGGCCCTCGCCAAGCTGTTCCACTGGGTCACGGTGCCGCTGCTGTTCCTGGCCATCGCCACCGGCCTCGTCATCCGGTTCATCAAGGACGACCCGAAGATGGCCTTCTACGCCCTGCATGAGAGCACGGGGCTGGTCATCCTGGGCCTTGCCCTGCTGCGCCTGGCCTGGCGCCGCTTCAGCCGCCCGCCGGCGCTGCCGGACCACATCCCCGCCCTGATGCGCGCCGCGGCGCATGGCGTGCACCATGCGCTCTACGCCGCGCTGATCCTCCAGCCGCTGCTCGGCTTCTTCACGACCAACGCCTATGGCTTCCCCCTGCAGGGGCCGACCGCTTTCCTGGGCTTCATCGACCTGCCGAAATTCATGGAGGCGCGGGAAGGGCTGGCGGTGGCGCTGCACTGGATGCACAGCGTGCTCGGCTGGATGCTGCCGGTGCTGCTGGCGGCGCATATCGGGGGGGCGATCTACCACCACGCGCTGCGCCGCGACGGGACGCTGCTGCGGATGCTGTGACGCCCCGCGCCGCTACTTCAGCGGCTGGTGCGCCTTGTCGAGCAGGCGGCCGAACCAGCCCTTCCGCTCCGGCTCCTTCGCCTTCTCGGCCTCCGCCTCGCGCGCGGCGTCGGCGGCGTCGGCCTTCGCGCGCTTCTCCTTCTCGACGAGCCACTTCTCGAGGCTCATGCCGGCCTTCGCGGCGCGGCGCGCCTCGTAGGCGCGCTGGCCTTCGGTGAGTTCCTGCGGCTTGGCCATGGGCGGGGCTCCCTTTCGCGTGAGGGAATGGCGTGGCGCGCGCCCTTCCGCAAGGGCCGCGGCGGGGGCGCAATGGCGGCGCCGGCGCTGGCGGGGCTTGCGCGGCCGCGGCGGCGCGGTGATGGTCGGGCCATGGATGCGAAGGTGAAGGCCGGAATCTGGGTGTCGATGGCGCTGCGGCTGTCGGACATCGCCGGCCGGTCCGGCGCGGTGCTGCGGAAGGGCGACCCCGATTCGGGCGGCATCCTCTGCGTGCTGCGCGGGCGGGAGGGGATCGTGGTCCTGTCCCAGGTGCGCGACGCCGAGGGACGGCCCGCCTGGATGCGCGGCACCGGCCCCGCCCCGGTCGACGACGCGACGGCCGATGCCTATGTCGAACGCCAGGTGAAGCGCGACCCCGACCTCTGGGTCGTGGAGTTCGACGCCCCCGACCTGAAGCAGCCCTTCGAGGCGCGGATCATCTAGGCAACCCCGGCGGTCCCCGCGAACAGCCGGTCCAGCGCTGCGCCCGGCATCCGCCCGGCCAGCACGCCGAAACGCCCGGCCTTCAGTTCCGCCGCGGCCCGCGCCACCGCGCCCCAGGCGATGCCGGCCAGCGCGCCGCCCACGCTGACCCGCCGCACGCCGAGCGCGGCCAGCGCCGGCAGGTCGAGCCCGATGGGGCGGCTGATCAGCACGTTCACCGGCCGGGGCGACGCGGCCCGCACGACCGCCGCGATCTGGTCCGCCGTGGTGAGGCCCGGCACGTAGAGCACCTCCGCCCCGGCTTCCGCATAGGCGGCGATGCGGCGCAGGCTCTCGGCCAGCGGGTCCGGATGGCCGGTCAGGAAGCATTCCGCCCGCCCGACCAGCATGACCTCGCCGCCCGCGGCGTCGATGGCGCGCCGCGCGGCCCGCATCCGCGCCACCGCCTCCTCCAGCGGAAACAGCGGGCGCGCGGCGTCCCCGGTCGCGTCCTCGATCGACAGGGCGGCGATGCCGGTGGCGATGCAGCGCGCGACGCTGGCGGCGACCGCGCCGGGATCCGCGCCGAAGCCGTTGCCGAAATCGGCGTTCACCGGCAATGCCGTCGCCGCCACGATCTCCTCCATGTTGGAGAGCGTGGCGTCGAGGTCCAGCGCGCCATCCGCCCGGCCCCGCGCATGGGCGGCGCCGCTGCTGGTGGTGGCCAGCGCCGCGAAGCCCTGCCCTTCGAGGAAACGCGCCGTCCCGGCATCCCAGGGATTCGGCAGCAGGAAGCAGCCTTCCGCGTGCAGCGCGCGGAAGGCGGCGCGGCGGGCGGCGAAGCGGTCCGCCACCGTCAGCCCTCCGTGCCGAAGCAGCGGTCCCCGGCATCGCCGAGGCCGGGGACGATGAAGCCCCGGTGGTCCAGCCGCTCGTCCAGGGCCGCGGCGTAGACGGGCACGTCGGGATGCGCCTCGCGCAGGCGCGCGACGCCTTCCGGCGCGGCGACGACGCAGACGAAGCGCAGATGCGGCGCGCCGGCCTCCTTCACCCGCGCCACCGCGGCGGCCGCGCTGCCGCCGGTGGCCAGCATCGGGTCGAACAGGATGGCGCCGCGCACCCGCACCTCCGGCGGCATCCGCAGCATGTACTGGCTCGGCTCCAGCGTGTGCTCGTCCCGCACCAGGCCGACATGGCCGACCGGCGCCTCGGGCAGCACCTGGAGCCCGCCTTCCATCAGTCCGAGCCCGGCGCGCAGCACCGCCACCAGCACCGGTTCCGGCCCGGCGAGCCGCCGGTGGCGCATGGCGGTCAGCGGCGTCGTCACCTCCGCCACCGCGGTCGGCAGGTCGCGCGTGGCCTCCATCGCCAGGATGGCGCCGATCTCCGCCAGCAGCCGGCGGAACCGGGGGGAGGGCGTGGCCGCGTCGCGCAGTTCGGCCAGGCGGTGCGACAGCAGCGCATGGTCCACGACATGCAGTCCGGTCATGCGGCGGCTTCCCTCTCGGTCCACGGCGTGGATGCCCGCGCGCATGCGGCCCCGCAAGCCCATTCCGGCGTCGCCCACGCCGCGCCCCGGCGCGAGGCCGTCAGCGCGGCACCACCTCCACCACGCTCGCCGCCGCCGCCACGCGCCGGCCGGCCGCGCGCGCCGCCGCCACCGCGTCCCGCAGGGAAGCGGCGAAGTCCTGCACGGACCCGCCCGGCAGCCGCGACGCCTCGAACAGCGGCCCTTCGGAGGCGATCGCCACCACCAGGTCCGTGCCGAAGGGCTCCTCCACCGGCCAGCCGGCGAAGCCCGGCCGCGGCTCCCCCAGGCGCAGCCGCGCGCCCGGCGCCTGCCGGTCGAGCCGCGCCAGCGTGCCGACCTGCCCATCGGTCGATATGAAGGCGACCAGCGCATGCGCCGCCCAGTCCGGCAGGCCGAGGTCGAGTTGCAGCAGGCTGCCGCGCCGCAGCACCGGGCCGGGCAGGGGGGCCAGCCGCATCCCGTCCGCGCCCACCGGCCGCAGCGCGTCGAGCACGGCGCAGTAGGGGCCGTCGAATTCCGCAAGCGCGATGCGGGCGCCCGGCAGGGCGTCCCGCAGCCTGGCCTCGACGCCCCGCGGGCCGAGGCCGGACACGCGCGGCGCGACCCCCTCCTCGGCGAGGGCGAGCCGCGTGCAGGCTTGGCCGCGCAGCACCTCGCCCAGGTCGCGCCGCGCATCGGCGGGGGCGCGCGCCGGCGGGGCCGCCGCCCCGGCGGACAGCCCGGCTTCGAGCCGCAGCTCGATCCGGCGGTTGCGGGCATAGGCGTCGGGCGTGTCGCGGTCATCCAGCGGCTGGGTGTCGCCGAAGGCGGCGGCGGCGACGCGGTTGGCGGGCAGCCCTTCCTGGATCAGAAGCTGCGCCACCGCGATGGACCGCGCCGCCGACAATTCCCAGTTGGTGGCGAAGCGCCCGCCGGTGCGGACCGGGCTGCGGTCCGCATGCCCATCGACGCGCAGCACCCAGGACAGGTCCGCCGGGAACTGCCGCGCGAGGTCGAGCAGCACGCGGCCGAGGTCGCGGATCTGCTGCTGCCCGGCGGCCGAAAGCTCCGCGCTGCCCACCGGGAACAGCACTTCCGACTGGAAGACGAAGCGGTCGCCGACGATCCGCACCTCCGGCCGGTCGCCCACCACGCGGCGCAGCCGGCCGAAGAAGTCCGAGCGGTACTGCTGCAACTCCTCGACCCGCGCGGCGAGCGCGACGTTCAGCCGCTGGCCGAGCGCCGCGATCTGCGCGTCCTTGTCGCGCCCCGCATCCTCCGCCGCGTCGAGCGCGCCGGCGACGCGGGCGAGTTCGGCGCGCAGCGCCTCGACCTGGCGGGTCAGCTGCGCCACCTGCACGCGCGCGCTCTCCGACAGGCGCGCGAATTCCTGGCCCTGCGCTTCCGCAGCCTGCCGGCGCCGCGCTTCCTCGGCGGCGCGGGACGCGGCTTCCGAGGCGAGCAGGCCGGCCGCCTGCGACGCCCGCTGCGCCGCCTCCCGCTGGGCGGCTTCCTGCCGGCGCGCCTCCTCCGCCTGGCTGGCGCGGCCGGTGGCCTGCGCCACCAGCGCCTCCGCCGCGCGGCGCGCGCGCTCGGCCTCGGCCGCCGCGCCATCGGCGGCGCCGCGGCGACGTTCCTCCTCCTCCGCGCGCGCGATGGCCTGCGCGGCCTGGCGTTCCAGCTGGTCGCGCAGCGCCTCCAGCCCGCGGACCTGGTCGGCGAGGCGGGCGATGTCGGACAGCCGCGCCTCGATCGTCGCGCGGTCCACCTGCACGGTGCGGTCCAGGCGCTCCGCCTCGGCGCGGAGGGCGGCGATGTCGCGCCGCGCGGCTTCCAGCACCTGCCGCGCCTCGGCCAGTTCGCGCGCGAGCTGGGCGGTGCGGGCCTCCGCCTCGGCCAGCTGGCGCTCCGACTGGCCGCGCGAATCGCGTTCGGCTGCGATGCCGCGGTTCAGCGCGGCGGCCTCCTGCCGGGACTGGTTCAGGTCGCGTTCCGCCGTCTCGCGCAGGGTGCGCTCGCGGGTCAGGTTGCGCTGCAGCTCGTCGCGCTGGCCGCGGACCTGGCCGAGGTCCCGCGCGAGGGTGGCGGATTCGCCCCGCGCCGCCGCCAGCTCGCGCTCCGTCGCCTCCCGCGCGCCGCGTTCCTGCGCGAGGTCGCGTCCCGCAGCCTCGCGCGCCGCGCGTTCCGCCACCAGGTCGCGGCCGAGCGCCGCGGCCTGTTCGCGCGTGGCGGACAGGTCGCGCCGCACCGCTTCCAGCGCCGCGCGTTCGGCGGCCAGCACGCGCTGCGCGTCGGTCAGCGTGCGGACGGTCTGCGCCGCATCCCCGCCCGCGGCCTCGGCGCGGGCCAGCGCCTCCGCAAGCCGCCCCTCCAGCTCCGCGATGCGCGCGGCATCCCCGCGGGAGCCGAGGTCGAGATCGGCGATGCGGGCGGCCAGGCGGTCGCGCTCGCCGCGGGCGAGGTCGCGGTCCGCGGACAGGCGGTCGCGCTCCTCCCGCAGGCCGGCCAGGGCGCGGCCCGCGGCGTCGCGCGCGGAGGCGGCGGCGCGCAGTTCCTCGGCGGTGCGGCTCAGCGACCCGCGCAGCTCCTCCGCCTGCCCGCGTTCGAGGGCGAGGAGTTCGCCGAGTTCCGCGACCTGCCGGTTCAGCCGGTCCAGCGCCCGGTCGCGGGAGGAGAGCGCGACCGACAGGAAGCCCTGTGCCAGGACGAAGACGAGCAGGACGAAGATGATGACCATGAGCAGCGTGGACAGCGCGTCCACATAGCCCGGCCAGGCATCGATCCCGCCCCTGTCGCGCCGGCGCCGTCCGATCGCCATGCGCCGCTACCCAGCCCCGGCGGCCACGCCCCGCGCGGTCACGGCCGCGGCTCCTCCGCCAGGGCGGCGATGGTGCGGGACAGGACCTTGATCTCGTTGCGGATCTCCGCGGTGGACTGCATCCGGCCCTGGGTGATGTCCTCCAGGATGCGGGCGAGGTACAGCTCGACGTTCCGCAGATGGGCGCGCGACGCCTCGTCGAGCGCGCCGTGCTGCGCGGCTTCCGCCATGCGCTGCAGGGTCGGCGTCAGCGCGGCCTGCGCCTCGGCCATGCGGCTCATCAGCACCTGCGCGGCGCGCATCTGGTCGGCCAGGACGGACAGGCGCTCGGTCAGCGTCATCAGCGCCTGGTTGCCCTGGGCGCGGCCTTCCTCGTTGCGGGCCATGGCGCGCTGCAATTCGTCCATGTTCTCCGCGCTCTGTTCCAGCAGTGCCTGGACATAGGCGGGCATCGAGCCCTCGCCCTCCGCGCCCAGCGCGCCGGAGGACAGGCGGGTGGAGGAGGCGAGCCAGTCCTCCAGCTCGGAATAGAAGCGGTTCTGCGCCTGCCCGGCGGTGAGGTCGAGGAAGCCCAGCACCAGCGCGCCGGCCAAGCCCAGCATGGAGGAGCTGAAGGCGATGGACATGCCGCGCAGCGGCTCGCTCAGGCCGGATTTCAGCTGGTTGAACAGCGCGTTGATGTCGCCCGTGCCGACCGACATGTTGGAGATCACGTCGGACACGCTGCCGATGGTCAGCAGCAGGCCCCAGAAGGTGCCGAGGAGGCCGAGGAAGATCAGCAGCCCCGTCGCGTAGCGCGACAGTTCCCGCTGTTCGTCGAGCCGCCCGGCGATGCCGTCCAGCACGCTGCGCATCGCCAGCGCCGACAGCGACAGGCGTTCGCTGCGCCGCTGCGCCAGCATGTTGGCCAGCGGCGCGAGCAGCCGCGGCGGCCCGTCCGGCGCGCCGGTGGCGCGGAAGGCTTCCAGCCACTCCACCTCCCGCGTCAGCGCAAGGACCTGGCGGATGTTCCAGGCCACGCCCAGCAGCAGCACCACGGCGATGACGCCGTTCAGCAGCGGGTTCGCGCCGAAGGCGGTCGACAACTCGCCCGACAGCAGCCCGACCAGCAGCACGACCGCCGCGAGGAAGGCGAGCATGCGCCAGAGGAAGGGGGTGGGACTGCTCATCGGCCTTACCTCGTCGCCCCTGCGCGCGCGACGCCGGGCGGCAGCACATCCGCGGCGTCCAGCGCCTGCGGGGTGCGCCCCAGCGCGCGGACATCCACCCGCGTCTCCTCGATCCCGCCCGCCACCAGCGCGGCGCGCACCGCCTGCGCGCGGGCCAGCGCGATGCGCCGCGCCGCGGAGGCGTCGTTGGACGGGCCGCTCGCCTGCGCCTCCACCGTGATGCGGCCGCCGCCGGTCGGGGTGGCGGCGGCCAAGCGGCGGCCGATCTCGCCGAGCACCGGCGCCGCGCCCGCGGGCAGGGCGCTGTCGCCCGGCCGGAAGGACACGCGATCGGCCCCGGCGGGCAGCGGCGACATGCCGGCGGGCAGCGCCAGCGGCGGCGCCGGGGCGCCGCGCGGCGCCTGCGCGGCCGCGGGGCCGGGCAGGGTGGCGAGCAGGCCGGCGGCGGCGAGGAGGAGGAGGCGGCGGGTCATTCCGCCGCAACCTAGCGTCTTGATCAGCCTTGCGCCATGCGCGGAGCCGTTACCCGGCCGATGCGGCCGCGCGCGCCGCCTGGGCGGCGGCGATGCCCTCGGCCACCACCTCGCGCAGCCTCGGCTGCAGGATGGGGTTGCCCACGACCACGTCGCCCGTCTCGTAATGCGTCTCGCCGCCCTGCGGGTCGGTCACGAAGCCGCCGGCTTCCTTCACCAGCACCAGCCCCGCCGCGATGTCCCAGCGGTTCAGGTTCAGCTCCCAGAAGCCGTCGTAGCGCCCGGCCGCCACCCAGGCCAGGTCGAGCGCCGCGGAGCCGAAGCGCCGCACGCCCGCCACATGCGGCATGAGCCGCGCCAGCGTGGCGCTGAATTCCGCCTTGCGGGGCACCTTCGCGAAGGGGATGCCGGTGGCGAAGATCGCCTGCACCATCTCCCTCCGGCCGGAGACGCGGAGCCGCCGGTCGTTGAGGAAGGCGCCCATGCCCTTCTCGGCCCAGAACAGCTCGTTCCCCGCCGGGTTGTAGATGCAGCCCGCGACAAGCTCGGTGCGGTCAGGCCCGATCCGCCGCTCCACCCCCACGCTGATCGCCCAGTGCGGGATGCCGTGGAGGAAGTTGGTGGTGCCGTCGAGCGGATCGACGACCCAGCGCCATTCCCATTCCCCCTCCGCCTGGCCGCCCTCCTCGCCGAGGAAGGCCCAGCCCGGGCGGGCGCGGGACAGTTCCTCCTTCAGCGTCTGCTCGGCGCGGAGGTCGGCCTGGGAGACGAAGTCGCCCGGACCCTTGGAGGTGACCTGCAGGTTCTCCACCTCGCCGAAGTCGCGCAGCAGGCGGTGGCCCGCCTTCCGCACGGCGGCATGCAGGACGTTCATGGCGGGGGAGAGACGGGGGGAGACGGCCATGGCTTGGGCGTGATCCGGATGGGGTGGGTGGAATGAGCGCCCGCCCCGTCGGCGCCCCCGCCATTCGCGGGGAGGGGCCGGGGCGGGTGGGAAAGCGGGTGGCGCCGCGAGACGACGACGGCGCGACGCAATGCGCCGCGCCGTCCCTCGAATCAAGCAGGTCCTGAGCCCGGCCCCCCGGTCGGGGGCGGCAGGGGCCTCAGCCCTTCGCGCGTTCGTAGTAGGACCCGTCCTCGGTCTTCACCACGATCTTCTCGCCCACCGTGATGAAGGGCGGCACCATGGTCTTGACGCCGTTCGACAGCAGGGCCGGCTTGTAGGAGGAAGCGGCGGTCTGCCCCTTCACCACCGGATCGGCCTCCACCACCTCCAGCACCACCTGTTCCGGCAGGTCCATCGAGACGGGCTCGCCCTCGATCAGGCGGACATTGACCGTCATGTTCTCGACCAGGAAGGGCAGGCGGTCGCCGAGGATGTCCTTCGGCACCTGGGTCTGCTCGTAGGTCGCCGGGTCCATCAGGACGAGCATGTCGCCCTCGGCGTAGGAGAAGGTGAATTCCTTGTCCTCGGTCGTCAGGCGCTCCACCGTGTCCGCGGTGCGCCAGCGCTGGTCCTTCTTCGCGCCGGAGCGGACGTTGCGCATCTCCACCTGGATGACGGCCGCGCCCTTGCCGGGGATCATGATGTTCTGCTTCAGGATGGTGTAGCGCTGGCCTTCGAACTCGATGACCATGCCGGCACGCATCTGGTTGGCCTGCATCTTCGCCATGGGGGCGGGTGTCCTAGCGTTCGGTCTTGGGTGTGACGGGTCGGCGGGCGATTACAACGCGGGGCGGGGGAGGGCAAGGTCGGAGGGGCCGGCGGCTGAAGCGTGATCCGCGCCGATAGAAGCGCGGATCACGCTTCAGCCCCTTGTTGCAGCGGCTGATTCACCGCTTCGGCGATTCCGCCTCCGCGGATCAGGCGCTACGCCCCCCGGACCGGCACCTTCCCCCCGCCGCCCGCCGTCTCCTTCACATAGAGCGGCTGGCCCAGCCCGCTGAGCCGCCCCCGCAGCCCCGCCACCAGGCGCAGCCCTTCCGCTTCCGGCACATGGAAGCGCGCCGTCCCCGGCGCCGGGTCCAGCTGGTGCAGGTAGTAGGGCTTCACCCGGTGGCGCAGCATCGCGCGGAACAGCGCCTCCAGCGCCGCGGCATCGTCGTTCACGCCACTCAGCAGCACGCTCTGCCCCAGCAGCACCACGCCCGCGCGGTTGAGCCGCCGCAGCGCCGCCGCGGCACCGGGCGAGAATTCGCGCGCGTGGTTCGCATGCACGCAAAGGAAGAAGGCCTTCTCCGTCTCCAGCGCCGCCACCAGCGCCGCCGTCACGCGGGCGGGGTCGGCGACCGGCACGCGGGAATGCACGCGGATGATCTCGACATGCGGGATCGCCGACAGCCGCGCCACCAGCCAGCCGAGCCGCCGGGCGCTGAGCATCAGCGGGTCGCCGCCGGTCAGCACCACTTCGCGGATCGCGGGGGTCGCGGCCAGCCAGGCGATCGCCGCCTCCAGCTCCGATTCCGTCAGCAGCCCGCCATCGGGTCCCACCACCTCGCGCCGGAAGCAGAAGCGGCAATAGACCGGGCAGGCCAGCAGCGGCTTCAGCAGGGCGCGGTCGGGGTAGCGGCGGACGATGCCCTTCACGGGGGTGAAGGGGGCATCGGCCGTCGGGTCCTCGATCTCGCCCGGCGCCGTCACCAGCTCCGCCGCGTCGGGGATGTATTGCCGCGCGATCGGGTCGGCGGGATCGGCCGGGTCGATCAGCGCGGCGGCGGCCGGTGTCACGGCGATGGCGTAGCGCCGCGCGACCTCGGCGGCCGCGGCCGCGCGGTCCGGCGGCAGCAGCCCGGCGGCGACCAGGGCTTCGGGCGTGCGGAGGGTGCGGGGGACGCTGTCATCGGGCATGGTCGCGCCCCCTAACCACGCCGAGCCCCGCGACGTCCATGCCCCCGATGCCCCGCGCCACCCCCGGCGCCACGCCCCCTTGGCACCCCGAGAGCCTGGCCGCGCGCCTGCCCTTCCTACGCCGCCGCGCCCGGCTCGCGGCCGACACGCGCGCCTTCCTCACCGGCCGCGGCTATGCCGAGGCGGAGACGCCCTGCCTGGTGCCCGCGCCGGGGATGGAGGTCCACCTGCGCGCCTTCCGCAGCGAATACCGCCCCCATCTCGGCATCGGCGTGCCGACCGTGCTGTGGCTCCGCACCTCGCCCGAGCTGGCGCTGAAGCGGCTGCTGGTGGCCGGGGCGGGGCCGGTCTTCGAACTTGCCCGCGTCTGGCGCAACGGCGAGGCGAGCCCCCGGCACGCACCCGAATTCACCATGCTGGAGTGGTACCGCCCCGGGATGACGCTCGACGGCCTGATGGACGAGACGGAGGCGCTGTTCCGTTCCGTCTGCCCGGCCGTGGTGGCGCATGGCGGGGTGGCGACCGACCTGTCCCTTCCGTTCGAGCGACTGACCATGGCGGAAGCCTTCCGCCGCCATTGCCGCGGGCTCGACATCCTGTCCACCGTGGATGCCGCGACGGCCGGGGGCGATGCCGCGGCCCTGCACGCGGCGGCCCGCGCCGCGGGGCTCGACCTGCCGGCCGGGCTGGGGTGGGAGGATGCGTTCTTCCACCTGGTGCTGACCCATGTCGAGCCGGCGATCGACCGCGACCGCGCGACCTTCCTGACGCATTGGCCCGCCCCGCAGGCCGCGCTCGCCCGCCGCGACCCGGCCGACCCCCGTGCCGCTCTGCGCTTCGAGCTGTTCGTCGCCGGGCTCGAACTCGCCAACGCCTTCGACGAGCTGACCGACCCCGCCGAGCAGCGCGCCCGCTTCACCCGCGACGTGGAGGAGCGCAAGCGTCTGGCCGGGGAGGAGGGGTGGGAGGTGGACGAGGATTTCCTCGCCGCGCTGGCCTTCGGGATGCCGGCCGGCGCCGGAATCGCGGTGGGCTTCGACCGGCTGGCGATGCTCGCGGCCGGGGCCGAGCGGATCGACCAGGTGCTGTGGCTGCCGCTGGTGGTGGATCAGCCGGGCAGCGCGGCCATCACCTCGGCCGCCCGTTCCTCGGGCCAGGCGTAGAAGGTGAAGACATAGGGGTCCGACGCCGCGAAGACCGAGGGGTCGGGCGAGGCGACCTGCATCGTCGCGGGATCGAACTCCGCCAGCGGGCGCATCGCGCCGTCCAGCCAGAACCGCGTCTCGTAGCCCAGCGCCGCCAGCAGGGCGGGCACGTCGCGCGTGGCGCCCGGGCGGTGGCGCTCCTCCAGCTCCAGCGACAGCACGGGGCGGCAGCGACGCAGCGTCTCCCGCCCGCCCTCCAGCACCTCCCCCTCGGCGCCCTCGGCATCGAGCTTGACGTGCTGCAGCTCCGCAAGGCCCAGCGCGTCGATGGTGGTGACCTCCACCTCGATCCGCTGCACCTCCAGCCCGTCGAAGGCGGCGTAGTCCTTGGCGGTGCTCGCCCATTGCTCGGCCGGCACGCCGCCGAGCACGGGGACCGACAGCAGCAGCCGCCCGGGCGCCCGGCCCAGCGCCTCGGTCCGCAGCGTCACGGGCAGGGGCCTGGGCTCGGCCAGCACCGCCGCGCGCAGCCGCGCGAAGGCGGGGGGCAGCGGCTCGAAGGCGATCACGCGCGCACCGGGCAGGCGTGCGAGAGGCAGGGTCAGCAGCCCGTCATGCGCGCCGACATCGAGGATGACGCCCGGCCGGTGCAGCCGCGTGTGGAAGGCGATCTCGTCCATCACACCCATATGCGCCCGGCGGCCACCGGCACAACGCCGCCGCCGACCGTGACGCGGATGCCATCTGCCCCGCGCCGGGCGGTGACGTGCAGCAGGCTCGGCCGGCCCATCTCGACCCCCTGCTCGACCTCGATCTCCAGCGCCTCGCCGCCCTCGCGTTCCAGCAGCAGGCCGCCGAGCGCGCAGTTCGCGCTGCCGGTGGCCGGGTCCTCGCCGATGCCGTCGATCGGCGTCAGCATCCGCGCGCGCAGCCGCCCGGGCGCTAGGCGGGTGAACAGGTGCAGCCCGGCCGCGACGGACAGCGGCATGCGCGCGCGGAAGGCGGGGATGTCCGGCACGGCGCGCGCCAGCACCGCGGCGTCCGCCACCTCCGCCAGCGCGAAGTCGAGCCCGCAGCCGCCCACCACCACCTCCCCCGCGACGGCGCCGGCGGGCAGGGCGGCGCAGGCCGCGGCATCCTGCGCCGGCACGGTGCGGGCGCGCGCGAAGGGCCGCGGCGCGGTGATGCGCGCGCCGGCGACCTCGCCACCCGTCTCCGTCAGCTCCGCCACGACCAGCCCGGCCGCCTGGCCGAGCAGGATGCGCCCGCGCCGGCCCATGCGCCGCGCCAGCATCACCGCCGCGCCGACATTCGGATGGCCGGCGAAGGGCACCTCGACGCCCGGGGTGAAGATGCGGAGGAAGGCGTCGTTGCCCTCCGTCGCGGGCAGGACGAAGACGGTCTCGCTGAGGTTGAACTCCCGCGCGACGCGCTGCATCGCGGCGCCGTCCAGCGCCTCGGCGCCGTACACCACGGCCAGCGGGTTGCCGCCGAAGCGGGTGGTGGTGAAGACGTCGCAGGTCTCGTATTCGAAGGTCATCCCGTCCTCGCTCGCATGCCGGTGCCGCGCGGCGCGCGGATCATCCGCCCGGCCTGAAGGCGGCCACCGCCATCAGGTCGCGGATATTCGCCTCGATCTCCGCCGGGCTCAGCCCGAACAGCGCGGCCATGCGCCCGGCATGGGCGCGCATCTCCGGCGTCAGCGGCTGGCCCTTGCGCGGCGAGCGCACGAGCCAGAGCTTCATCAGCGTCACCTCGTCGATGGTCCGCGGCCGCTCCGGCGTGCCGACCAGCCCGCGGGTGCGCGCCTTCTCGTAGCCCGCGCCATGGGACGTGTTGATGCCGCGCGGCAGCAGCACGGCGCGGATCCAGGACAGCCGCAGCCGCTGCGCGCGGGCGCGGTTGAACAGGTGGTCCACATGGTGGCTGTCGGGCAGCGCGCCGCCGGCATGGCCGCGGCATGTCCGCAGGTACAGCTCGTAGTCGTCGCGGTAGTGGTCGTTGTCGGCATGGACCCAGAGCATCCGGTAGCCGAGCGTCGGGCAGGACTGCACCAGCGCCCCGCCCCGGGCGCCGGCCAGCGCCGCGAAGGCGACCGGATGCGCGCGGCGCAGCGCGCCCGGCGTGTGCAGCGCATCGGCGAGTTCGGCGACGGCGGCATAGGGCAGGATGGCGGCGCCCGCCCTCTCCGCCGCAACGGCCTCGGCCATCAGCGCCTCCCGCTCCTCCTGCATCACCTCGGCGAGACCCATGCCCATCGCATCACCCTCCCGCGGGTCCGGCGGGTCGGGGCCGGGGGCTAGCCTGCGGCGGCGATCGCCGCGTTCATGGCCCGCACCCCCGCGCCCGGCCCTTCGGGATGGTTCCACACCGCGCCGATCACCGCCAGGAAGTCCGCACCCGCCCGCACCAGCGGCGCGCAGTTGCCGGCGGCGATGCCGCCGATGGCGACGCAGGGGATCTCGAACATCTCGGACCACCATTCGAGGATGTCGGGCTCCGCCCTGTGGGCCACCTCCTTGGTGCCGGTCGGGAAGAAGGCGCCGAAGGCGACATAGTCCGCGCCGGCCTCCCCCGCCTCCATCGCCAGGTGGCGGGAGGCGTGGCAGGTGACGCCGATCATCGCCTCGGCGCCGAGCAGCCGGCGCGCCGCCACCGGGTCGCCGTCGCCCTGGCCGAGATGGACGCCGTCGCAGCCGGCGCGCTTCGCCAGGTCCATCCGGTCGTTCATCAGCACCGCGACGTCGCGCGCCTGCGCGACCGGCAGGATCGCCTCCGCCGCGCGCAGCACCGCATCGTCCGGCACGTCCTTCAGGCGGATCTGCAGCGCGGCGACGTCGCCCGCGTCCAGCGCCCCGGCCAGCGCCGCGGCGAAGGCGGCGGGGTCGGGCAGGGCAGGGGGCGTGATGAGGTAGAGCCGGCAGGCGTCGCGCATCGCGCCGGTCTACAGCACCGCGCGCGGCCGGTCACGCAAGCCCGCGCCAGGCCAGTTGCGCGCCGAGCGCGAGGAGGGCGGCGAAGAAGATGCGGCGGAAGGTGGCGGGCGGGATGCGCTCGCGCAGCCGTGCCCCCGCCCATTGCCCGGCAAGGGCCGGCGGCAGCGCGAGCAGCGACCCCGCCGCGTTCACCGGCGTCACCGCCCCCTGCCAGGCCAGCGCCGCGCCGAGCGCGACCGTCGCCACCAGGAAGGCGAGGCCGAGCGCCTGCACCAGCGCATCCCGCCCGAGGCCGAGCGCGCCGAGCCAGGGCACGACGGGCATCACGAAGACCCCCGTCGCCCCGGTGACGAGCCCGCCGGCCAGCCCGACCGGCACCGCGCTGAGCCGCGCCGCGCGCGCCGACAGCCGCAGCGGCGGTGCCACCAGCCCCCACGCCGCATAGGCCAGCAGCGCCGCTCCGAGCAGGCCGAGCGCGAGCCTCCCGCCGCCCGCCAGCAGCGGGATGGCCGCGAAGGTCGCCGGCACGATCGCCAGCAGCATCGGCCAGCAGCGGCGCAGCAGCACCGGGAGGTCCGGCCCGCGCGCCTGCATGATGTTGGTGGCCAGCGACGGCAGCAGCAGCAGCGCCGCCGCCTCGGCCGGCGGCATCAGCAGCGCCAGCAGCCCGATGGAGATGGTCGGCAGGCCAAGCCCGATCAGGCCCTTGGCCGCGCCCGCCAGCAGGAAGACGGCGGAGGTGAGGAGAAGGTCCATGCGCCCGACCGATGCCCCGATCCCGCGCGCGATGCCGCGGCCCGCACGGAAACCGGCGCGGCGCCTGCCGCCGGGGCCGACGGCAGGAGAGCTCCTGATGCGGCTCGCGTCGCCCCTTCCCCCGGTGCCGGGGAAGGGGCGCCGCCGCTCAGGCCTTGTAGATGTCGATGATGTCGCCGAGCAGCTTCAGCGCATCGGCCTTGCTGCGCTGGAAGGCGTTGCGGCCCATGATGGAGCCGTTGCCGCCGCCGGCATGGATGGCGCGGACCTCCTTCAGGATGTCCTCGTTCCCCTTCGCCTCGCCGCCCGAGAACACGACCAGGCGGCGGCCGCCGAAGCAGGCCTGGACGATGTGCGCGAAGCGCTTCGCCGCGTCGTCCTCGACCGGGTGCTTCTCGTAGGTCTTCTTCGCGGCGTCGAGCGAGACGGAGGCGGTCGGCGGCTTCACCTTGATGATGTGCGCGCCGATCAGCGCCGCCATGTGCGCGGCATAGGCCGCGATGTCGAGCGCCGTCTCGCCCACCTTGTCCAGCATCGGGCCGCGCGGGTAGCTCCACACCACCACGGCGAGGCCGACGGACTTCGCCTCCTCGGCGAGGGAGCGCAGCTCCTCCATCATCTCGAACTGGTATTCGGAGCCCGGGTAGATGGTGAAGCCGACGGCCGAGCAGCCGAGCCGCAGCGCATCCCCGATGGACGCCGTCACCGCCTGGTCCTTGGTGGTGGACAGGCTGTTGGAACTGTTCATCTTCAGGATGGTCGGGATGCAGCCGGCATAGGTCGCGGCCCCGGCCTCGATCATGCCGAGCGGCGCGGCATAGGCGTTCAGCCCGGCCTCGAGCGCAAGCTCGAACAGGTAGCGCGGGTCATAGGCGGCGGGGTTGGGCGCAAAGCTGCGGGCGGGCCCATGCTCGAAGCCCTGGTCGACCGGCAGGATCACCATGCGGCCGGTGCCGCCGAGCCTGCCCTGCATCAGGATGCGGGCAAGGTTGGCCTTGGTGCCGGGGTTGTCGCTCTCGTACCAGGACAGGATTTCCTGGACCTTCGGCGTCAGGCGCATCTGGGCGGTGTCCTCTCGTCGGTCGGCGGCTTCGTTCGATGGCTGCGGTTTAGCCCCTGGTGACGGCGCTGTCATGGGGGGCGGGGGTCAACCAACGCGCGAGCAGGGCGCGCGCGCCGGGCCGGCGAAGGTCGAGCCCCTGCAGGTCGAGCGCCGGCGGCCGCGCGGGCAGCAACTCCGCGCCGCATTCCGCCGCCGCGCCGGCGACCGCGGCGAAGGCCGGGGAGGCACCGTCGAGCACGAGCAGGCGGCAGCCCGCGCGCAGGG
>NZ_JBNXUO010000048.1:0-28589 GCF_050563535.1 Falsiroseomonas sp. CW058
GGCGCCGCGCTCCGACCCGCCGGAGCGGGCGGGGCGGCCGAAGCGGCCGCGCTTGGCCTTCGCGCCCTCGGCGATCTCCTCGGCCGTCACGGGGTCGAGGCCGTCGATCTCCATCCGCGGGATCGGCTTACCGGTCAGCTTCTCGATCGCGGCGAGGGAGCGCGCTTCCTCCGGCGTGCAGAGCGTGTAGGCATGGCCCTCGCGCCCCGCCCGGCCCGTGCGGCCGATCCGGTGGACATAGTCCTCGGCGTGGAAGGGCACGTCGAAGTTGAAGACATGCGACAGCCCGCCGATGTCGAGCCCGCGGGCCGCGACGTCGCTGCACACCAGCAGCTTGATGTCGCCCGCCTTGAAGCGGTTCAGCGTCGCGAAACGCTGCGACTGGTCCAGGTCGCCATGCAGCGCGCCGACCGAGAAGCCGTGCCGCTTCAGCGACTTGTAGAGGATGTCGACATCGACCTTGCGGTTGCAGAAGATCAGCGCGTTCTGCACCGCCTCCGCCCGCAGCAGGCGCCGCAGGGCCTCCCGCTTGTCATGCTCCCGCACCCAGACCAGGCCGGTGGTGATGGTGGTCGCCACCGTCGCCGGAGCGCTGACCGTGATCTCCCGCGGGTTCTGCAGGAAGGCGTCGGCCAGCCTGCGGATCTCCGGCGCCATGGTGGCGGAGAAGAACAGCGTCTGGCGCATCCGCGGCAGCATGGACACGATGCGCTCGACATCGGGGATGAACCCCATGTCCAGCATGCGGTCCGCCTCGTCGATCACCAGCACCTTGCAGTCCGCCAGCAGGATGCGCCCGCGGTCGAACAGGTCGAGCAGCCGCCCCGGCGTCGCGATCAGCACGTCCACGCCCTTGTCGAGCACGTCGCGCTGGTCGTTCATGCTCTCGCCGCCGATCAGCAGCGCGTGGTTCAGGTTCAGGTGCTTGCCGTATTTGACGAAGTTCTCGGCCACCTGCAGCGCCAGCTCGCGCGTCGGCTCCAGGATCAGGCTGCGCGGCATGCGCGCCTTGGCCCGCGACCCCGCCAGGATGTCGAGCATCGGCAGGGTGAAGCCCGCGGTCTTGCCCGTGCCGGTCTGGGCGCAGCCCAGCACGTCGCGGCCCATCAGCACGACCGGGATCGCCTGTTCCTGGATCGGCGTCGGGTAGAGATAGCCGGCCTCCGTCACCGCGCGCAGGATCGGGTCGGACAGGCCAAGGTCGGCGAAGGTGGTCTTAGCGGCCTCCTCGGCCAGCGCCTCGTCCTCGTCGGAGGGGCCGTCCTCCTCGGAGTCGTCTTCCTCCTCGGCGTCGTCGTCCTCGTCGGCGTCCTCCTCTTCGGAGGCGTCCTCCTCGGAGTCGTCGTCGCGGTCGTCCCCGTCATCCTCGGCGGCGCGCTCGGCCTCCTCGGCGAGGTCGTCATCCTCCACCTCGTCCCGGTCGTCGCCGGCATCCTCGTCCCCGGCCCGGGGCGCGACGGTGTCACGGTCGGACGCTTCGGCCTCCTCGGTCGGGGCGGCGGCAACGACCTGCACTTCGGCCTCGGCCGCAGGCGCGGCCCCGGCCGGGGCGGCGGTCCCGGGATGGGCCGCGGAGTCGTTGTGCTCGGTCTCGGCCGCGCGCGGGGCGGTCGCGTCGCTGTGTTCGTTCAAGGTGGTCGTTTCTCTATTGCCTCTGGCCTGCCGCCCCTGCGCGATGGCCCCCGGCACGATCGGCATCGGAGGTACACCACGCGCAAGGTCGAACGCCGCTGGTGGGGGCGAGCGGGACCCGCCGCATATGCGCCGGCGGCCGCGCAAAATCAAGCTTGGACGGGGTTGCGGCCTTTGAGGCGCCAAACTATGCGCCGCGCATGGCGGACCGACCCGTGCTCCTGCTCCTTCCCGGCCTGCTCTGCGACGCGCGGCTCTGGCGCGACCAGGTGGCGGCGCTGGCGCCGGCGCTGCGCTGCGTGGTGGCGGACCTGACGCATGACGACACCGTGGCGGGGATGGCCGCCCGGGCGCTGGCCGCGGTGCCGGGGGATGTACGGCTTGCCGTCTGCGGCCTGTCCATGGGCGGCTATGTCGCCTTCGAGGTGATGCGCCGCGCCGCCGCGCGGGTGGACCGCCTGGCGCTGTTCGACACCTCCGCCCGGCCCGACACCGCCGAACAGTCGCGCCGCCGCCGCGCCCTTCTCGCGCTGTCGGAAAGCGGCATGTTCCGGGGCGTCACGCCCCGCCTGCTGCCGCAGTTGCTGCACCCCGACCATCTCGGCGGCGAACTGGCGGCGGAGGTGATGGCGATGGCCGGGCGCGTCGGCCGGGCCGCCTTCCACCGCCAGCAGCGCGCCATCATGCACCGGCCCGACAGCCGCCCGGACCTGCCCGGCATCGCCGTGCCAACCCTGGTCGCGGTGGGGGAGGGCGACGTGCTGACCCCGCCTCACCTGGCGGAGGAGATGGCAGGGCTGATCCCCCGCGCGCGGCTTGCCCGCATCGCCGGCGCCGGCCACCTGCCGGTGATGGAGAAGCCGGCCGAGGCGAACGCCCTTCTCGCGGAATGGCTTGTGGCGGGCTGACCGCCGCGCCAGTCTGCGGCGGTTGCGGAGGCGGAAGATGGCAGAGACGGACATCCTGGCGACGCGGGAGACCAAGCGGAGCTACGGCCTGGTCCGCGGGGCGGTTGCGCTGCTGCTGCTCGGCCTCCCCTTCCTCGGCCGCCAGCGCATCCGCATCACCTCGGAACGGGTGGTGATCGAGAGCGGCTTCTGGACCAAGGTGCGCGACGACGTGGAGGTCTTCCGCATCCGCGACGTCGTCTCGAAGCAGGCACTGTGGCACCGGCTGCTCGGCATCGGCGACGTCGTTGTGAAAAGCACGGAGGGCCGGACCGAGGAGGTCCATGTGCTGCGCGGCGTGCCCGACCCGGTGGGCGTGAGCGAGGCGATCCGCACCGCCTGGAACCAGGCCGCGCGTCCGCGGACGGCGACGAACATCGACGGGTAGCGCCCCACGCCCCGGCGGGGGCGCGGCCTACCCCATGCAGCGCACGAACAGGACCGAGGCATGCGCCGCCTCGCCCACCTCCGCCGCGTTGCGCGGCGTGAAGTCGCCCAGCCGGGGCTCGACGCGGTTGCGGCGCAGGAAGTCCATCGCCTCGCTGCCCTTCACCGCGAAGTTCACGTTCTGCGGGATGTCGCCGGTGCGCTGCGCCACGCGCTGCGCGTTCAGCTTCGACACGATCACCCCCACGACGTTGCCGCCCATGTCCAGCAGCGGCCCGCCCGAATTGCCGGGCTGCACCGGCGCGCTGATCTGGTACTGGCGCTGGTTGTCCGACAGGCCGGCAAGCGCCGAGATCTCGCCCGTCGTCAGCGTCGGCCCGGAGGAGAGCAGCCCGGCGAGCGGGAAGCCGTAGGTCACCACCCCTTCGCCGCGCCGGATCGTCTGGTCGCGCCGAAAGGGCAGGGCGGGGCCGGCATTGTCCGGCACCTCGACCAGCGCCAGGTCACGGTCGCGGTCGGAGGCGAGGACGCGCGCGGGCAGGTCGGCCCCGCCGGCGCTGCGAACCCGCACGCCGCGGCAATCCTCGATGACGTGGTGGTTGGTGAGCGCGCGGCCCGGCGCGATGATGAACCCCGTGCCGGAGGAGACCATGCGCCCCGCGCCGGCGCCGGGCTGCGGCGCGCCGGGCTTGCCGGCCACCGCCGGCTGCGGCGCGGCGGCCAGCGGCGGCGGCTTGGCCGTGGGCAGGGGCGGGAAGGCGGCGGAGGGCAGGTTGCTCGGCGCAGGCTTCCCCTGGGCAAGCGCGCCCGTCGCCGCGGCGAGGCCAAGGAGGAGCGCGGGCAGCAGGGCGTGCCGGGACATGCCGCCAGCATGCCGATCGGGGGGCGTCACGGTCAACTGGCGAGCGTTCCCTAAAGAAGCCCCTCGCGCCGGAACGAGGTCTGCCGGCCATGGCCGACGATCAGGTGGTCATGCAGGGTGATGCCGAGCGTGGCGGCGGCCTTCTTCACCTCCTGCGTCATCTCGATGTCGGCGCGGCTCGGCGTCGGGTCGCCGCTCGGGTGGTTGTGGACGAGGATCAGGGCGGTCGCCTGCAATTCCAGCGCGCGCTTCACCACCTCCCTCGGATAGACCGGGGTGTGGTTCACGGTGCCGCGGGCCTGCGCCTCGTCCGCCAGCAGGCGGTTGCGGCTGTCGAGGAACAGGACGCGGAACTGCTCCACCGCTTCCCGCGCCATGGCGGCGGTCAGGTAGCCCACCAGGCGGTCCCAGTTGTTCAGCAGCGGCCGGTCGCGCAGTTCCGCCCGCATCATCCGCAGCGCCGCCGCCTGCACGGTCTTCAGCGCGGCGACCCCGGCCTCCCCCATCCCCTCCACCTCCTGAAGCTCCCGCACGGGCGCGGCCAGCGCCTCGGCGAAGCCGCCGAAGCGGGCGAGAAGCGCGCGGGCGATCGGCTTGGTGTCGCGCCGGGGCAGGGCGGTGAACAGCAGCATCTCGAGCAGTTCGTGGTCGAGCAGCGCCTCCGGCCCGGCCTCCAGCAGCCGCGTGCGCATCCGGGCGCGGTGGCCGAGATGGCCCGGCGGCTCGGCGCCCGCGGGTGTCGCCGCCTGCGGCAGGGCGAACAGGCCGCCGAGATCGGCGCCGGCTTCGGCGAATTGCGGCTTCCGGGCCATCCTGGCTTCCGTTGCGGGAATGCAACCCTGCAACGGCGGGCCGGGCGTTTCAATCCCGGATTGCGGCCCCGGGCCTTGCGCCGGTCAGCCCTGATAGGGTGGCCGGTGCAGCCCGGCGGGGGAGATGGTGAAGATCTCCACCCCTTCCTCGGTCACGCCGACCATATGCTCGAACTGGGCGGAAAGGCTGCGGTCGCGCGTCACGGCGGTCCAGCCATCGTCGAGGATCTTCACCTCCGGCCGGCCGGCATTCACCATCGGCTCGACCGTGAAGAACATCCCCGGCCGCAGCACCGGGCCTTCGCCGGGCCTGCCGAAATGCAGCACGTTCGGCGGTTCGTGGAAGCGCCGGCCGATGCCGTGGCCGCAGAAGTCCCGCACGACGGAAAAGCGGTGCCGTTCCACGAAGGACTGGATCGCGTGGCCGACATCGCCGAGCGTGGCGCCCGGGCGGATGGCGGCGATGCCGCGCATCATCGATTCGTAGGTCACGTCCATCAGCAGCCGCGCCTTGGTCGAAGCCTCGCCGGCCACGTACATCCGGCTGGTGTCGCCATGCCAGCCATCGAGGATGACGGTGACGTCGATGTTCACGATGTCCCCGTCCACCAGAACGCGCTCGCCCGGGATGCCGTGGCAGACGACGTGGTTGATCGAGGTGCAGGAGGACCGGGTGTAGCCGCGGTAGCCGAGCGTCGCCGGGATGGCGTGGTTCGCCAGGACGAAATCATGGATCAGACGGTCGATCTGGTCCGTGGTCACGCCCGGCTTCACATGCGGCGTGATCATGTCGAGCGTCTCGGCCGCAAGCCGTCCTGCCCGCCGCATCCCTTCGAAATCGGAGGGGGCGTGGATGGTGATGCGGCGGGATTCGCCGCCCTGCTGCTCCATGGTGGTCGAACCGTCCGTGCCGCGCGCTGGGAGAATGGCCGAAGATGCGCGTTGGAACGCCCGGTTGCAAGGCGCGGATGCATCGCGCCCGGCGCAGGTCAGCCCCCCGCCCGGTCGCCCGCGCGGTGCTCCGTCGTGCCGAGGGCGTCCGACAGGCGGTGGGTGGCGCTGCCCGGCCGCGCCGGCTTCTGCTGGCCCTCATGCGGCGCCCAGCCGGTCAGGACGATCAGCCGCAGGCCGGGGAGGATGCCCTCCGGCCCCTGGGGGAGGGAGGCGGCAGCCATCGGGAACAGCGCCCGCGGCGGCGGGCGGGGGTCCCGCGCCAGCACCGCATTCGCCTCCCCCCCTGCCCGCAGGTCGGAGAACAGCGCGAGCGGCGTGCGGTAGGCGACCGGCATCTCCTCCCCATCCGCCACCGGCAGGGCGAAGCCGGCGCGCTGGAGCAGCCCCGCCCCGTCCCGCAACTCCGGGAAGGGGGAGATGCGGGGCGAGATGCCGCCGCGCAGCGTCGCCTCGGCCTCGGCCAGCGCGTCCCGCAGCGGCTGCAGCGTGCCGAGGCCGGGGAGGGAGGCGAGGAACAGCCCGTCCGGCCGCAGCGCGCGGCGGATCTGGATCAGCGCGCCCGGCAGGTCGTTCACCCAGTGCAGGGAAAGGGAGGCGACCACGAGGTCGAAGCTCTCCGGCGCGAAGGGCAGGAATTCCTCGTCCGCCGCCACCGGCAGCCCGCCCGCCCCGCGCGCCATGGCGGCCGACAGGTCGGCCGAGACGACGAAGGGGATGCCCCGCGCCGCCAGCCGCGGCGCCACCACGCCCCGCCCGCCGAGGTCGAGCGCGCGGGTGAAGCGGCGCGTGGTGTCGTCCAGCCGGTCCAGCAGACGCTCCGCCGCCGCATCCAGAATCGGCGCGACGCGCCCGACCGTGGCCGCGGCGCGGTCGCGGCGAAGCCGCACCAGGCGCCTGTCGAAGACCTGCATCGGATCCATCCCCGCCAGATGTCCCCGCGCGACCCGGCGCACAAGGCGGCCGCCACGCGCTTCGCCTCCGCCGAAACCCGCGCTAGGCTCCCCCGACCGCCCGGAGGACATCGCCAATGAACGCGACCGACATCAACGCCGCCCGCAGCACGGCCGTCAGCGCCACCATCGACCGCATCCGCGCCATCGAGGCCGAGGCGGGCGTCACGCGCCCGGCGCTCGAACGGATCAAGGCCGAGCTTCTCGCCCTCGCCGCCCAGGAACACCTGTTCCCGAGCCACGTCTTCCCGCCGCCCGCGCCGGGCCAGAAGGGCGCGAACCGCTACCTGCTGCAGGAGGATGCCGGCAACCGCTTCGCGCTCTACCTCAACGCGCTCAACCCCGGGAACGCGACCAAGCCGCACGACCACACGACCTGGGCCGTGGTCGTCGCGGTGGAGGGGCAGGAGCTGAACAAGGTGTATGAGCGCACCGACGACGGCAGCGACCCCGAGAAGTGCGAGCTGCGCGTGCGCGAGGAGGTGATGGTGGAGCCCGGCCGCGGCATCTGCCTGATGCCGGAGGACATCCATTCCATCCACACCCAGGGCGACCGCCCGACGCGCCACCTGCACATGTATGGCCTGGCGCTGGAGAAGCTCGACAACCGCCGTGCCTTCGACCCCGAGACGGGGACGGTGACCGCCTACAACCGCAACTTCATGAAGCCCACCGAGCAGGCCAAGGCCTGACCGCGTTGGACCGCCCCACCCCCGCCGGACCCGCCGCCCGCGCCATCGACGCCGCCACGCTGAAGGCCTGGCTGCGCGACGGCCGGGAGCTTGCGATCCTCGACGCGCGGGAGGAGGGGGAATTCGGCGCCGCCCACCCCTTCTGGGCGGTGCCCTGCCCCCTGTCGCAGGCCGAGCTGCGCGCCCCGGCCCTGCTGCCGCGGCGCGGGGTCCGCGTGGTCTGCACCGATGGCGGGGAAGGGCTCGCGGCGCGGCTGGCGGCGGTGCTGGCCGGGCTCGGCTGCACCGACCTGCATGTCCTGGCCGGCGGCACGCCCGCCTGGAAGGCCGCGGGGTTCGAGGTGTTCTCGGGCGTCAACGTGCCCTCCAAGGCCTTCGGCGAATGGGTGGAGCACCACTACGGCACGCCCTCTGTCGATGCCGGGGAACTGGCGGCGATGCAGGCGCGCGGCGAAGACCTTCTGATCGTCGACAGCCGCACCCCGGCCGAATTCCACGCCATGTCGATCCCCGGCGGCATCAGCGTGCCGGGGGCGGAGCTTGCCTATCGCGTGCCCGGGATGCTGCGGGGGTCGGCGACGACGGTGGTGGTGAACTGCGCCGGCCGCACCCGGTCCATCATGGGCGCGGAAAGCCTGCGCCAGGCCGGGCTGCCGAACCGCGTGGTGGCGCTGCGGAACGGCACCATGGGCTGGGAACTCGCCGGCTTCCGCTGCGAGCATGGCCGAACCGAGCGCCACCCCGGCGGCACGCCGCCCGACGCGGCGGCGACGCTGGCGCGCGCGCGGCGCTTCGCCACGGCGCAGGGCGTCACCTCGATCGACCGGGCGGGGCTCGACCGCATGCTCGGCGATCGGTCGCGGACCACCTACCTGCTCGACGTGCGCGACGCCGGTGAATTCGCGGCCGGCCACCTGACGGGGTCGCGCAGCGCGCCGGGCGGGCAGCTGGTGCAGGCCACCGATGCCTGGGTGGCGGTGCGCCACGCCCGCATTGTTCTCGTGGACGACACCGGCACGCGCGCGAACATGACCGCGGGCTGGCTGCGCCAGCTCGGCGGGTGGGAGGTCTTCGTGCTGGAAGGCGGCCTCGCCGGCCGGCTGGAACAGGCGCTGCCGCCGGCCCTGCCGCGCGGCGTGCCGCGGATCGGCGTGCCGGAACTCGCCGCGGCGCTGGCGGAAGGGGGCGCGGCCGTGCTCGACCTCGCCCGGTCCATCGAGTTCAGGGCGGGGCACATCCCCGGCGCGGTCTGGGGCGTGCGGACGCGGCTGGACCGCGTCGCCCCGCGCCTGCCGGCCGACCGCCGCCTGGTGGTCGCCGCGCCCGACCCGGCGCTGGCCGCCCTGGCGCTGGAGGAACTGCGGGCGCTGGTGCCGGCCCCTGCCGCGGTGCTGGAGGGCGGCACGGCCGCCTGGAAGGCGGCGGGCTTCCCAATGGCGGCCGACCGCGCCGACCCGCCGGACGAGGCCTGCATCGACGCCCATCTGCGCCCCTATGACCGCAACCACGGCGTGGAGGAGGCGATGCGCGCCTATCTTGCCTGGGAGGTCGACCTCGTCCACGCGGTCGGGCGCGACGGCGATGCCCCTTTCGGCGCCTGGTAGCCTGCTGCGCCGGCTGGGCGGCGCGGCGCTCGACGCGCTGCTGCCGCCGCATTGCCTGACCTGCGAGCTGGGCGTGCAGCGCCAGGGGACGCTCTGCGCCGAGTGTTTCCGGGGGCTGACCGCGCTCGGCGCGCCCGCCTGCCGCATCTGCGGGGCGCCCTTCCTGCATGCCGGGCAGGCCGGCGCGGACGGGCTCTGCCCGGGCTGCCGCAGCCATCCGCCGGCCTTCGCCTGCGCCCGCGCCGCGCTGCGCTACGACGACGGGGCGAAGCGGCTGATCCTGCCCTTCAAGCATGGCGACCGGCCGGAGCTGGCAGGGCCGATCGCGGCGCGCATGGCGCAGGCCGGGGCGGCGCTGCTGGCGCGGGCGGATCTGGTGGCGCCGGTGCCGCTGCATTGGCGGCGGCTGCTGGCGCGCCGCTACAACCAGGCGGCGCTGCTCGGCCGCAGGCTCGCCGCCGGGGCGCGGCTGCCCTTCCTGCCGGACCTGCTGCGCCGCACCCGCGCTACGCCCGCGCTCGGCGATCGCGGGGCGGCGGAACGCGCGGCGCTGCTGGACGGCGCCTTCGCCCTTCGCCCCGGCGCGGCGCATCGCGTGGCGGGATGCCGCGTGCTGCTGGTGGACGACGTGATGACCTCCGGCGCGACGGCCGAGGCCTGCGCCCGCGTGCTGCTCGGCGCCGGCGCCGCGGCGGTGGAGGTGCTGGCCGCCGCCCGCGTGCCGGACCCGCGCCTCCCGCGGGAGGCTTGACCGGACCGGCCTGCGTCCCGACCTTGAGCGCCATGCCGAAGATCGAAGTCTACGTCCAGGATTTCTGCCCCTATTGCGCCCGCGCGGTGGCCCTGTTCCGCCAGAAGGGCGTGCCCTTCGAGGAGATCCACGCCCCCAACGGGTCCGAGGCCCGCCGGCAGGCGGTCGCGCGGTCCGGCGGCCGCACGACGGTGCCGCAGATCTTCATCGACGGCCGCCACATCGGCGGCTGCGACGACCTGGTCGCGCTCGACCGGAAGGGCGGGCTGGAACCCCTTCTCGCGGCGTGACTGGCACTCCCCGTCCAGGAGTGCCAGACTGTGCCGCAATCGTGCCGCAACATCCGGCGGCCAGGGTGAAGGGATGATCCACTACCAGCTCCGCTGCGCCGCCGGGCATGAGTTCGACGGCTGGTTCCAGGATAGTGCCGGGTTCGACAGGCTGGCCGGGGCCGGCCTGGTGGAGTGCACCCATTGCGGTGGCACCCAGGTGGAACGCGCCCTGATGGCGCCTGCCGTGGTGTCGAGCCGCCGCAAGGCCGCCGCGCCCGAGCCGCCGAAACCCGCCGAGGCGCCCGCCCCCGCGCCAGTGCCCGAGCCCGCGTCGGGCCAGCGGCTGGCGGCCGGCCCGATGCCGGCGCAGCTTGTCGCCATGCTCCAGAAGCTTCGGGCCGAAGTGGAGAAAAGCTGCGACTATGTCGGCAGCGACTTCGCCGAGGAGGCGCGCAAGATCCACAACGGCGAGGCCGAGGCGCGCGGCATCTACGGCGAGGCCACGGAGGCCGAGACCGAGGCGCTGGCCGAGGACGGGATCGAGGTCGCCCGCCTGCCCTGGGTGCCCCGCGCCGACGGGTGATACCCGGCTCACGAAGTCCCGACCTGCGGCCGGCGAAGCGGGCCGAGCGCCCGAACGGGCGCCGCCGCGGATGCGGCGAAGCCGAGCGCCGGAGGCGCGCTGGCGCTTGAAGCATGAAGTGCGTCAGCACTTCATGGGCCCGGTATGAGGGTAGGGCGGGGCGCTACCGCTCCGCCATGGCGATGTAGTTCACGCCGAGGTCGCGGCTTTCCCGCCAGCGGCCGGTGAGGGGGTCCATCGTCATCCCCGCGAGGTCCGTCACCCGCAGCCCCGCGCCCCGCAGTACCTGGCCGAGTTCGCCCGGCGTCGGGAACATCCGCCAGTCATGCGTGCCGACCGGCAGCAGCCGCAGGACGTATTCCGCGCCGAGCTTCGCCAGCAGGAAGGACCGCGCCGTGCGGTTCAGGGTGGACAGGAAGACCGGGGCGCCAGGCCCCGCGCAGGCCGCCAGCGCGGCGCAGAAGCGGGCGCGGTCCTCCACATGCTCGATCACCTCGAGCGCGACCACCGCGTCGAACCGCGCGCCCTCGGCCGCCAGGTCCTCCGGCCCGCCCTCGCGGTAGGAGATGGACAGGCCGCCGGCCGCCGCATGGGCCCGCGCCGCTGCCAGCGCCTCCCCCGCCGCGTCCAGGCCGGTGACGGCGGCGCCCATCCGCGCGAAGGCCTCGGAGGCCAGCCCGGCGCCGCAGCCGACATCGAGCAGGGTGAGACCTGACAGGTCCGTCCCGGACCTGCCATGGCGGCGCGCGATGCGCTGCGCGATCCAGCGGGTCCGCAACGGGTTCATCCGGTGCAGCGGCTTCATGGGCCCGTCCGGGTCCCACCAGCGCGCCGCCAGCGCGCCGAACTTCCGGATCTCCGCCTCGACCGCCGTACCCGACATGGCTACTCCGCTTCGCCGCCCGGTTGCCCAAGGCGCACGCCCCCGTTATCTGTCCGCCCCCCGGACGGGCGCAACAGGGGCCGCCCTCCAGAAACCCGCGCAGAGGCCCCCGGACCCGAGCATGGCCCGCATCGTGATGAAGTTCGGCGGCACCTCCGTCGCCGATCTCGACCGCATCCGCAACGTCGCCGGCCGCGTGAAGCGGGAGGTGGAGGCCGGCCATGAGGTGGCGGTGGTGGTCTCCGCCATGGCCGGCACCACCAACCAGCTGGTGAAGTGGTGCCAGGAGCTGTCGCCCCTGCACGACGCCCGCGAATACGACGTGGTGGTGGCCACCGGCGAACAGGTGACGATCGGGCTGCTGGCCATCGCGCTGCAGACCATCGGCGTCGATGCCCGCTCCTGGCAGGGATGGCAGATCCCGATTCTGACCGACAACGCCCATGGCAAGGCCCGGGTCGAGAGCATCGACGGCACGCTGCTGATCGAGCGGATGCAGGCCGGCCAGGTGCCGGTGGTGGCCGGCTTCCAGGGGCTAGAGCCCGGGCGCGGGCGCGTCACCACCCTCGGCCGCGGCGGGTCGGACCTGTCGGCGGTGGCGGTGGCGGCGGCGGTGAAGGCCGACCGATGCGACATCTACACCGATGTCGACGGCGTCTACACCACCGACCCGCGCATCGTGCCGCGCGCCCGCAAGCTCGAGAAGATCTCCTACGAGGAGATGCTGGAACTCGCCTCGGTGGGCGCCAAGGTGTTGCAGACGCGCTCCGTGGAACTCGCCATGAAGCAGCGCGTGCGGGTGCAGGTGCTTTCCAGCTTCGAGGACAAGCCAGGCAGCCTGGTGGTGGATGAGGACGAGATCGTGGAACAGCCCATCGTTTCCGGCATTGCCTATTCGCGCGACGAGGCGAAGGTGACGCTGCGCCGCGTGCCCGACCGGCCCGGCATCGCCGCCGCGGTCTTCGGCCCGCTTTCGGCCGCCAACGTCAATGTGGACATGATCGTCCAGAACCTCGGCGCCGACGGCACCACGGACATGACCTTCACGGTCGGTCGCGCCGACCTGCCGCGGGCGAAGGACGTGCTCGACAAGGCGCGCGAGACCATCCGGTGGGAGGAGCTTCTCTCCGACCCCGACGTGGCGAAGATCTCGGTGGTCGGCATCGGCATGCGGACCCATGCCGGCGTCGCCTCCACCATGTTCCGGGCGCTGTCGGAGAAGGGGATCAACATCCAGGTCATCTCGACGAGCGAGATCAAGGTCAGCGTGCTGATCCCGGTGGACTACACGGAACTTGCCGTCCGCGCCCTGCACACCGCCTACGGCCTGGACGGGCCGGAGCCGGCGCGCCGGGCGGAGGGCTGAGCCCGATGGACGCCCCGCCCCAGGCCCCCGCCCCGTCGGCCGAGGCGCTGGCGGCGATCGACGCGCTGATGGCGCGGGGTGCCGCCTTCCTCGGCAGCCGCACCGCCATCATGGGCGGCGCGATGTCGTGGGTGAGCGAGCGCCACCTAGTGGCGGCGCTGTCCAATGCCGGCGCCTTCGGCGTGATCGCCTGCGGCGCGATGGAGCCGCCGCGCCTGGCCGAGGAGATCGCCGCGACCCAGGCGCTGACCGACCGGCCCTTCGGCGTGAACCTCATCACCATGCATCCGCGGCTGGACCAGCTGGTCCGGACCTGCCTCGACCACCGGGTGAGCCACATCGTCTTCGCCGGCGGCATCCCGCCCGGCAGCGCCATCAAGGCGGCGAAGGAAGGCGGCGCGCGGGTGGTCTGCTTCGCGCCGGCGCTGGCGCTGGCGAAGAAGCTGGTGCGGTCGGGCGCCGATGCGCTGGTGATCGAGGGCAGCGAGGCCGGCGGCCATATCGGCCCCGTCTCGCTGAACGTCCTCGCGCAGGAAATCCTGCCGCATGTCCGGGAGGTCCCGGTCTTCGTGGCCGGCGGCATCGGCCGGGGCGAGGCGATCCTGTCCTATCTCGAGATGGGGGCGGCGGGCGTCCAGCTCGGCACCCGCTTCGTCTGCGCCACCGAATCGATCGCCCATCCGAAGTTCAAGCAGGCCTTCATCCGCGGCGCCGCGCGCGATGCGCTGCCGACCGTGCAGCTCGACGAGCGTTTCCCGGTGATCCCGGTCCGCGCCCTGCAGAACGGCGGCACGAAGCGCTTCCTGGAACATCAGGCCGAGACCATCCGCCGCTACCTGGCAGGCGATGTCGAGAAGGCGGCCGCCCAGCTCGACATCGAGCATTTCTGGGCCGGCGCGCTGCGCCGCGCGGTGATCGACGGCGATGTCGAGAACGGCTCCCTGATGGCCGGGCAGAGCGTGGGCATGGTCACGCGCGAACAGCCCGCGGCGGAGATCGTACGGGAACTCGTCGGGCAGGCCGCGAACGCGTGGGCGGCGAGGAACGCCGGGCGGCCGCCACCGTTGGTCGCCGGCTGAGGCTTCCCTGCAACCCTGCCCATTCGTTGCCGGGGCAGCCACCCGCGAAGGCGTGATTCGATTTGCGGCCGTGAAGTCGCCGCGCTAGGTGTCGGACCCGTGCCCTACGATCTCAAGCGCATCCCCCGACAGGCCGAGACCGGCGGCGCCGAGGCCGCCCGGGTGGGGGAGGAGCTGCGCGACGCGCGGCTCACGCTCGGCCATTCGGTCGAGGAGATGGCGGTGCGCCTGCGCATCCGCCGTGCCTATCTCGAGGCGCTGGAAGAAGGGCGCATCCGCGACCTTCCGGGCATCGCCTATGCGGTCGGCTTCGTGCGCACCTACGCGGCCGGCCTCGGCCTCGACGCGGATGAGATGGTTCGGCGCTTCCGCGACGTCTCGGGCGCGGCGGCGGGACGGCCGAGCCTCGTCTTCCCCGAACCCGTGCCGGATCGGGGCATGCCGGCGGGCGTGGTGGTGGTGGCGGGCGCCGCCATCGCCATCGGCGCCTATGTCGCCTGGTTCAACTGGTCGGGCGCGGGCAACCGCACCGTGGACGTGGTGCCCCCGGTGCCCCCCCGGCTGGAAGCGGCGGCCGAACAGGGCCGCGCGCAGCTGACCGGCCGCGGAGGGGAGGCGGGGTCGCTGCCGCTCTCGGCCCTGCCACCGCCGGGCGGCATCGCCGCCCCGCCCCCACCGGGCGCCAACACCGCCGCCCAGGCCGCGACCGTGCCCGTCCCGCCCCCGCCCGTGGTCGCGCCCGCGCCGCTGCCGGCCGCGGTGGCCATCCCCGGCCTGCCGGAGGGCACGCGCGTCGCGCTGCGGGCGCGCGCGAACATGCCGGAAGGCGCCTGGGTGCAGGTGCGCGACCCGCGCGGCGGCGGCGTGCTGCTGAACAAGGTCCTGCGCCCGGGCGAGGCCTGGGGCGTGCCCCTGCGTGACGGGCTGCTGCTGGACACCGGCAAGGCCGACGGGCTCGAGATCATCGTGGATGGCCAGCCTGCCCCGGCGCTGGATGGGCTGATCGGGGTGCGGCGCAACATCGTGCTGGAGCCGGACCGCCTGCGTCAGCGCCTGGCGCCGCTGCCCACCGCCAACCCCGCCCCCGCCGCGCCGGTCGCCGCCACCGCCGCCCGGCAATAGCCGGCGCGCACCGCTTCCCCGCCGCTTCCCTACCGCTTCCCCCTGGGATCGGCGGCGCGGCGCCCCTATTCTGGGGGCGTCACACGCCCGACGGGACCCGCATGTCGTATCGCCCCTACCAGCAGATCACCCGCCGCAGGTCCCGGCTGATCCATGTCGGCAAGGTCCCCGTCGGCGGCGATTCGCCGATCAGCGTCCAGACCATGACCAACACGCCGACCGAGGACGCGAAGGCCACGATCGAGCAGATCCGCCGCTGCGAACTGGCCGGCGCCGACATCGTCCGCGTCTCCGTGCCGACCGAGGAGAGCACCGCCGCGCTGGCCGAGATCGTGCGGGAGGTGAATGTCCCGATCGTCGCCGACATCCATTTCCACTACCGCCGCGCCATCGAGGCCGCGCAGGCCGGGGCCGCCTGCCTGCGGATCAATCCCGGCAACATCGGCTCCAAGGACCGCGTGAAGGAAGTGGTGCGGGCGGCGCGCGACCATGGCTGCTCCATCCGCATCGGCGTCAATGCCGGCAGCCTGGAGAAGCACCTGCTGGAGAAATACGGGGAGCCCAACCCGGACGCCCTGGTGGAAAGCGCGCTGTGGCACGCCGCCCACCTGCAGGACCACGACTTCCACGAGTTCAAGATCAGCGTGAAGGCGTCCGACGTGTTCCTGGCCGTCGCCGCCTACCAGCAACTGGCCGAGGCCTGCGACCACCCGCTGCACATCGGCGTGACGGAGGCCGGCGGCCGGCGCGCCGGCACGGTGAAATCCGCCATCGGCCTCGGCTCCCTCCTCTGGGCCGGCATCGGGGACACGCTGCGCGTCTCGCTGAGCGCGGAGCCGGAGGAGGAGGTCTCGGTCGGGTGGGAGATGCTGAAGTCGCTCCATCTCCGCCACCGGGGGGTGAAGGTGATCTCCTGCCCCTCCTGCGCCCGCCAGGGCTTCGACGTGATCCGCACGGTGGAGAAGCTCGAGGATCGGCTGGCCCACATCACCCAGCCGATCAGCCTCTCCATCATCGGTTGCGTGGTGAACGGCCCGGGCGAGGCGCTGATGACCGATATCGGCCTCACCGGCGGCGGCGCCGGCACCCACATGGTCTACGGCATGGGCCGGCAGAGCCACACGGTGAAGACCGAGGAGATGGTCGAGCACATCGTCGGCCTGGTGGAGGCCAAGGCCGCCGCGATGGCCGCCGAGAAGGCAGTCGAGGCCGCCGCAGAGGCGCAACGGGCCGCGGCCGAGTAGCCTGCCGAGAGGGAGGGGGCGCCAAATCCTCCCCGGCCTCCAGGGGGCGCGCAGGGCAGGCCGGAGCGAGGCCTCGGATCCTGCGCCTTGTCACTTCGACGTTGACAACGGCGGAGCGTGAAGCCGATCCTGGCGTGCCGCTGGGAGGCTCCGCGTTCTCGGCTTCCATCCGCGGCATCCACGCCGAAGCCCGCTTCCGAGCCTTCGCAAGCCCAGCGGTCAGCCTCGATCACCTTGCCGCGTCAGGCATGCGTGTCTCGGCCTCGCTCACCGACCGTCACCGACGACCCGTCACTGGCATGAACCCGCCGATCGGCGCGCCCGGCAACGCCTGGGCCGCCATGCCGCGTGGCCGGCGCACGACCTGCGTCAGCCTGACCGTGGGCCATCCGGACTGCAACCCAGGAGGGACGAGACATGACGAACGAATGGGAACTTCACAGCCCGCTTGGCACCGACCTGGCGCTGCGGCGCTTCGTGGACACGACCGGCGCCCATGCGAACATCGACTACCTCATCGCATCGCTCGGGAATGGCAGTTATGCGAGCGATCAGCAGAATCCCCTGTTCATCGTCCAGATCGGGCTGGTCCCCCTGCTGTCCGACCTCTCGGTGCCGATGCCGGTGATGACCGACTACATCGGCTGCCTGAGCGACGCCGTCAGGGTTTCGTCCCGCACCGGCAAGCAGCCGCCGCGCCCCTCTCCGCTGAGCGCCTTCAACATCGACCATGACACCATGTCCCCGGAGCGCGAGAACCGGGCGACGCGGCATCAATCCTCCTGGGGCATCACCCTCGGCGCCGACATCACGGGCAGCACCGCCTCCACCTTGACCGGCAAGGTGGCCGGAACCTTCAGCTACAACCAGTCCGAGGCGCGCGACGTCTTCGACCTCGAACTCTCCGCCCAGAGCTACGAGGTCCAGCGCGACCACTGCACCGGAACGATCTGGAACATGGTCTTCACGCGCAAGGACGGGATGAACAACTCCTCCTTCCGGCCGCGTTGCGACGCCCTCTTCTCGTGCAGGAAGGAAAGCCTGAAGTCCGGCACCATGCAATTCCTGCTGGTCGAGCGGCTGATCTACTGGGGCGACTGGGCCGAGCACATCGACATGACCCAGATCGAATCCAGCGGGATCGGCATGGGCATCGCCGCCGCGCTGACGGTCATCACGGGGGGGCTCGCCTCGCCGCTGCTGCTCATGGCGGCAGCCGGCGGTGCCGCCGTCGGGGCGGTGGGTGGTGTGGCGGGCGGGGCGAGCCCCGGCACCCCCCAGGAGCGCGCGACGCACAACGACATGCTCGACCGCGCCATGAAGGGAGACCTCATGTCGGGCGTCGGGATCTACGGGCAGGCCCTGAAGGCCGGGAAGGCGCATGAGCATGCCGCCCTTCTCCACCTCGACTTCGCCAAGGGCGAGATGGCCGTGCTGGGCAGCACCCGCGTCTGATACGAACGGCAAGATGGGTTGATCCATGCGGCCGCGGAAGCGGCCGAGCCGCCGAATGGCGGCCGCGCCAAGTGGCGCGCAGCCAAGCGCGCGGAGCGCGCGCCCGGCGTTTGAGGGCACCAAAAAAGCATACGATCGGTCATTGCAAATGACCGATCGTATGACAGCGGCGCCGGGACGGGCGGAGGCGGCGTGCCACGCGCCTCTTCGCCCCACCCCGGCGCGCCGCCCGGCCCCACGCACGCGACGAGTCTTGTCGCACGCCCCCGAGGGCGCGATACCGCCCCCATGGCCAGCCCCCTTCAGCCCGTCCGCGGCACCCGTGACCTCGTCGGCGAGGAGTTCCGGGCCCATCACCACGTGATCGAGGCGGCCCGGAAGGTCGTCGCCCTCTACGGCTTCGAGGAATGGGCCACCCCCATCTTCGAGGACACGCGCGTCTTCGCCCGCTCCCTCGGCGACACTTCCGATGTCGTCACGAAGGAGATGTATTCCTTCACCGACCGCGGCGGGGATTCGGTCACGCTGCGCCCCGAGAACACCGCGGGCGTCTGCCGCGCCCTGGTCAGCAACGGCCTCACCCAGTCCAACCTGCCGCGCAAGGTCTTCTACGCCGGCCCGATGTTCCGCTACGAGCGCCCCCAGAAGGGCCGCTACCGCCAGTTCCACCAGATCGGCGCCGAGGTGCTGGGCGCTGCGGAACCGCTGGCCGACGCCGAGGTGATCGCCGCCGGCTGGCACATCCTGCAATCCCTCGGCATCGCCGATGGCGTGCTGCTGGAGATCAACACGCTGGGCGACGCCGAGAGCCGCGACCGCTACCGCGCGGCGCTGGTCGAACACTTCACCGCCCATCGCGACCGGCTCTCCGCCGACAGCCAGGTCCGGCTGGAGAAGAACCCGCTCCGAATCCTCGATTCCAAGGACGAGGGCGACCGCCGCATCGTGGCCGAGGCGCCGACCATCGAGCCGCATTTGACCGACGCCGCCCGCGGCTTCTTCGACGCCGTGCTGCGGCACCTGGCCACGCTTGGCGTGCCGACCCGGATCAACCCGCGGATCGTGCGCGGCCTCGACTACTACAGCCACACCGCCTTCGAATTCGTCACCGACCGCCTCGGCGCCCAGGGCACGGTGATGGCCGGCGGCCGCTATGACGGCCTGGTCGAGGAGATGGGCGGCCCGCCCACCCCCTCCGTCGGCTGGGCCGCCGGGGTCGAGCGCCTCTCCATGCTCCTCGCCGCCGCCCCCGCCGCCCCGCGTCCCGTCGCCGTGATCCCGGTGGCCGAGGCGCAGGAGGCGGCCGCCCTCGCCCTGGTGCAGCGCCTGCGCGCGGCGGGCGTCGTCGCGGAGATCGCCTACAAGGGCAACCTCAAGCGCCGGATGGAGCGCGCGAACAAGCTCGCCGCCCGCGCCGCGCTGATCCTCGGCGAGGACGAGCAGGCCCGCGGCGTCGTGCAGCTGCGCGACCTCGACGCCGGCACGCAGGAGACGCTGCCGGCGGACGAGGCGGTGAAGCGCCTTTCCGCATGAGCCTTCCCCAGAAGCTCGACCGGCTGCTGAACCGGGCCGACGAGGTCCGGCACATGCTCAACACCGCCGATGGCGCGCAGGTCGGCGCGCTGGCGCGCGAGCTGAACGAGCTGGAGCCCCTTGTCGCCAAGGTGCAGGAATACCGCGCCGCGGAACGTGCCCGCGACGAGGCGGAGGCGATGCTCGGCGACCCCGAGCTGAAGGAGCTGGCCGAGGCCGAGTATCTCGACCTCAAGGGCCGCCTGCCGGGTCTCGAACGCGAGATCCGGCTGATGCTGCTGCCGCGCGACCTGGCGGATGAGCGGAGCGCGATCCTGGAGGTGCGCCCGGCTGCCGGCGGCGACGAGGCGGCGCTGTTCGCGGCCGAGCTGTTCGGCGCCTACCAGCGTTATGCCCAGTCCCAGGGCTGGCGCTTCGAGATCCTGGACTACGACGAAAGCGACCTCGGCGGCGTGAAGGGCGCGGTTGCCTCCATCGAGGGGCGCGGCGTCTTCGCGCGGCTGAAATTCGAATCCGGCGTTCACCGCGTGCAGCGCGTGCCGGCGACGGAAGCGCAGGGCCGCATCCACACCTCCACCGTCACCGTGGCCGTCCTGCCGGAGGCCGAGGACGTGGACGTGCAGATCAACGACGCCGACCTCCGCATCGACACCTACCGCGCCTCCGGCGCCGGCGGGCAGCATGTGAACAAGACGGACAGCGCGGTCCGCATCACCCACCTGCCCACCGGCACCGTGGTCGCGATGCAGGAGGAGAAGTCGCAGCACAAGAACCGCGCCAAGGCGATGAAGGTGCTGCGCGCCCGCCTGTTCGACGCCGAGCGCAGCCGCGTCCAGGGGGCCCGCGCCGCCGACCGCAAGGCACAGGTCGGCACCGGCGACCGGTCGGAGCGCATCCGCACCTACAACTTCCCCCAGGGCCGCGTGACCGACCACCGCATCGGCCTCACGCTCCACAAGATCGACCGCGTGATGCTGGGCGAGTTCGACGAGATCATCGGCGCGCTGACGGCCGAGGACGAGGCCGCGCGGCTGGCGGCCGAGGCGGAGTGATGCCGCCGGGGCCGGCCGCGCGGTGACCTGCGAGCCCGGCGGCACCGTCGGCGCCTTCCTCTGCCAGGCCGGGCAGCTGCTCCGCGCCGCGGCGATCGACAATCCCCGCCTGGAAGCCCGCCTGCTGCTCGGCCATGCCATGGGCGCCAGCACCGAGGATCTGCTGCGCGACCCCCGCGCCGCGGTGCCGCCCGCGGCGGAGGCGCGCTTCCGCGCCGCGCTCGGGGCGCGGCTGGCGGCCATGCCGATGGCCCATATCCTTGGTCGGCAGGGGTTCTGGACCCTCGACCTCGCCGTCTCGCCCGCCACCCTCGTCCCGCGGGCGGATTCGGAGGCGATCGTGGAAGCGGCGTTGGAGGCCTGCCCGGACGGGGATGCGCCGCTGCGGGTGCTCGACCTCGGTACGGGCACCGGCTGCCTGCTGCTGGCGGTGCTGTCAGAACGGCCGCGGGCCTTCGGCATCGGGGTCGACCGCGCGCCGGCAGCCGCGGCGCTGGCGGCGGCGAATGCCCGCGCCAATGGCCTGGCGGGCCGGTCCGCCTTCCTCGCGGGGGACTGGGCGGCGGCGCTTTCCGCCCGGTTCGACCTGGTCCTGTCCAATCCCCCCTACATCGAATCGGCCGCCATCCCCGGCCTGATGCCGGAAGTGGCGCGGCACGAGCCGCGGTTGGCGCTGGATGGGGGGGAGGACGGGCTGGTCGCCTATCGCGCCATCGTGTCGGGGCTGCCGGCGCTGCTCGCCCCCGGCGGGAAGGCGGTGCTGGAACTCGGGCAGGGGCAGCGCGGGGCGGTCGAGGCGCTGGCGCTGGCGTCCGGCCTGCGCCCGCTGGGCTGCCGCGCGGACCTCGGCGGGGTCGAACGCGCGCTGGTCCTGGAAGTGGGGATGCCGCCGGTCGCGAAAAAACCGTTTGGCGACCGGGCGGTGCCGCATTAGGTTGCCGCTGCGGCCCTGGGCGCGTGGATGCGCCCGGGCAACCGCCGGGTTACGTGGCCGGGCCCATGAAGGCCGCCGCCTCCTTCCCGGCTTGCCGCACCGATGCAACCAGATGATGCAGCCTTTCCGCCGGGGCATCCGCCTTGTCGGCCAGGCGATTGCGAGACGGCGAACGCCCGACCAATGAACATGAAACGCATGCGCGGCCGTGGCGGCCATCGCCACGGGGGCGGGGGCGGCGGCCAGTACCGCCAGGGTGGCGGCGGGGGCGGCGGCGGCGGTGGCCACCAGCCCATGAACCGCAACCACGTCTTCGACAGCAACGGTCCGGACATGCGGCTGCGCGGCACCGCGCAGCAGCTCTTCGAGAAGTACCTGCAGCTCGGCCGTGACGCGACCGGCGCGGGCGACCGGGTGATGGCCGAGAGCTACTTCCAGCACGCCGAGCACTATTTCCGCATCCTGAACGCCATGAACCAGGCCCAGCAGCAGCAGGGCGGGGGCCATCCGCAGCAGCACCGGCGCTACCAGAACGGGCCGGAGCAGCAGGATGGCGGGATGGAAGGCATGGGCATGGGCATGGGCGACCAGCCCGACATGGGCGGCAACGGCATGGCGAATGGCCACAACGGCCACGCGCTGGAGCCCGAGGGCGACGGCCCGGACCTGCGCCAGCCGGACCCGCGCGACCAGGGCTGACCCGCGCCCGGCCTTCCCCGCCCTGGCGGGGAAGGCGGCGGCCGGCCCCGCCGGAAACGGCGCTACACCGGCACGATCGCGTCGCCCACCGCGACGCGCCCGCCTTCCAGCACCTCGGCATAGATCCCCATGTCCGCATGACCCCAGGCCTTGCGGAGCGCGAGCGGCACTGGCGCGTCGCGCGCGGCTGTTTCCGGGTTCACCTCGGTCGCGGCACAGCGTTGGATGCGCTTGAAGACGCGCAGCCTGGCGCCGCCCAGCAGCACCTCCCGCCCCAGCCAGTCGAATTCGGCGAAGGGGGGCGCGCCGGTGAACAGGATGTTGGCCCGGAAGCGCAGCGGGTCCAGCGCCTTGCCCATCTGCTCCTCCAGCGCCGCGACCGAGGCGAGGCCGATCAGCGAGACAGCCTTTTCCGGGATGTCGGTGAAGGCATGGCCCGGCGCCTCGGCCAGGGTCAGCGCGCCGCGCGCCTCCTCGCCCATGAAGGCGGTGATCCAGTCGCCGGCGGCGCGGCGGCCCTCGGCGGTCGAGAGATCGGCAGTCATGGCCACGTCGCCGTCACGCAGCAGCAGGGTGGCCGTCACCGGGTCGAAGGCGGTGCGAAGCCGCGCCACCTTCGCATTGGCGGCAAGGCAGGCGAAGTTGCGCTTGCGCATCCAGACGGGCGCCGCCGGGTCGAAGCCGGAATCGCCCTGCGCGAAGGCGAAGCGCCGGTCCTGCGGCACGCCTTCCCCGGGGGAGAGCGCCACCTCCTCCATCTCCTCGGGCGAGAGACCCTTCACCGGGTATCGGGTGATCCGTTCGATACGCATGGGTCGCCGTCGCCTTCCCCTTGAATCGCAGTCACCCGGCATACCATCATTCAGTCCATAGGCGATCCTCGCTTCGCCCGATCGGGGGGGTGGGGTGCCTGTCCGCTCACGAGAGGGACATTGGAATGGACATCGAGAAGTTCACCGACCGCGCCCGTGGCTTCCTCCAGGCCGCGCAGACCATCGCGATCCGCGAGTACCACCAGCGCGTCACCGCCGAACACCTGCTGAAGGCGCTGCTCGACGACGAGCAGGGCGCGGCGGCCGGGCTGATCCGCGCTGGCGGCGGCGACCCCGCGAAGGCCAAGGCGGCGGTCGAGGCGGAGCTTGCGAAGCAGCCCGCCGTCAAGGGCGGCGGCGCGGGCCAGCCGCAGTTCACGCCGGAGATCGTCCGCGCGCTCGACGCCGCGCAGCAGCTCGCGCAGCGGGCCGGTGACGAATTCGTGGCGCAGGACCGCCTGCTCCAGGCCATCGCCGCGAGCGACACGGGCGCGGGCCGCGCGCTGCGCGCCGCCGGCGCCGACCCGCAGAGGCTGGAGAAGGCGGTGGCCGACCTCCGAAAGGGCCGCACGGTGGGCAGCCAGAACGCCGAGGAGCAGTTCGACGCGCTGAAGAAGTACGCGCGCGACATCACCGAGGCGGCGCGGCAGGGCAAGCTCGACCCGGTGATCGGCCGCGACGAGGAGATCCGCCGCGCCATCCAGGTCCTCGCCCGCCGCACCAAGAACAACCCCGTGCTGATCGGCGAGCCGGGCGTGGGCAAGACCGCCATCGTGGAGGGGCTCGCGCTCCGCATCGTCAAGGGCGACGTGCCGGAGGCGCTGAAGGACAAGCGCGTCATGGCGCTCGACCTCGGCGCGATGGTGGCCGGCGCCAAGTACCGCGGCGAGTTCGAGGAACGGCTGAAGGGTGTCCTGAAGGAGGTGGAGGACGCCGCCGGCGACATCATCCTGTTCATCGACGAGATGCACACGCTGGTCGGCGCGGGCAAGGCGGATGGCGCGATGGACGCCTCCAACCTCATCAAGCCCGCCCTCGCCCGCGGCGAGCTGCACTGCGTCGGCGCCACCACGCTCGACGAGTACCGCAAGCATGTCGAGAAGGACGCGGCGCTGGCGCGGCGCTTCCAGCCGGTGCTGGTGGGCGAGCCGAGCGTGGAGGACACCATCTCCATCCTCCGCGGCATCAAGGAAAAGTACGAGCTGCACCACGGCGTCCGCATCGCGGACAACGCGCTGGTTGCGGCCGCGACGCTGTCCAACCGCTACATCACCGACCGCTTCCTGCCCGACAAGGCCATCGACCTGATGGACGAGGCCGCGTCCCGCCTGCGGATGGCGGTGGACAGCAAGCCCGAGGAGCTGGACGAGATCGACCGCGACCTCATGCGCCTGAAGATCGAACGCGAGGCGCTGAAGAAGGAGAGCGACGTCGCGTCCCGCGACCGGCTGCAGAAGCTGGAGAAGGAGCTCGCCGACCTCGAGGAACGCTCGCGCGAGATGACGCAGCGCTGGGAGGCGGAGAAGGCCAAGGTCGTCGAGAGCCAGAAGGTCAAGGAGGAGCTGGATCGCGCCCGCACGGAGGTGGAGCTGGCGCAGCGCCGGGGCGACCTGGCGAAGGCGTCCGAGCTGCTCTACGGCACCATCCCGCAGCTCGAGAAGAAGCTGGGCGCTGCCGGGGACGGCGATTCGCGCCTGGTGAACGAGGCGGTGACCGAGGAAGGCATCGCCGCCGTCATCTCCCGCTGGACCGGCATCCCGGTCGAGAAGATGCTGGAGGGCGAGCGCGCCAAGCTGCTGCGCATGGAGGACGAGCTGCGCCGCCGCGTGGTCGGGCAGGAGGAGGCGCTGGAAGCGGTCAGCAAGGCGGTCCGCCGCGCGCGCGCCGGGCTTCAGGACCCGAACCGGCCGATCGGCAGCTTCCTGTTCCTCGGCCCGACCGGCGTCGGCAAGACGGAGCTGGTGAAGACGCTGGCGCAGTTCCTGTTCGACGACGAGCGGGCGATGACCCGCATCGACATGTCGGAGTTCATGGAGAAGCACAGCGTCTCCCGCCTCATCGGCGCGCCGCCGGGCTATGTCGGCTATGACGAGGGCGGGGCGCTGACGGAAGCCGTGCGGCGCCGCCCCTACCAGGTCGTGCTGTTCGACGAGGTGGAGAAGGCGCATGACGACGTCTTCAACGTGCTGCTGCAGGTGCTCGACGACGGGCGGCTGACGGACGGGCAGGGGCGGACGGTGGATTTCCGCAACTGCATCATCGTGCTGACCAGCAACCTCGGCAGCCAGGCCATCGCGGAACTGCCGGAGAGCGCGGAGATCGAGCAGGCGCGCCCCGCCGTGATGCGGGCGGTGCGCGACCGCTTCCGGCCGGAATTCCTGAACCGGCTGGACGAGATCGTGCTGTTCCGGCGGCTTGCGCGCGGCGACATGGCGGCGATCGTGGACATCCAGCTCGGCCGGCTGCGGAAGCTGCTGGAGGACCGCAAGATCGCGCTCGACCTCGACCCCTCCGCGATGGAGTGGCTGGCCGAGGCCGGCTACGACCCGACCTATGGCGCGCGCCCGCTGAAGCGCGTCATCCAGCGCAGCCTGCAGGACCGGCTGGCGAACCTGCTGCTGGAAGGGAAGGTCAGGGACGGCCAGCAGTTGCGCGTCACCGCCGGCCCCGATGGGCTGGATGTGCGCCCGGAGGAGCCGCCGGCGGAACAGCGCGCCGCGGCTTGAGGCGCCGCCCCCCTTCGCCCACCGGGGCGAAGGGGGGCGATCGCCCGCGCATTCGCGGCCATGTCGCGGGGGCGCGGACCTCCCCCTTCCGTGCGGGGAAGGGGTCTTTTTCTCGCCACCCGGCGGGCCTACCCTTCCTGTTTCACTTTTATGACAGGAGGGGTGGTCCATCGTGTCGCAGGCGCTGCTGCTGGTCGAACTGGCGGGGGAGGCCGCGCTGCTGCTCTGGGGGCTGCACATGGTGCAGACCGGGGTCCAGCGCGCCTTCGGGATGCGGCTGCGCCATGTGCTGGGCGTCGCGCTGGGCGGGCGCGTGCGGGCGGCCTGCGCCGGCCTGCTGGCCACCGCCGCCCTGCAAAGCAGCACCGCCACCGCGCTGATGGTCGGGTCCTTCGCCGCCGGGGCGGGGGTGGCGCTGGCGCCGGCGCTGGCGGCGATGCTGGGGGCCAATATCGGGACGGCGCTGATCGTGGTCGCGCTGTCCTTCGAGGTCGCGGTCCTTGCGCCCGCCATGATCCTGGCCGGCGTCATCGCATTCCGCAGCGGCCGCGGCAGCCGCGCGCGGGATCTTGGGCGCGCTGCCATCGGGCTCGGGCTGATGCTGACGGCGCTGCACCTGCTCTCGGCCAGCATGGCGCCGGTGGAGCACTCGCCCGAACTGCTGCGCGTGCTCGATGCGGTGGCGCGGATGTGGCTGCCGAACCTGCTGCTCGCGGCCCTGCTCGCCTGGGCGGCGCATTCCTCGGTGGCGGCGGTACTGTTCATCGCCTCTCTCGCCGGCACCGGCGCGCTCGGGCCCGAGGCGGCGGCGGCGATGGTGCTGGGCGCCAATCTCGGCAGCGCGGTGAACCCGCTGCTCGGCGCGATGGGGGAAGCGGGGCCGGACCGGGCGCGGCTGCGCGTCGCGCTCGGCAACCTCGTCAACCGGCTGGCCGGGGTGGCGCTGGCGCTGGCGGCGATGCCGCTGGTCCTTCCCCTGTTCGGCACGGCGTCGGCCCTGCTCGCGGCGCAGCTGCACCTGGCCTTCAACCTCGCCACCGCCATCCTCGCCTGGCCGCTGCTCGGCGTGCTGGCACGCGGGCTGGAACGGCTGGTGCCCGACCGCCCGCCGGCCGAGGACCCCGGTGCTGCGCGCTACCTCGACCCCGACGCGCTCGGCACGCCGCCCGTCGCGCTCGCCAATGCCGCGCGGGAGGTGCTGCGCATCGCCGACACGGTGGAGGCGATGCTGGTGGCCTCCACCGGCGCCTTCCAGGAAGGCGACCGCGACGCGCCGAAGGCGGCGCGGCGGCTGGATGACGTGGTGGACCGGCTGCACCGGCAGGTGCAGGCCTACCTCGCCCGCATCCCGCGTGAGGCGCTGGGCGAGGACGACCTGCGCCGCCTGGAGGAGCTGCGGCTGTTCGCCGTCTCGCTCGAACATGCAGGCGATGTGCTGGAGCGGGACCTGCTGGCGCTGGCCGCCAAGCGCCACCGGCGCGGCTTCACCCTGCCTGCCGCGGTCGCGGCGGAGATCACGGGGCTGCACCTTCGCCTGCAATCGCAGCTGCGCCTCGCCGTCGCGGTCTTCATGCGCGAGGACGCCGAGGCCGCCCGCCGCCTGGTGCGGGAGAAGGAGGCCCTGCGCGAGGCCGAGCGCGAGGCGCTGCGCGGCATGGCCGAGGCCGCCGACCTGTCGGCGGCCGAGGGCGGCGCCGCGGCCGGGCTGCTGCTCGACGCCGTGCGCGACCTCCGTCGCATCTCCGCCCATGTCGCGATGATCGCCCATCCCCTGCTGGAGCGGCGCGGCGAATTGCTGCCGAGCCGCCTTGCCGGGGATCAGGGCCGGTCGGAGAGCCTGGCGGGCGCTTGATGCCGGGCGACCGCCGCGCCCTACTCCGCGAGCGCCACCTCCGTCCGCCCGGCCGAGATCAGGGCGAATTGCCGCGCAAGGTCGCGCCGGCGGTCATGGAAGCTGGCAAGCGCGGCCCCGCGCAGGCGCTCGCCGGAGGGAAGCTCCGCCCGCGACGGGTCGAGCGCCCGCCCGCCGGCGCGAACCTCGTAATGCAGGTGCGGCCCCGTCGACATCCCGGTCGAGCCGACATTGCCGATGACGTCCCCCTGCCGCACGCGGTCGCCCGCCGCCAGGTCCCGCGGCGTGCGCGACAGATGGGCATAGACCGTCTCGATCCCGCTGCCGTGCCGGAGGCGGACGGTGCGGCCATAGCCTCGCTCGAAGCGCACCGAGACCACCACCCCGTCGGAAGCGGCATAGACGGGGGTGCCGGTCGGGGCCGCGAAGTCCAGGCCCTCATGGCGGCGGCTGAAGCTCAGCACGGGGTGCTGGCGCATGCCGAAGCCGGAGGTGAGCCGCGCGCCATCGAGCGGCGTGCGCAGGAAGCCGCCGGACAACGGCCGGCCATCGCCGTGGAACCAGGCCGCCTCACCTTCCGCATCATGGTGCCGCCAGACCTCGACGATGCGGCCGGACAGGGTGAGTGCGGCGTGCAGCAACTGCCCATGGCCCAGCAGGTCGCCATCCGGGGCGCGGAGACGCTCGAACGCGACGGCGATCTGGTCACCCGGCTGGATGTCGCGCTGGAAATCCACCTCATGCGAAAGCGCGCGTATTAGACTGTGGACGAGCGGCGCGGGCATGCCGGCACGCGTCAGCGTCAGGAAGACCCCGCCGAGGATCGGCACCTCGATGCGGGCCAGATGGCGCTGGCGCGGGATGACATGTTCATCCACCGCCCAGGCAACGCCATCCCGTTGAAGGGCGATGGTGCGGCCTGGCGCCACCTCGATCTCCAGGGCGAGCAGGGCGTTGTCCCGGCCCGTATCGAGGCGCAGCCCGACCTCCTGCCCGACCGCCAGGCGGCGCGGCGGGAAATGCGGGGCAAGGGCAGTGACGGCCGCCGCGGCCTCGGCCCGCGCGACGCCGGCCCCCTCCAGCAGTTCCGCCAGCGTATCGCCGCGCCGCACGGTGACCACGCGCTGCGCCTCCCCGGGCGGTCCCGCGAATGCGGGGAGGGCGGCGAGGCTGAGGGCAAGGCAGAGGGCGAGCCGCATCGGCGAGGGTATCAATGGTCCGGTCCCGGGTGATGAGGCGCGGACCCTCTTGGCGAAGGGCAGGCAAGTCAACGGGTTGACCGCTGCGCGACCGAGACGGTGGAGAGTTTCGTCAAGGGTTTCCGGGTGGGATGCAGCCATGTCACGGATGCGTCAGGTGCGTGTTGACGGAGTTCCGGACCCGGCG